>QKEW01000004.1 GCA_003251635.1 bacterium | reverse complement strand
TGCGCAGCCACTACCTGTCAGGGACAAACCTGTCCAGATGGATGTGGTGGGCTTATGAACGGATCCATGGAATGTAATTCGGTTAAACCAGGTGATTGGATTGAGGTGGTTCCCTAAGTTGTCAAAATCAAATTGATCAATATTGAAGCCCGGTTCATGCCGGGCTTTTTTGTGGTTTTCAAAGCAACTAAATAATTATATAATTTTAGTAACTTAAAAAAACCAGATGGAATACAAATATACTAGCATTATTCTGGATAAAAAAGATGTGGGCGAAACTGACCGCATCTATTCCTTTTACACTCTGGAAGGAGGAAAAATTCAGTCTTTGGCTAAAGGCGTCAGAAAATCGGGAGCCAAACTGGCTGGATCCTTAGAAAATTTTCTTTTTGCCGGGGTTATTGTGATGCGTAGCCGAGGAATGGGAAAAATTGTTGGTTCAGTTGTTGAAAATAATTTTTCAGCCCTACGCGGCAACTTTCACGCTCTATCCAGGGTTAGTTTTGCGATGAAAACTTTTGACAAGTTGACCAATTTGGATTATCGGGATGAGAGCGTTTTTTATTTGCTAAAACAATATTTGGAAATTATCGATTCGCAAAGTTTATTTTTTTCCACTCGGAAAAACGAGGAATATGAAAATAAAATTGAACTTTTGACCTTCATCTTTTTATTTCAGGTTTTAAGTTACCTTGGTCATGGTTGCGAAGTGGTTTGTTGCAGCGAATGTGGAAAAGAGGACTTCGGTCAGAGATTTTATTTCAATGCTAAAAGTGGCGGAGTGGTTTGTGAAAATTGTGCCAGAGAGCAAAAAATGAATTTTGAATTGTCAGTCAACACAGTCAAATTGCTCAGATTAATCAATCGGGAAAATTTATATTTTTTTACCAAAATCGGGGTGGATAAAAAGGAAATTGATTTTCTTAAGCTAATTGTTATTGAAATGATTCGGTGGGTTTAGTGGTTTTGTGTTTGTTTGGCTATATTTGGATTTTCAAATTTGGTCTGGCTTGATAAGTAAATTTCAATACTATCTTTTTTCATAATTTTAGTTGAAAGTTTGGAGGTGACATTGAAATTTGTTATTATAAAATTGGTAAAACAAAAAACAAAATTAAAAAACTATGTCTCTAGAGGAACTAAATAAGAATCTTTATGATTCTGAGCATAAGTTGGATCAAAACAGAAAAGAGGAAAATCTCTTGGATCCAACAAAAATAAACAATAGCGATAGCAATCCTTTTCTTCAGCAGCAAAATTGGGATGAAGAAAAGAATAAACCAAGCATCAAACAAAAGAAGTATTTAAAGATAGCTTCCATAATTTTAGGGGTCGCAGTATTTTTGGCTGTTGGCCTATTTTTGTTTAATTATTTTCGGAAAAATGCTTACCATGAAGATAGGGTTTTGGTTTCAATTGAAGGTCCGGAAAGTGCAGACAGTGCTCAGTCGGTTGAATATGTCATAAAATATGAAAATAATAATTTAGCCAAACTGAAAGACTCCCAAATATTATTAAGTTATTCTGAAAATTTTCAACCAGATACTGACAATAATGTTAATTTGAAACAGCTAAATTCAGGCAGCAGTTTGATTTATATAGGCGACATCAAGGCTCGTCAAAAAGGCGAAGTCAGGGTTAAGGGTTCTTTTTATGCGCCCAAGGATACTTCGGTTTATTTGCGCGCAGCACTTGGCTACACGCCATCTGGGCAAGAAACTGAGCATCAAAATAGCAATCAGATAAGCGTCAATGTGGCTACCTCGCCAATGCTTTTGGAAGTTTCAGCCCCAGCCGAAGTTTCTTTGGGTGATCAATTTGAATATGTGATTGATTACAAAAATTTGGATGCAGAGTCCCTGAAAGATGCTCAAATAAAAGTGGAATTTCCCGGTGGCTTTGATTTTATTTCGGCTGATCCATCTTTTTCAAAAGAAGGAGTTTGGTATTTGGGAGTTTTGGAAGCGGGAGTGGGTGGAAAAATCAGGATCAAAGGCAGACTGAGCGATTCCGGTACGCAGAATCAGACAGTGGTAGTTCAGTTGGGACGCAGTGGCGATGATGGGAAGTTCATCTCCTATAATCGGCGCGAAAAAACGACTAAAATAGCTGACTCATTGTTGATGGTTTCACAGGAATTGGAAGACGGTGTCAATTTGGCTGATTCCGGGGGAGTCTTGCGTTATTTGATTAAATATCAAAATAAGGGTGATTATATTTTGAATGATTTGGTAATTAGGCTTCAATTGGAGAGTGAAGTTGTGGACGTGGGAAAAATTAAGGTAAGCGGCGGTCACTTTGACGCTCAAAATAAAACCATCACTTGGAAATCTTCCGATTTTTCTCAATTGAGATCTTTGTCTCCGGGCGAGAGTGGGGAGATTCGTTTGAATATTCCAATTTTGAACGTCATTCCGGTTAATGATTCCAATGATAAGAATTTTTCAGTAAAATCAAAGGTTCAGATCGATAGTTCCAACTTTCTGGACGTTAATGGAAAAAGCAAGGTGGTTTTCGGAAATGATTTGGAAGTTAAATTGAATTCAAAAGTCATTCTTTCCGTTAATGGCTACTACAATGACAAACAGATAGGCAATTCCGGTCCAATGCCACCAACGGTCGGTTCTTCCACGACCTATACTTTTCATTGGTCTGTTACCAATATCTCTAACGATTTGGAGGATATCAGTGTGGAATCTTCGTTACCATCGGGAATCAAGTGGACAGGTCAAATTTATCCGTCAGATGCAAACATTACTTATAGTGAAAGAACCAATCAGATTGTTTGGAATGTTGGTTCCGTTGCGGCTGGCAGTGGAATAATATCTCCAGCTAAGGAAGTGGCTTTTCAGGTTGAACTAACCCCGCAGATCAATCAAGTTGGTGAAGAGCTGAAGCTGTTGAATGTTTCCCGCTTAACTGGTAAAGATTCTTTTACGGACAAAGTTTTGATCTTATATCAAAAAGAAAAAACAATGCAGTTGCTTGAAGATCCTTCTATCAATTCATCGGGCTATAAGGTGATCGTGGCTTTGTATTAATTTGAATCCAGGTCATTGCTTATTTAGTTTATTTTTGCTAGGCTAAGGGGAAATTATTTGTAAGAAAATGTTGAAAATAGTCAAAAATAACAAGAAAGCCAGAACTGGGGTTTTGAATTTAGGTGGTTTTGAAGTGCAAACGCCTTTTTTTATGCCGATTGCTACCAAGGGGGCAGTTAAGAATATTTCAATTGAGGATTTGCAAAGCTTGGGAGCGCAAATTGTTTTGGGTAACACCTATCATCTTTGGCTTCGACCGGGCGATGAATTGATCAAACAAGCCGGCGGCTTGGCTGAATTTATGAATTGGAACGGACCGATTCTGACGGACTCAGGTGGTTTTCAAGTTTTTTCTTTGGGGGCACGAGCTGGGAAAAATTTTGGCAAAAACGGAGTGAAATTAATTGAAGAAGGAGTTGAATTTTCTGATCCGCTTGATGGTAAAAAATATTTCATGTCTCCGGAAAAATCGATTGAAATTCAGTTGAATTTGGGGTCAAATGTCGTGATGGTGTTGGATGAATGTCCGCCCTTTCCTTGCTCTCATGATTATGCCCGAAAATCAATGGAGCTGACCTTGCGTTGGGCTGCGCGTTGTCAAAAATATTTTCAGCAGAAGGCCCCCGAAGGCTCAAAAAGGCCCCTGCTTTTTGCGATCGTGCAAGGTGGTGTATATGAAGACTTGCGCAAGGAATGTGCCCGCAGATTGGTTGAGATGAATTTTGACGGTTACGCGATTGGAGGAGTGGCAGTAGGGGAACCGCGGAAACATCTTTATGAAATTTTAGATTGGGTGGTGGATGAATTGCCTCAAGATAAACCACGCTATCTGATGGGGCTGGGAAAACCGGAAGAAATTGCAGCGGCAGTTGAGGCCGGAATCGACATGTTTGATTGCGTGATTCCAACCAGAGAGGGAAGACACGGCAGATTGTTTGTCTGGAATGAGGAAAATCCAACGATGACCAAAATATTGGCTGATAAAAATTTCTATCAGACGATCAATATTGTTAACAAAAAATTTGAAAAAGATTTTTCACCGATTGACCTAAATTGCGACTGTGAAGCCTGTCAAAATTATTCAAAAGCCTATTTGCATCATTTATTGAAAATCAAGGAACCTCTTTTTTTACGTTTAGCGTCAATTCACAATCTTAATTTCTATTTGAAATTGATGCGGGTCTTGCGAGAAAGCTAATAATCTTCGACATTTTTTAGTTAAAAAGCCATTGCTTTTTTGGCTTTTTTCGGTAATAATGCCTATATATGGATATTTTATATGGCAAGCCGGTAGCTGAGAAAATTCTGATCGAAATTAAAAAAAAGATCGAGGTTTTGGACGAAAAACCTAAGTTGGGAGTAATTTTGGTTGGCAGTGATCCGGCTTCACGTCTCTATGTTGATTTGAAGCGCAAAAGAGCTCAAGAAATTGGGATGGACTTCGAATTGTCTGCTTTCTTGGAAACTTCAGCTGAAGGGGAGATTTTGCAAAAAATTTCTCAATTAAACCAAGATTTAAATGTGAATGGAATTATTGTTCAATTGCCCTTGCCGGTTAAATTTGATACCCAGAAAATTATCAATGCAATTTTACCCGAAAAGGATGTGGATGGTTTTCACCCGCAAAACGTGGAGGAATTTTCTCGAGGAGAATCAATTTTTGAACCGGTTTTCCCTCAAGCTATTGCGAGTTTGCTCAAAAGTTCCAAACAAAATTTGGTTGGAAAAAAGGCAGCAATTTTGGCCAATTCGAAAAAATTTTTTCAGACCATGGAAATAGTTTTAAAAAAAGAGGGCATAGATTCTTTTTATGTTAACTCCAAAGAATTGGAAAAATCGGCTGGCCAAATTAAAATGGCTGAAATAGTTATCACCGCCATTGGAAAACCAAAAGTTGTTTCGGCTGATCTGATCAAAAATGGAGCGTTGGTGATTGATGGAGGCATAAGCAAAGAAAATGAAAAAGTTGTGGGCGATGTTGATCTGGAAGGTTTGAGCGAAAAAGCAATTTTCATTTCACCGGTGCCGGGTGGGGTTGGTCCGCTGACCATTGCTTGTCTTTTGAATAATGTTTATCGGGCTTTTTGTGTTCAAAATAATTTGCCAAAATAAAATTTAAGGATTTTAAAGTTATGAAAAAATACGATCATCGTAAAATTGAAAAGAAATGGCAAAAAAAATGGGAAGAGAGTGGATCATTTAAACTCGACAAAGACGATCAAAGTTGCGAGAAATTCTATGTTCTAGACATGTTTCCCTATCCGTCCGGAGAGGGTTTGCATATGGGTCACACGGAAAGCTATACAGCCAGTGACATTTTCTATCGCTTCAAAAGAATGCAGGGTTTTGATGTTTTGCATCCGCAGGGTTTTGATTCTTTTGGACTTCCGGCTGAAAACTATGCCATCAAGACCGGAGTTCATCCAGCCGAGACAACCCAAAAAAATATCGCCAACTATATCCGCCAGATGAAATCTTTGGGATTGTCCTATGATTTTGAGGAAAAAATTGTTACTTCGGATCCAAGCTATTATCATTGGACCCAATGGATTTTTGGTCAATTTTTTCAAAACGATTTAGTGGAAAAGAAAATCCAAAAAACCAATTGGTGCCCATCTTGCCAAACCGTGATTGCCAATGAACAGGTGGTGGGTGGTGAATGTGAGCGTTGCGGCAGTGAAATTGTGCAAAAGGAAATTCCCGGTTGGTTTTTCAAGACAACTGATTTTGCTCAGGAGCTGATTGATGATTTGGAAAAAGTTGATTGGCCAGAGCATACTAAGAAAAATCAAATCAATTGGATTGGTAAATCCGAAGGCACAACTGTTAAATTTGCAATTAACAGCACTGATTCAAAGGAGGAAGATTTTATAGAGGTTTTTACTACTCGAGTGGACACGATTTTTGGTTGCACCTACGTGGTTTTGGCGCCGGAGCATCCTTTGGTTTTGAAAATTAAAGATGAGATTGAAAACTGGAATGAGGTTGAAAAATATCTAATTCAAGCTCAAAATAAAACCGAGTTGGATCGAATGGAAGCCAAGGAAAAAACGGGAGTGAAAATCGAAGGTTTGACGGCTACTAATCCTTTCAATGGCGAAAAGCTTCCGGTTTTTGTGGCTGACTATGTGATTGGATCCTATGGAACCGGAGCCGTGATGGCGGTGCCGGCTCACGATGAAAGAGATTGGGAATTTGCTAAGAAATATGAACTGCCAATCAAAAAAGTTATTAAATTGCATGACGAAGATTCAGAGAATGAATGCTTAACTGAAAATGGAATTTTGATAAACTCAGAAAAATTTAGCAACTTGTCTTCTCAGCAAGCCCGAAAAAAAATGGCGACTTGGCTCCAAGAAAATGGCTTAGGAAAAAAGCAAATTAATTTTCGCTTGCGTGATTGGTCAGTTTCTCGTCAGCGTTTTTGGGGCTGTCCGATTCCAATTGTTTATTCGCCCGAAGGTGAAGCTAAATTTGTGGGCGAGGAAAATTTGCCTTGGACTTTGCCGCAAGATGTGGATTTTGTGCCGACCGGCGTAGCGCCTTTGGCCAAATCAGCAGAACTGAAAAAACGCACGGAGAAAATTTTTGGCCAAGGTTGGCAACCGGAGTGCGACACTATGGATACTTTTGTGGATTCTTCTTGGTATTTCTTGCGCTATGCGGATCCAAAAAATGAAAAAAGTTTTTGCGCCAGTGAGCGTTTGAAGCGCTGGTTGCCAGTTGATCTCTACATTGGCGGTGCCGAGCACACCTACATGCATCTTCTCTTTGCGCGCTTTTTTGTCAAAGCCATGAAGAAAATTGGTTTGGTAGATTTTGATGAACCGTTTTTGCAGCTGCGGCACCAAGGTATGGTGTTGGACAAAAACGGCAAAAAAATGTCCAAGTCCAAAGGCAACGTGGTCAACCCGGATGATATGATTGAAAAATTCGGAGCGGATTCAGTGCGGCTCTATATGATGTTTGCGGCGCCCTTGGAGGATGAAGTTATTTGGAATGAGGAAAACATTGTGGGAGTCTATCGTTTCTTGGAAAAAGTTTGGGATAAGGCGGGAGAGATTTTGAAAGTTCAGCCGAAAAGTAGCGATGAAAAATTGCTGCGAATTTTGCATCCGACTATTGAAAAGGTAACGGCTGACATTGCAGGCCTGCACTACAACACGGCTGTTTCGGAGATGATGAAATTTATCAACGCTTCCAAGAAATTGGATCTAACCCAAAGTGATTTCGAAGATTTTTTGAAAATTCTTTCGCCACTGGCTCCGCACATTTGCGAGGAAATTTGGGAAATGTTTGGACGCGAAGATTATTTGATCGGATTAGAGTGGCCTTCGGTTAAGGAGGAGTATTTGAAAAGATTAGAAATTGAAATGCCGATTCAAGTCAACGGAAAAGTTCGGGCCAAAATTTTTGTCTCGGCGGATGTGACCGAAGATGAAGCCAAGGAAACCGCGCTGGAAGATGAAAATATCAAAAAACATCTGGAAGGCAAAGAAGTTGTGAAAATAATTTTTGTGCCGGAAAGACTCATAAACATCGTAGCTAAATAAAAATAAAATTTATGCAAGCAGTAATTTTGGCGGCTGGTCGCGGAGTTCGAATGGGGGAATTGACCAAAAATACCCCCAAGCCGATGCTGAAAATTCAAGGCAAACCACTCTTGGCTCATAAGATTGAAATGTTGCCGGATGAAATTGACGAAGTGGTTTTGGTGGTGGGCTATTTGCAAGAGCAGATTCGAAATTTTTTTGGTGATCAATACGCGAACAAAAAAATCGTCTATGTCGAGCAGCAGGAATTGAATGGCACAGCCGGAGCCTTACACTCAGCCAAAGATGTTTTGCGAGAAAAATTTTTGGTAACCACGGGCGACGATTTGTATCTCAAAAAAGATTTGGCCCAGCTTTCAAAATTAGATTTGGGAGTCTTGGTTTTGGAGGTTGATAATCCGGATCAGTTCGGGGTTATCAAAATGGATGAAAAAGGCGACATCGTGGAAATCGTGGAGAAACCAAAAATTGTTGGACCGGCTTTGGCTAATGTTGGAGCCTATATTTTATCCAGAGATTTTTTTGTTTACCCTTTGGTTGATATAGGCAAGGGTGAGTTTGGTCTGCCGCAAACCATGATGCAGATGAAAGATCGGTTTAAGATTGAAATGCAAAAAGCAGGGGCTTGGTTTCCCATTGGCAATCCTGAAGATTTGCAAAAATCCGCCCAAATTTTAGAAAAAATGAAAAATCTATGAAAAGAAAAAAAATCGTAACAATTGGTGGAGGAACGGGCAGTTTCACTCTGCTCAGCGGTCTGAAAAGATATCCGGTCGATATTTCAGCCATTGTTTCCATGGCGGATGATGGCGGATCAACTGGCACCTTGCGCGATGAACTTGGTGTTTTGCCGCCAGGCGACGTTCGGCAATGCCTGGTGGCCTTGAGTGAGTCTTCTAAAGTCATGCGTCAACTTCTGAACTACCGGTTTGAGTCTGGCGGTTTGGAAGGTCACAGCTTTGGCAATTTGCTTTTATCAGCTTTGGAAAAAATTAGTGGCAGTTTTGAGAAGGGCGTGAATGAGGCCATAAAAATTCTTAATGTTAAAGGCCGAGTCATTCCGGTCACCAATGACGATGTTAATTTGATCATCAAATTTAAAGACGGAAAATTAATAAAAGGTGAAAGTGAAATTAATCATAATTTTGAAATTGAAAAAAAAGGAGTTGAAAAAATTTATCTTAACCCAAAAGCCACAGCTAATGCAGAAGCATTGAAAGCCATTCGGGAAGCTGACATGATTGTGATCGGACCGGGCAATCATTATTGCAGTATCATACCGAATTTTTTGGTTAAAGAAATCGCCCAGGAAGTTTTCAATTCAAAAGCCAAAGTCATTTACAATTGCAATTTGGTAAATAAGCGAGGTCACAATGAAAAATTTGATTTGGATCGATATGTCCAGTCCATCAATGATTTTTTGGGTGGGGAGCGAATTGATTTCGTGACTTTCAATTCCAAGGCCCCCAATAAAAAATTAATAGAAAAATATGAAAATCAGCAAGAACTGCTAATTAAATTTTCACCAAGCAAGAAGAAAAATCGAAAATACCGAGTTGTTTCAGCTAATCTTCTAAGTGAAAAAACTGTGAAGTTTAGTAAAGCGGATGCGATAGCTAGTGTGCGCTCTTTTATCCGTCATGACAGTGACAAGCTGGCTAAGCTTTTGATGATGATCTTGGAGATTGGGGAATATGAAAATTTAATCAAAGAAATCGTATGATGATTTTTGTCGATTTTGACGATGTTTTGTTTAATACTAAAAAATTCCGCCTGGATCTGAAAAAAAAGTTTTTGGATTTTGGGGTGACGGAGGCGGTTTTCGAAAGATATTATAAGGCTGACAACTTGGATCAAAAACCCAAAACCTACAGTCCTTTCAATCATTTGCGAATGATTGAAGAAGGAGAAGATCTTGATTTGAAGGGATTGAAATCAAAATTAGAAATTTTTTTGTCGGATTTAGGCGGCTATCTTTTTTCGGACAGTTTAGATTTTTTGAAAAAGTTTGGAAGTGATTCAATTTTTGTGATTTCTTTTGGGGAAAGTGTTTTTCAAAGAAACAAAATTGCCGCTTGCCGAATGCAAAATTGTTGCCAGGCAGTTGAAGTAATAGAAGATTCCAAGGCGCAGGCTATTGGGAAAATTTTGGCTGACAAAAAAAGCAGCCCGATTTTTTTCATCGACGATCGGGTTGAATTTATTCGAGATGTTAAGAAGAATTTGCCCGAAATCCAAACGATTCTGCTCCAAAGACCGGAAGGTCGCTATCAAGACACTGCGGATGAAAATTGTGATTTCGTGGCTGGGAATTTGAAAGAGGTGGAGGGGATAATAAGAGGCTAAATTCTTATAAAATGAAAATTTGACGCCGCTTTTGCTTAATGATAGAATATCACTGAAGATATATTTTTATCCTTGCTACTAAAATATAAAATATTTACAGTGAGGATGATATAATAAAAAATAAAAATTAAATTAATCCGTTTTCATCTTGGGTTTTCAAGGTGGAAATTGGTGAAAAAGAAAATGTTTTGGAGTAGCCCATCAAGAGAATTAAATGTCGTATTAATTTTGCTAGTCGTTTTTGTTTTTATTTCAGTATTTGTTTTTATAAAAACAAAGAAAAAAATAAATTCAATTCTAATTTTTTCTCTGCTTAGTAATTTTTTATTTTTATTAATTTCTTTAAGTGGGTCGTCGTTATTTACGATTTATGATTTAATCTATTTTCAATATTTCTCCCTTTTCATCTGGCCCATTATCAACCTCTTCCTAATAATCAAATACTTCAAATCTTCAAAAAAATGAACGCTCTCAAAAAAGCTTCCATTTTTGTTTTCATTCTCTTTTTTATCCTAGCTCCATTTGATTTTTCCCATCTTCTTTCTAAAAAATCCTCAGCTTCAGCCCAGGAATTTCTGACAATCAATCAAGATACCATTTGGGATCAAGAC
>QKEW01000009.1 GCA_003251635.1 bacterium | reverse complement strand
CGGTGAAACCGTAGTGATAACCGTAGCAGGAACCAATCCGACCATTCCGACCGTAACTGACAATGGAGATGGAACTTACAGCGCCTCTTACACTCCGACCGCTGAAGGCGCTGATCAAATAACCGCCACTATCGGCGGAGTAGCCGTCGGGGCCGACAATGACGGCACTAGTGACGGAACTTTCAATTTAACCGTAGGCTCTACTCCAAGTGAAGAAACTCCGGACGAAGAAGTTGCTGAAGAAACCACCGAAACCGACAGTTACATCGAACTGAAAAAATCCAAAAAGGATAAAATCGAACTAGAAGCCAATATCAAGAAAAACGATAGCGCCAAATCTGATTCCATCGACGACGACGAGGATGGGGGAACTGATATTCGAACCATTTCCATCGAAACTAAAAAGAATGGAAAAGTGGAAGGCGACTTTGAAATTACCAGCTATGACGAGCAGCCATCCAAAATTTTCGTTCCGGCTGAATATGACGACTACATCCTATATAACTACCTGTTTGTCGAATCGGAATTTTCCGATAAAAACATTGATAAAGTCAAAATAACTTTCCGGATAGATACTGATTGGATTGAGGAAAACGATATTGAGGAAGTGGTTTTCCTAAAAAATGAAAATGATTACGTCACAGTCCTAGAACCAGTCTTGGTGGCGGAAAACAAAAACTTCCTAATTTACAAAGTGGAAGCTGACTCTCTGGGCAAGGGTTGGACGATTCTGGGCAAAACCAAACATGATCAAGAGGAGGAAAATGAAGATGACAATACGGACAATAACGACTCTAATACCGACAGCAGCACTCAAAGCTCAACGGCAAGTGAGAACTATTTCGAAATCGAAGGCCAGTCAACCCAGCAAGCCGGCACAACCCAAACAGTTTCCATCTACGCCCGCGATTTGGAAGGTGACATTCTGACTGATTACTCCGGAGAACGCACCGTGGTGTTTTCCGGCGCTTCAGCCGCTCCGGACGGAACCCAACCGACTGTTTCCAATACCAACCAAGAAACGGTTAATTTCGGAGAGCCAATCATCCTAGACTTTAACCAAGGTGTCGCGACGGCCGACATAACCCTATACAAAGCCGAGCTAGCTTCCATTGATATCAGTGATGGAGATTTCTCCAGTGACGTTAGTGCAAGCTATGATCTGGATGTCCAAGTCTACCCGGCTCCAATCAATGAAAATGAGACTCTGCTGGGTGTTTCCAATGACAATCCGGAAATTGATGACGAAGTTGAAATAATCGTAGCAGTCAGGGATGATTATCAAAACGAAGTCGGCGAAGGCGGTGACAGTGTTCAGGTGGTCATTGAAGAAACTGATTCGGATAACCAAGAACCGATTGTCTTGGATCTAACCGACAACGGAGACGGAACTTATCGAGCCATCTACGTACCGGAAAATGCCGGCATCAGTCAGATCAAAGCCTTCTTCAACTCTCAAGTAGTTGCCAATGACAGCGACGGAATCTCGGACGGAATTTACAATTTAAAGATCAAGGAATTCTCCTTCTTTAGTGAAAAGATCAAGATCGGAAACTTCTATTTCAATGTCGGACTGTTGACTCTACTGGCTTTCTTGACCTTGGTGATCAGTTCTTTGCCGATAGTGTTTGAAATCAATGGTCTGCGCGACGTGTTTACCTTGGTAAAAGAAGGCTTCTTCCATCTGTTTGGAATTTTGAACAATAAGAATCGAAAACGGGAATGGGGAGTTATCTATGACGCTCAAACCGGTCGTCCGCTGCCATTGGTCAGGGTCAACATCATCGACGTCCAAACTGGTCAGTCCAAGGAAACCCGGGTTACTGACAAGTTCGGTTCCTTCTTCTTCCTGGTTTCTCCTGGCAAATACAAAGTCGAAGCTTTCAAAGATGGCTACAGATCGATAAGCAAAGAAGACGCTCAGAATATGAATGTTTTCTACACCAACACCTATGACAACGAAGCGGTTGAATACCAAAAAGATGGAATCTTCTCCAAGGATATCGCCATGAAGAAAGCTTCAGCCAAGCGAATCCATCCGCTAAACGCTGATAACTTCAAATTGTTCTGGTCTTTGGTTTTCTGGTTGGGTCTGGCTTTCAACTTAACGGTAGTTTATCTCTACCCAAGTTTCGTAAACATCGCCATAACAGTCATCTACATCTACATTGGATTTTTACGAGATTTGTCAGTCGGCTTTATCAAATGGGGCAGTGTGTTCTATGAAAACGGCAAGGCTTGTCCTTTCGCCAATGTTGAACTGGTAAACAGTGAAAACGGAACCAAGGTCGCTCGCACCATCTCGGATGAAAAAGGTCGCTACATGTTTATTGCCAACCGCGGACTTTACTTGCTTCAAGCCATCGGAACCCAGGCTGGCAGATCCAGTCATCCGAAGGATGTTAAAGTTCCAAGACGCTCAGCCATTAAAGAAATCTTGAAAGTTGTTTAAGTGCTTAGCTGAAAAGTTAAACAAAAGCGGGTTTGGGGCCCGCTTTTGGGTTATTTGAATAGATCAGGGCTTGAATTTGGTCAATCTCTTGCCAAATCCAACAAACAGTGTTAAGGTGGAGTTGATAGCGGTGGCGCCTTAAAGGTGTTGCGGCTATTTGATTACATAATTACATTTAATGGTTCTAACCTTTATAAAGGTCGCAAAGGAGCGATTTTAAAAGAAATTACGGACTTTATAGAAACTAGGAACTCCTGTTAAAAATATGTCAGTACCAAAGCAAAGACACACTAAGACTCGTCGAGATCGAAAAAGAAAGCGTTTTGAACTTAAACCGGTAGCTACCCAGGTATGTCCGAAATGTGGAAAACCAGCTTTACCGCACCGTGCTTGTAGCGCTTGTGGTTTTTATAAGGGCAGGGAAGTGGTTAATACTTTGAAAAAAAATAGTAGCGAGTCGAAAAAATAAAAATTATATTTAAACATGATCGACAAAAAAACTTTCTGAAAATTAAATCAGCAGGGTTTGGATTTTCTGAATAGTTTTTTGCCGTTTTTGAAACAATGGCAAATAGGCATCTGCAGCGATCAATCGCAATGCAATCGCTTTTTGAATGGGATTTTGGAGGAAAAAAAGAAAGTTCTGAGGATATTATTGAGAGAAATATTCGAGAATTTGGACCGGGAATTAGCGAAACCTCTTTTGTGGAAAAACTTTTTCGTGGCACAATTGAGCATCAAACTGAAATTGATCCGATTATTGAAAAATGTGCGCCAGAGTGGCCCTTGGAGCAGGTAACGGCTGTGGATCGTAATATTTTGCGTTTGGGAATTTTTGAGCTGATGTATGGCAATTATGAAGAGGTTCCACCTAAAGTAGCCATCAATGAAGCTATTGAATTGGCTAAAACTTTCGGCGGAGAGAGCAGTGCCCGTTTCGTTAACGGCGTTTTGGGAACAATTTATCGTGAATTGGGCGAACCGATGAAGGATGATACATCTAAGAAACAAAAATTGCAGACCATTCAGAATTCCCAAGAAAATTCTGATTTGAAAAACGAAAACGTTTCAAATATTGATCAAGGCTCAAATAGCTATCCAGAAGGTCCAGATAATAAACAAAAAGAACAAATATTGGAAGAACAAGAAGTAAATTAATTTTTTTAATTTTCAAATTTCAGGTTTTAAATTTTAAATCCGATGGATGTGGATAATTTTTCGGTTTTGACATTTAAGATTTGAATTTTGGCAAACTTATGGTAGAAAATTTAGCCAAAAAACTAGATCTTCATTTTGAGGATATCTTGTTATTGCAACAGGCGGTTACCCATCGTTCATATTTGAACGAGAATCGCAAATATAAACTTGATCACAATGAGAGGCTGGAATTTTTGGGAGATGCGGTTTTAGAATTGGCGGTAACCGAATTTCTCTATGCTAATTATCCCAATCCGGAAGGTGAATTGACAGCCTGGCGATCTTCCTTGGTTAATGGTGAAATGCTAGCTTCAGTAGCTAAAGGCTTGGGCGTGGAAGAATATTTGCTGATGAGTAAGGGTGAAAAAAAAGATACTGGCCGGGCTCGCCAATATTTATTAGCCAATGCGATGGAGGCAATCATTGGAGCAACCTATCTTGATCAAGGTTATGAAGTGGCTAAGAAATTTATCTTGAAAAATGTGGTGGTAAATTTGGATGAAATTTTGGAAAAGAAACTTTATCTGGATGCCAAGAGTTATTTTCAAGAAAGAGCCCAGGAAAATGAAAAAATAACCCCATCTTATAGAGTTATTGAAGAATCTGGCCCGGATCATGATCGACGTTTCGTAATGGGTGTTTATTTAGCTGATAGATTGGTGGCCAAAGGCGAAGGAAATTCTAAGCAAGAAGCTCAGCGAGAAGCAGCCAAGAAGGGTTTGGAAGTCAAAGGTTGGCTCTAATTGATTTTAAAATTTTTTTCAAAAAAAGATTGTCTTTTGGGGACAATTTTTTTGTTGCCAATCAATTGCAAAAAAGGTAAAATTAGGTCAAGAAGAATTGAAAATAAAAAATACAAACAAATAAAAAAGATGTTGGATATATTGATAAAAAATGCCCAAATTATAGATGGCAGTGGAAGGCTGATGTACGAAGCTGATTTGGGAATTAAAAATGAAATAATTGAGGAAATCGGCGATTTGCAAAATGAAACCGCCCGCCAAATTATTGATGCCAAGGGACTCTTTGTGACACCGGGTTTTGTGGATGTCAATAATCATTCAGATACGTATTGGCGCATATTTTCAAATCCAAATTTGGAAAGTTTGCTATTTCAGGGCATAACCACAATTGTTGGTGGAAATTGCGGATCTTCCTTGGCTCCACTGGTAAATCAGGAAATTATAAAATCGGTTCAAAAATGGGTTGATATTAAAGGTTTAAATTTGAACTGGCTTTCGATGGCTGAGTTTTTGGTTCAGGTTGAAAAAAAGAAACTCCCGGTAAATTTCGCTACTTTAGTTGGTCATGGAATACTCCGAAGAGGCCTCGTTAGAGACGAGGTTCGAACTATGACTGACAGGGAAATAAAAACCATGAGTGAGATGCTTCGAAATGCCATGAAGGAGGGCGCTATTGGTTTTTCTACTGGTTTAGTCTACACTCACGCTAAAATGGCTTCTGAGAAGGAAATTTTGGCTTTGGCGAAAATAGTAAAGAAATATAATGGAATCTATACGACTCATGTGCGCGGAGAAGACGGAGAATTGATCGAATCAATCAAAGAAGCCATAAACATCGCTCAAAAAACCAAAGTGCGTTTGCAAATTTCTCACTTAAAAGCCATTGGTCAAAAAAATTGGCACAGAATGAGTGAGGCCATAAGCTTGATCGAGGAAGCTCGTGCGAATGGTTTGGACATCAATTTTGATGTTTATCCCTATGAAATAACCGGTTCGGTTCTTTATGTTTTGCTGCCGGATTGGGTGGCTGAGGGAGGTAAAAAAATAATGCTGCAAAGATTGAAAAATCCGAAAATCCGACAAAAAGTGGTAGCGGAAATGAAGGAGGCGCCATTTGATTATTCCAAAATAATTATTTCGATTTCGCCTTTAAATAAATCACTTGGGAAAAAAAGTGTCGTTGAGATCGCGAAAAGTCAAAACAAAGAAGTTGAGGAAGTTGTCATCGATATTTTGATTGCCAGTGAGGGGCGAGTGGTGACAATGATGGATGTTTTAAGCAGTGAAAATGTTGGAGCTGCTATTGGTAATCCTTTGTCGATCATCGCTTCCAATGGTAGTGGTTACTCGATAGATCACAAAAAGACTGGAGAGTTGGTTCATCCGCGTAATTTTGGCGCTTTTCCGCGAATTCTTTCCAAATATGTTCGATCAAGGGAGGTTTTGAGTTGGGAGGAGGCTATCCATAAAATGACCGGATTGCCGGCTTGGAAGTTTAATTTGAAAGGAAGAGGTGTATTGGAGAAAAATAACTTCGCTGATATCTTGATTTTTGATAAAGACAAAATCAAAGATATGGCCACAGCTGAAAACCCCTATCAATACTCTCGGGGTATTGACTGGATGATTGTTAATGGTAAGGTGGTAATTGAACAAGGCAAGCTGACTGGGCAGCGGTCAGGCGAGGTTTTGCGTCGCCAGTCAAAATCATTTTTTGGGTTTTAGTTAAATTATTTTTTAAGACTAAATTGAAGTCAATAAAAGAAAAATTGTTCTAGGCTGATTTTTCTTTTTTGTTTGAAATTGAAATTTATGGAAACTTCTTTTTTTAAAAACAAAAAAGTTACCGTTATGGGACTGGGTCTACATGGTGGCGGAGTCGGGACAATTAAATTTTTGGCGGCTTGTGGCGCTCAGATTCTAGTGACTGACATAAAAACCCAAGATCAATTATCTGAATCTTTGGAGAAATTAAAAGGTCTTAAAAATATTAAATATGTTTTGGGTCAACATCGTCCGGAAGATTTTACCAAGGTTGATATGGTTATCAAAAACCCGTCAGTTTCTTGGCAAGACAAAAACATAAGATTGGCCTTGGAAGCTAAGGTGCCAGTTGAAGTGGATTCCGGTCTTTTTTTTAAGCTCTGTAAAAATCCGATCATTGGAGTTACTGGCAGTAAGGGAAAAACTACCACCTCGGTTTTTATTTATGAAATTTTAAAGGCGGCCGGAAAGAATCCGGTGAAAGTAGGGATAGGTCAAACTTCAGTTTTGGATCGTCTCAGTCTTTTGAAGAAAAATTCAGTTGTAGTTTTTGAGCTTTCCAGTTGGCGCTTGGCGGCTTTGGGTAGAGCTGGTCTTAGTCCGCAGATTGCTGTTTTTAAAAATATTTTGTCGGATCATCTGAATTACTATAAAACAATGGAGGCCTATATTCGAGATAAGAAATATATTTTTTCTTCTCAAAAAAGTCGAGATTGGCTGGTTATCAATCAGGATGATAAATTGCTTGGAGAAATTTCCCAACAAGCCCTATCCCAACTTTTTCGTTTTTCTTATTCGCCGATTCAGGGAGAAAAGTCCGTTTTCCTTGATGGCGAGGCAATTTTTCTCAATGACGGAATTGATGTTAAGAAATTGGTCGATTTGTCGGAGTTGAAGATTTTAGGCCGACATAATCTTTCGAATTTAATGGCGGCAATTAGTGCTTGCTATGTTTTTGGAATTGAGACCGTTCAAATTAAAAAGGCCGTAAAAAATTTAAAGGGAATTTCGCATCGCCTGGAATTTGTGCGAGAGTTCAATCAAATCAAATTTTATAACGATACAGCTGCCACCATTCCGGATGCAGCCGTCTCCGCTTTGAGCTGTTTTGATCAGCCGATGGTTTTGATTGCTGGCGGGACTGACAAGAGCTTGGATTTTTCTGAATTGGGAAAGGAAATTGCCGAGAAGGTCAAAGGCATTGTTTTGCTTAAGGGCAATGCTACGGAAAATCTGGTTTTAAAAATCAAGAAGAACATGCCGGAAAATGATCAGCGAGAAATAAAAATTGTAGATTCGATGGATGAAGCCGTAGCGCAAGCCTTAGCATTGGCTGGAGCTGGAGACGTGATCTTGCTTTCACCAGGAGCAGCCAGTTTCGGTTTATTTCTAAATGAGTTTGATCGAGGTGATAAATTCAAGGGAATTGTCCAAGCTTTGAAATAGGGAAATATTTGTTTTTGTAAATAAAAAAAGCGCCAGATTTAGGTCGACGCTTTTTTTGTTTGAAAATGTCTTAAGTCTAGCGACTTTCAATGAAGGTTAGGGCGCTGCCAATTTTTCCAGCGCGACCAGTACGTCCAATGCGGTGAACATAATCTTCAAAAGTGGCTGGCACATCAAAATTGATAACATGGGAAACGTTTGGAATATCCAGCCCGCGAGCGGCTACATCGGTGGCAACCAATATCTGGATAAAATCTTCCTTGAATAACTGGAGAGCTTTTTGTCTTTTGGCTTGAGATTTATTGCCATGAATTGATTCGCTCTTGAAGCCTTTGTGAAAAAGAGCCTTGGAAAGCTTTTCGGCTCCATGTTTGGTTCTGGAAAATACTAAAACTTTCTGGAAAGAGTTTTCAGACAAGAGATTGCCAAGAACTTCAATTTTATCCTCATGGCGCTGGATTCGAATCACATCCTGATCCACGCACTCGGAAGTATCGCGAGTTTTGATGGAAACCTTAACGGGATTTTTTAAAAATTCATTGCTGAGTTTTTCGATTTCAGGTGCCAACGTGGCGGAAAAAAGCAGGGTTTGCTTTTCTGACTTAGTCAGGGAAAGCAAGAAGCGGATGTCCGGCACAAATCCCATATCTAGCATTTGGTCAGCTTCATCTAAAACAACATTAGTAACATTTTGCAAAAAAAGTTTTTTTCGGTTAACCAAATCTTTTAGACGACCCGGAGTACCAATGATAACATTGTGAGGGGAATGCAGGAGGTTGATTTGCGGTCTGATGTTGGCACCACCAACCAAGACAACCGAGTTTATTTTCAAATTGGCACAAAATTTTCGAAATTCTTCTTGGATTTGAAGTGCCAATTCACGGGTTGGGGCGATAATTAAAAGTTTTTCGCGAGGATTTTGCAAAATTTTCTCAATCATTGGAATCAGAAAAGCTCCGGTTTTTCCGGTTCCGGTATTGGCCAAACCAATTAAATCCTGACCCTTAAGGATCAAAGGAATAGTTTTTTCTTGAATTTCGGTCGGGCTTTTAAAACCTTGCTTAGAAATATTTATTTTCAATCTTTGATCCAAGGGGAAGTCTGCAAAAAGTATCTTGGATTGGAATTTCTCCTCAGCAATAGGAGCGGTAATTTTGTTGACAAATTTTGTGATGTCAATTGATTTGCCGGCAAAGCGTCTTTTGCGAGATTGATTAAATCTATTGCGCCGATTGCCTTGATGGGCTGCGGAGGTCTTTGTGAAAGACCTTCTTTCGTTGGAGTGGAATTTTCGATTATTCACTGAATTTTAGAAACGTTGAAATTCAACAAAAAACACCAAAACCAAGGGTTTTTTGTTGGAATAACGTTTATTTTGGCTTGTTGTAGCTTTTACTTGAAAGTAAACGAAGTTAGTCGGTCCTCATTAATCCACGGGGATTTGAGGAATAAATCTCGTTGGCTAAACAATGAAATTAAAAACTATGTTTAGATACACGAGATAGTTCAAGGTATTAACATAGAAATTTATTCTAGCACGCTTGACCTTTTGTGTCAATATGCTATAATGGGCGCGAGATGAGAAAGTTTTGGCAAGCTCTTCGCGCCAGGGTTTTGGCCCGGGCATAGGTCTCAAATGAAAATTTAAAGATGCTCCGAGATTTTCGGGGAAAGTGGGTGGAACCGCCCCGTAAACATTTTTGATTGCTATATTAAGATTCAATGATGTTTCGAGGTCCCGCATTGTTTTAGAAGATTTTAGAAATATCTTTCGAAAAATGTACGGGGCAAGGCGGATTCTTATCTTGAAATTCGTCCTGTAATTGTCATTTTTTGAAGATGGCATTTGAAGGACGGATTTTTTTATTTTTAATTTTTTGAAAAAAATATGAGTGAACAAAAAAATGTGACTATGGAAAAGATCGTTTCGCTTTGCAAAAGGCGCGGTTTTGTTTTTCCTTCTTCAGAAATTTATGGAGGATTTGCAGCTGTGTATGATTTTGGTCCTTATGGGACAGAACTTGCCAATAACATTAAGGCAGCTTGGTGGAAAGCAATGGTTCAAGAAAATGAAAACATTGTTGGATTAGATAGCTCTATTTTTATGCACCCAAGGGTCTGGGAAGCTTCAGGTCACGTGGGTGGTTTTGCTGATCCACTGACTGAATGTAGAAATTGTCATACTCGCAGTCGAGTTGATCATCTTTTGGAAGACGCAGGAGTTTTTGCGGATGAGAAAATGAGCGAGGATGAAATAAATAAATTGATGAAGGAAAACAAGGATAAAATTAAATGTCCGAAGTGTGGAGCCAGTGATTTTTCCGAGGCCAAGAAGTTTAACCTTTTGGTTAAGTCAAATTTGGGAAATTTTACCGGTAACTGGGGTGATGACCCGGCCTATTTGCGAGGAGAAACTTGTCAGGGAATTTATATTAACTTTAAAAATGTTTTGGATTCGACTCGCCAAAAAATTCCTTTTGGTATTGCTCAAATTGGAAAAGCTTTTCGTAATGAAATTACAGCTCGCCAGTTTATTTTTCGAAAAAGAGAGTTTGAACAAATGGAGATGCAAATGTTTTTGGCGCCAAAAGGAGCTATGGATGTTTATGAGGACTGGCGAAAAAGACGTTGGCAATATTATTTGGATTTGGGAATTAAGAAAGAAAATCTCAATTGGCATGAGCATGAAAATTTGGTTTTTTATGCCAAAGCAGCTTGGGATATTGAGTACAAGTTCCCATTTGGTTTCAAAGAAATGGAAGGAATTCACTATCGAACTGACTATGATTTGTCACAGCACTCCAAATTTTCCGGCAAGGATTTATCCTACCAAGATCCGGTAACCGGTGAAAAATATATGCCACATGTAGTGGAAACTTCGGTGGGAGTGGACCGAACATTTTTGGCGGTTATTACCGAAGCTTATTCGGAAGAAAAGTTGGAAGATGGCAGTGAGCGAACGGTTTTGAAACTCCCTCATCGTTTGGCACCGATAAAACTGGCGGTGTTCCCGCTTTTGAAAAATAAGGCGGAGTTGGTCAAAAAAGCTCGCGAAATTTATGACAATTTGAAACTGCAGTGGATGTGCGAATTTGATGATAACGGCAATGTCGGCAAGCGCTATCGTCGCCAAGATGAAATCGGTACGCCTTATTGCGTGACGGTTGATTTTGACAGTTTGGAAAAGGGAACAGTGACAGTCCGCGATCGTGACAGTATGAAGCAAGAAACTATTCAAATCGAAGAATTGGAGACTTATTTGAATGAAAAACTTAAGTAACATTTTTTATTGATTTGTCACTATTTTTAAGTTAAAATTAAGTCATGCGAAAAAAATTTTTTACTTTTATTTCTTTGTTAGCTGTATTGACTGGAATATCGGTTGGCTTTGGGCCGCTCAAAATCCAAGCCGAAAGCTATTCGCTTTATGTGGATGAAGATTATGATGGCGATGACAGTGATGGCAGCAAAGATGACCCTTTTGAAAATATAGAGGACGCTTTGGATGAAGCGGACAGCTCTGACAAGATCTATATCAAAAATGGCAGTTACGAGGGAGGTTTCACGGTCCCTAAAGGAGTCGGTCTTTATGGAGAAAGCAAAAGCGGTGTTGTTATTGTGGGTGGGATCACCGCTAAAGATGATGTTCACTTTGAAAACCTGACAATTTCCGGCGGATCCTATGGGGTGGTAGTGGAAGCGGGTGCCTCGGTTGAATTTGAAAGCTGCATAGTGGAGAACTCCGGAGGAATTGGAATTAATATATTGGCGGGTAATGGGAAATTAAAAGTCACGGACACAAAAATCAAGGGGAATGGTAAAGGCTTTTATATTCAAAAAGGTAATCGAATTGAAATTTCCAATAGCTATGTTTACAATAATGGCGAGGAAGGCATTGATATCCGTAACAATATAGATGGATTTATCAAGAATTGTCAGATTTATGAAAATGACGAATCCGGAATTGAAGTTATTCTAGGCAATGCCATCATGGAAATCTCTGGCAATCTGATTGAGAAAAATGGAGCCAGTGGAATCGCTTCCCAATTTTATCAGGATTATGACGACTTAGGTGAAGTTGAGGTTAAGAATAATAAAATTCGCAAAAACCATAACTACGGAATTGATTGTAAAGTTCCACAGGCCGGTAATCCTTCCAGAACCTATTGGAAGGAATCTTTGGATCTGATAGGGAATGAGTTTTCTGATAATGAAAAAAAAGATATTAATTCTTCTTGTAAGATAACTTTTGAAGTGGACGAGGATGAATCTGAAACAGAAGAAGCAGCTAAAGAAGAAAGCGATCAAGCCGAGGAAAAAGTCGTCAAAGTTTCGGAGGTCTCCCAGGAGGAGAAAAATCGTCAAAAAGAACTTGAATTGCTGGAAAAATTTCAAACCGATGTTGTCATCTTGGAGAATAAGATTTCTCAATCGGGTCAGTCTTTGGATCTGGAAATAGAACAGGTTGAAAGTCAAGGTAAATGGTCCTATCTTTTTCGTGGACCAAATGAAGAAAGTCTGACCAAGATAGAAAATTTATTGACCGAGGAAAATGAAAATATTATCAGCATCCAGGAAATGATTGAGCAGGCTAGTGATCAGGGTTTCAAACAGGAAAATCAGCAGAAGGTTGAACAATTTCAGCAGCAACTAAATTTGCGCCAGGAATTTTTGACGCAGCAGAAAAATCGGGACAGTTTCTGGAAAAGGTTAAAAAGCTTTTTTAGTTAATTTTTTTTGAAATGTTTTTTAAGTAGGTTAAAAAAACAAGAAAATAAAAAACGCCAAGGTCAGGTGTTTCGAGACTCAAGGCGTTAATTTTTTTGGCGAGCTGGGGCATCGTCTAGCCACGTTTGGGGGTGTTGCTGAGAGGAGGTTACCCTTGCCCCAGCTCGCAGACCAATTTTAGCATCTTAGCTATTTTTGTCAATAATTAAAACATAGAAACATGAAAATTCTTATCACGGGTGGAGCTGGATTTATCGGTTGTCACACAGCCAAAGCTTTGATTGAGCGGGGTGATGAGGTGGTTTTGGTGGATAATTTCAATGATTACTATGACCCTCAACTTAAGGAGGATAGGGTTAAAAATGTTTTAGCTGATCAAAAGTTTCAACTGTACCGAACGGACATTCGAGATCGGGAGAAAATGGCGGAAATTTTTGCCAAGGAAAAAATCGACAAAGTGATTCATTTGGCGGCCATGGCTGGAGTGCGAAATTCTTTGAAAAATCCTCAGCTTTACTACGAAGTCAATGTTTTGGGTACTCAAAATTTGCTGGATTTGGCAGTTAAACATAAGATACAAAATTTTGTCTACGCCTCTTCTTCTTCGGTCTATGGCAACAACACTAAATTGCCATTTTC
Source organism: bacterium (assembly GCA_003251635.1). Classification (GTDB taxonomy): domain Bacteria; phylum Patescibacteriota; class Minisyncoccia; order Moranbacterales; family GWC2-37-73; genus SZUA-486. The sequence continues at coordinate 29,068 of QKEW01000009.1, read as the reverse complement.
GGAAAGTGACAGTGTTGATACGCCGATCTCTCCCTACGCGGCCTCCAAGAAGGCTACCGAGCTCCAGGCGCATGTCTATAGTCATATCTACAAGCTTCCTACGACCGGCCTGAGGTTCTTCACGGTCTATGGGCCCTGGGGGCGCCCTGATATGGCCTTGTTTCTTTTTACTGATGCCATATCTAAAAATAAGACCATTGAGGTGTATAATCATGGCAACATGTCGCGAAATTTCACCTATGTGGATGACATTGTTTCTGGAATTTTGACAGTTTTGGACGCCAATTTGCCCTACGACGTGGTCAATATCGGCGGAGATCGGGAAGAAAAATTGCTACGTTTTATTGAAGTGATTGAGGAGAATTTAGGCAAAGAGGCTCAAAAGAAAATGATGCCAATTCAACCGGGTGATGTGCCAGCTACCGTGGCGGACATTTCAAAACTGCGAAAAATGGGCTGGGAGCCAACCACGCGCATTGAACAAGGGATCAAGAATTTTATTGATTGGTACCGGGACTATTTCAAGATTTAAACCAGTCGGGTGCTTGATGGAATTAAAATATTGTGCTTGAATAATTCAGTTATTTAACATTTACCCATAACTCGGCAAGGAGATTGCAAATGTTTAAATTAAAAGCAATAAAAAGCTCATCTTTTTTGCAGGTCATTTTCTGTGTCTTTCTTTTCTTTATTTTATTTGCAATAGCATCCCTATGTTTTATTCGCGATTATTGCAAAAAAATAAGACTGAAAAAAATAGTAAATTTTTCTATAAATGATGAAAATGAGATAATTTTTTTTTACAAAAACAAAGAGTCATTTTCCGTTACGAGAGAACAAGGAAATTCTCCCAGTTTTTATTTTTATAAAATTTTTGGGTTGTGTTTTTGCAAAATCAACTACGATAAAAATTTTTGGGAGTTTAGAGTTTCTGGTGGACTCGTTTTGAAATTAAAAAGATGCTTGGCTGACTTAAATATCATCTATCGTGTCGAAAATCCCTTGATTGAGGAAGGAAGGTGGTTTTAAATGTTTGAAAAAAACAGAAACAATGATGACGAACTGCCTAAGGCGGTTCCTTGGCTAATAGCTCTTGTTTTTTTGCTGATATTGACATCTATCATTATCAGTATTTTTAGGAATGATATCTGGCCATCCGACTGAAGGCAAAAAACCGGGATTCCCAAGGGAACCCGGTTTAAATTTGATTGAAAATAGTTTCATTCGTTCGGTAAATATCAAGATGATTGAGAAAGAAAAATAATATTGACCAATGACTAGTGACAAGTGATGTGATTATCTTTAAATTCGCATCAATAAAATTACTAGCGTGATTGATAAAGCTAAAAACGCAATGCTGATAATCCAAAGAAAATTGTGTTTGAGAAATGGAGCTTTGTATTGAGAGATGCGCTGATTAAGTTCGGAGATATTTTGAAAAAAACCTTGGCGATAGCTCGGGCGCAGTGAAAGGTGGGAAGTGGATTTTTCGCCAGTCGTGACATTTTCAGCAGAGAAATCAAAATAGTGATTTTGCTCAGCTGTGAAAAAGCGAATCGGCTTGGCTGTCGGATTGTTGGTTTGAAAATTCATTTCTAGACAAAAATTTTGATTAGCGGAATTTTTCAGTTTGGAAAATTGGAAATCATAGAGATTTTGGGAATCCACAAAGGCATCTTGCAAAAATCCCTGGCGCAGAATTTGTTGGCAATTTTCATCCAGGAGTTTGATTTCAACTTGGTCGCCGCTTTTGATGCCGGGCGAACGCAGTAAAATCGAAATTTTGTCCAGACCACTGCGGTCGGCTAAAAATTTCTGTTGGACGGTTTCGCTTTTTTTCATTTCCAAAAGCGGTCCTTTTTCCAATTGAATTTGGGAATCAGAGAAAGATAGCAATGAAATGAAACGGCCAAAAATTAAAATCAAAAGCAAGCCAAAAACTGTCAGAAGAATCTGAGTCTGGGTTAACTTGGGAATTTTCGCGAGCAACTTTTTCATAGATTTATTATAGCATATTTATCCGGTTTTAAGATTGACAAAATGGAGGTTTTGGGTTTAACATATGTTTAGTTTGAAGTTCTTTATGTTGCTTGTCAATTTTATTCTTATCATCAAACCATTAACACTGCGGAGGTGAATCATGAAGAAAAAACATTATTACTTTTTTCTGGTAACATTTATTTTGCTGAGCGGTTTTGTGGTCCTGTGCTACTTCCAACCGGTCTACAAATTACATTTCGTCATTTGGAACGGAAAGCCAGCACTTGCGAGGCTGGGCTGGCTTGATGGCGAGTTTCATGTCTTTGACAATGATGGTAGGATAATTGAATCTCGACCGGCAATTGAGGCAATAAAGATTTTAAAGGAGTGATGTTCTATGAGAAATGAGGCAGTGCGGATAATTGTAGCTTATGTGGTGGGAATCGGATCGCTTTTTTTTACTGCTATTGCTTTAAATCCCCTAAAGACACAAGTCATAGCTTTAGGCAGTCCTTCTTGGGCGCTATTCATGTTGGTTGCAGTTGTTTGGACAATTATAATGTTTATTATTAAATTGTCCGTAGGAATCTTGGGCGTTAATAAGGAGGTATCATGAAAAAGTGACGGTAAGCAAAAAACTCCTCGTCGACATCGGTCGGCGGGGAGTTTGTTTTTTATAGATGAGAAAATTCATCATCTACAGCAAATAGTACCGATAGATGATGACGTTGAAGATGAGATATATGGAAAGGGAAAACATCAAAAGCAAACCGATTTTGAGAGCCAGGTCGAAGTATTTTTCTTTTTTGAATTTGGCTAGAAGCATGCCCCAGCCGACATAGACCAAAACGATATGCGCCGCCAAATTGGGGAGGAAATAACGACCAGGAGTGCCAAGTTCTATTCTGCCAAAACGGTCAAAATTTTGCCAATCAGCTAACCGTACTCCTAGTTGCAAGGCAATGATCATGGCCAAGATAAAAAAACCATACTTTTTCTCTGGTAAAAATTTGGGCAATTTTTCTTTGGTGGAAAAATATTTCCAGAGCCCCCAAAGAGCTGGCAGCTCCAAAAGCCAAATTAGGAATTTGACGTGGCCAATGAAAAAGCTGTCGGTCCAGCCGATCAACCCCCAATAGGAAGTTGAGGTTTGGGAGAATTTGCCGAGAGTGATTGTTTCGGCTATGTAACGACCAAGGGAAGCGAGAATCCCGCCCAAACCTTTTTGATTGCCGATGGGCAAATATTTATTGAAGAAAATCAAAACTAATAAAACCGCTAGGGAAAAAAATCCAACCAGTACAAACTTAGAGTGAGATAATTTTCGACCGAATTTTTGATAAGACTGAAAAGCTAAAATAAAAATAAACACAGCAATTAACACGATAGCAGTTGCTTTAGTGAGCATTCCAAAAACAATTGCAAAAAGCATTAGGGATATATTTTTCCAATTTAATCCTTGTTTGACATAGCGTACTCCACCTAAAGTAAAAAGAGCAAAGGCTATAATCAGAAAAACATCATAGTTAACAGTGGTGTAATATTCGCTAAATTTTGGTTGAAAGGAAATGATGGTAGTTAGGAGTAAGCTGTTTTTTTCTGAAAATCCAGTTTGGCGGATAGTTAGATAGAAAATTCCAATAACTAAAGTTCCAATAAGAACGGAAAAAATTCGATTGGCGAAGAAACGCACCAAAATGTTTTGTTTGGACAATAAAATTTCTATTTTTGAAGCAATTGGGTGATATATCTTGCTGCCATAGGCAATTTCTTTTTTTTCTGCTAAATTTAGCCGTGACCAGGAATTATCTTGCAAGGTCTGTTCATTGATTTGAGAAAATTCAGGAGTAAAATTAATTAAGTTTGGTAATTCTTGACGATAGATATTAATTTGAGTAGTTTGAATAGTGTGGCGGATTTCCTCGGAAAAGTTATAGGTCGAAAGGTCTTCTTTGTCTCGAGCTGAATCGGGAATTCCGGGAATTGTCGGCAAAGTTGCATTTTCTTGCAGATGGGCGAAATATTGAACAGTATTGTAATGGCGAGATTCATCTTGTCCTTCAAAAATAGGAAAAGACGTGGCCAAAAAAACACCTTTGAGAAAAAAGACGGCTAAAATAAAAATTAAAATTACTTTGGAATTTTTCATCACGAAAGTTTGTTTAAAGTCCTTCTTTAGTATATTATAAGTATAAGTATAAGGCAAAAATCATTTGATTTTTCAATCAAAACAGCACTAGATTGATTAAAATTAAATAAAAAGCTTTAGAATGAGGAAATCTGTGAGATAAGCCGGGGCTGGGTTAAGGGTGAAAAAAATTAAAATATTTTTATGAAAAAAGCATTAATAACAGGAATAACTGGACAAGATGGTTCATATCTAGCAGAATTTCTTTTAGCAAAAGGTTACGAGGTTCATGGAATAATTCGTCGTTCCAGTTCATTTAACACTGCTCGCATAGATCATCTCTATCAAGATCCTCATATAAATGGAGTAAAAATGTTTCTTCATTATGGAGATCTTTCTGATGGAAGCAATATTGCCAGAGTTTTGGAAAAAGTAAAACCTGATGAAATATACAACCTCGGAGCTCAAAGCCACGTGCGAGTTAGCTTTGATATACCGGAATATACCGCAGATGTTACCGGAATTGGAACACTTCGGCTTTTGGACGCAATCAAGGAAATCGGCATTAAGACGAAGTTCTATCAAGCATCCAGCAGCGAGCTTTATGGCAAAGTTATGGAAACTCCACAGAAAGAAACCACTCCTTTCTATCCTCGCTCTCCTTATGGAGTTGCCAAGCTCTATGCTTATTGGATAACTGTTAATTATCGCGAAAGTTATGATATCTTCGCCTGTAATGGAATACTTTTTAATCATGAGTCTCCAAGAAGAGGGGAAACATTTGTAACGCGAAAAATAACCAGGGGGTTGGCAAGAATAGTCACAGGAAAAGATGATTGTCTTTATCTTGGAAACCTTGATGCCAAACGAGACTGGGGTTATGCTAAAGATTATGTCGAAGCAATGTGGATGATGCTTCAGCAAGACAAGCCCGATGACTTCGTTATTGCAACTAGTGAAACCCATTCAGTTCGAGAGTTTATTGAAGAATGTGCTAAAATCTTGAAAATTGACCTAAAATGGAAAGGTGAGAAACAAGAGGAAATTGGCTATAATGCCAAAACTAAAAAAACAATCATAAAAATTGATTCTAAATATTATCGTCCGGCTGAAGTGGATCTTTTGCTTGGTGATTCCAAAAAAGCTGAGAAAAAATTAAATTGGAAGCCAAAAACCAAATTTAAGGAATTGGTTAAAATAATGATGGAGGCGGATCTTGAAAAAGAAAATTTATAAAGTTATAAAAAATCAACAAAATGATGGAAAGGGATTCAAAAATTTACATAGCAGGACATCAGGGGCTTGTGGGGTCGTCAATTGCTCGAAATCTTAAAGTCCAAAAATATAAAAATCTTATTTTGAAAAATCGTCAGGAGCTGAATCTTTTGGACAATGAAGCAGTGAAAGATTTTTTTGAAAAAGAAAAACCGGAATATATTTTTTTGGCCGCAGCGAAAGTCGGTGGAATATTGGCTAATAAAAGTTATCCGGCAGATTTTATTTTTCAAAATCTGGAGATTCAAAACAACATCATTCACAATGCATATATAACCGGAGTCAAAAAACTTCTTTTTTTGGGAAGTTCTTGTATTTATCCAAAAAGTTGTCCTCAACCCATTAAAGAGGAATATCTTTTAACCGGCCTGCTTGAGGAGACCAATGAAGCCTATGCAATCGCAAAAATTGCCGGAATAAAAATGTGCCAATCTTATAATAAGCAATATGGTACGAATTTTATTTCTGTTATGCCAACCAATCTTTATGGTCCGAACGATAATTTTGATTTGGAGAGTTCGCACGTGTTGCCGGCTCTTATAAGAAAATTTCACGAAGCCAAAATTTCAAACAGAAAAGAAGTTGTTATTTGGGGAACAGGAGCGCCCAAGCGTGAATTTTTGCATGTTGATGATTTGGCGGAGGCTTGTGTTTTTTTGATGAGCAATTATTCAAGCGGAGAGCCAATAAACATTGGAACCGGAAAAGATTTAAGCATAAAAGAACTGGCGGAAATGATTGGAAGGGTTGTTGATTTTGGTGGTGATATAGTTTGGGATAGGTCAAAACCAGATGGAACTCCCAGGAAGCTTTTAGATGTTGAAAAAATAAGCAATTTGGGCTGGCGCTATAAAATTGAATTAGAGGATGGAATAAAAGATACGTATGAATGGTTTTTGGATAATAATTGATTAAGATGCATATTGGATGATTGCTAAGTTAAAAATAAAATTTATATTTTTTGTTGAGATTTTGCACAGACGCATATTTGGACATGATATGAGTGAGGAAATGCGTGAATTTCTAAAAAATCTTTCATGGAGTTTTTTTGGTGGGATGATTGCGGCAGTTATAATGTTTATCATTAATATTGTTGCGGCGCGTTTTTTGGGTCCCGAAAGCTTTGGAAACTATAATTATTTACTATCCATAGCATCTTCCTCAGTGTTCTTTTTTCTTTTGGGCAATAATCAGAGCAGCACAAGATATATTTCAGATAAAGATCACTCGAAAAGAAGGAAGAGCTTAATGGGGGCTTTACTTTTTTTGACAATATTTCAAACCATTATCTTCTTTTTAGTAGTGACGGTATTGAAGGGATTTATTGCTGGAAAGCTTGGTATTAATTTGGGAATTATTTATTTATTGTTTTTTTGGGGAGTGTTGTTTGCGTTTAAAGAACTTTTTGATTCTTTTATTCGATCTTTTGGTTTATTTAAAAATCAAAGTATAGTGAGAATAGGTGACGCCTTTTTTGTTTTAGTGACATTTATTTCCATCTTCTTTATTTATAAGGGAGAAATTTTGTATATACATTATATTTGGGCTATGATTTCAGGAGCTGTATTCTCAATTGGAGCATATACTTATCTTGTACGAAATAAATTTGAAAAATTTAGTAAAAAAGATGTTAAAATAATTTTTAATTATAACAAGTTTATTATAATTGGAGGACTGAGTGGTTTCATAATGGGCTTAGAAAAAGTTTTTATTGGTAAGTATATTGGCATAGAGAGTCTGGGGATTTATAGTGCGTATTATGCATCTTCTCATATGATAATTTCTAATTTAGGAATTTTGTTTATGAATACATTTTGGCCGGCTATTGTTAAAAATAAAGACAATACAAAGCCCGTTATTGAAAAAATAAATAAAATGTTGTTTAAATATTTTCCTGTCTGGTTTTTTATAAATATTATTTCCGTTGTATTTTTTATGTTATTGTATGGAAAACAGTATCCCATCCATTTTTCTTTAGTTTTTCTTTTTTCAGCATCTTCACTTTTAAATATAGGTTTTTTTATTATGATGAATTTTATGAATATAAATAGAATTTCGCAGTCAACGATTATAAATGCTGGGATATACTTGATTCTGATAGCTTCAATTTTAATTTTTAGGAGTATACCGGTTTACTTAGTTGTTCAAATAATAATTTATTTAATTGGTATTTTATACGTAAAAAAAACTATTTTACGAGATGCCTCAAAAATTTTATGAAAAAATTACACTTGGGTTGTGGAAGTAGGTATATTCCAGGTTTTGTTCATATCGATTTAATGGACTTTAAGCACATTGATTATAAAAGATCAATTGATGATTTGAGTATATTTGAAGACGATAGTGTGGATTTGATTTATGCTTGTCATGTGCTGGAACATTTTAATAGAAATAATATTAAGAATGTTTTGAAAGAATGGTGTAGAGTTTTGAAACCGGGTGGAACTATCCGAATATCTGTACCAGGATTTGAAGAACTTGTTAAAATATATCAAAAATATAAAGATCTCAAGTTAATTATCGGGCCGCTGATGGGTGGTCAGACGTATTTATACAACTTTCATAATATAGTTTTTGATTTTAATTTTCTTTCAGACCTGCTTGAAGAGACTGGTTTTAGAAATGTAAAAAAATATGATTGGAGGAAAACAGAGCATGCGAGTATAGATGATTATTCGCAAGCTTATATTCCACACATGGATAAGGAGCACGGTTTGCCGGTTAGTTTAAATGTTGAGGCTGTAAAATGATGGAAATTTTCGAAAGGATTGGAAACGGAGAAAGGAGGATTCTAATAGGCTATCCTATACTAGTAACAAAAAGACTTATTGAAATAGTTGAGGATAATGACGTCACTCTGTTTTTTGTTAGTAAAGATTTTTATTCCAAATTTTATGATTCAATGCCGAGAGTTATGACGGCTATAGGGAAAATTATTTCAGCGCGTAATTTGGAGGCAGCTTTTAAATTGGATAGTTATAGAACAATGGTAGATGAAATTCTGGGTGGGATAAAAGAGAGTGGTATCACTCACGTAATGCTTAATTCTAATATGTGGCACCCTACATATCTTAATAATTTAAAAAGAATGGGAGTAATTACGGTTACAAAGATAGTGGATGATCCCGAGGGGAGTAGGCACTATTCTGAGCCGGTAGTTAGATATTACGATAAATGTATATGCTCTGGGATTAGCTATGATAAAAATAGAACAATAGAGGATATGTATTATAAATGGGGAGCTGAGAAAGTTAAATTCCTTCCAGTGTTCATAGCTTATGATCATTATGACCACGAGCCAATTGATTACTCTAAAAAAGATATCGAAGTTGTTCATGCCGGAGTATTGAGCTGGAAGAGATGGATTGCAATGAGGTATATAAACAAGAAACTAAAGGGGCGGATATTGTTTTGTAGCCATTACGATCATAGAAAAAATAAAGGTATTGTTGGGTTGATATATCGAACGCTTAATTTTTTTCTTCCATTGCCGGAAACTAAGAAAGTTAGCGATGAAGAGTTAAAAAATATATATAAAAGAAGTAAGATAGGGCTAAATATGCATCTTTCCTATGGTCCGAGTAACGCCAGAACTTATGAACTATGTTTAAATGGCATACTCCAAATTACTAATAATGAAAAAGGATATAAAAGCATTTACTCTGTTGGTGAAGAGGTCGTGTGTTATAAGCACATAAAAGAAGCTGTAAAACTCATTGATTTTTATCTGAAAAATAAAGCGGAAAGGGATAAGATTGCAAAAGCTGGATATGATAAAGCCAAAATGGAATATACTTATGAAGTTATTTTTGATAAACATTTAAAATATATTTTAGAGAAATGATGAATTTTCAAGTATACAATCAAGGAAAAGACAGATTGAGAGTCGCTTTTTTTAGTAAGAAAACTTTTGGTGGTTCATTTGAAGATGAGATAAATTTACAAAAAATTGCTGAATATAACAATATAGAAATACATTTGTTTGATACTGATGATGAGCGATTTTTTAAATTTGGATCAGTGGCTGATCATAAGCTTCTTGATGAGGATGCCTGTATTATTCGTAGGTATTCTTTTATTATTGAATATTTAAAAATAAATAATGTTTCAATTTGTATATTTTTCAGTTCCGGATTTGCCTGGACCAAAAAATTTCTTGATAGGTTAAAAGAAATAACATATACTGCTTGTTGGTTTGCTGATGATCCCGAGGGTTCTGATTACACATCCAAGCCATATGTAAAAAACTACATGTATTCTTTTTGTGGGGGGATTTATTTTAATAGTTATGAAAAAATAGCGGATAAATATATAGAGTGGGGTGCTAGGAAAAGTAAATTTATTCCACTAGGTGCTTTACCTTCCAAGTGTAGATTTGACAATAAAATTGTTAAACATGAAGACAGGAAAATCGAGATAGTTTATGTTGGTGGTTGCTATTTTCCGAAAGTATTTAGAATGTTTAAGTTGAAAAAACATTTTGGAGATAGGATGAAAATATATGGACGTGGATGGAATGAATCTGAAAGCCTAGTTAAGACGTTGATATTGAAATTTATAAAATTCATTTACCAAATTCCACAAATAGAAGAATTGCCGAAAGATGAGTTCGTTGAGTTATATCAAAACACTAAAGTAGGTTTTAATATGCATATGTCTCACGGTCCAAGTAATCAGAGACTTTATGAATTACCGGCAAATGGGGTGCTTCAAGTTTGTGATTGTGAAAAAGGTTTACTTGAGATTTTCAATATAAATGAGGAGGTTATTGCTTATAAAAATATAAGTGATGCTATCAAAAAGATAGAATACTATTTAAATAATGATAATGAGAGAATAGTAATTTCAAAGGCTGGCTATCAAAAAATCCTTAAATATTTTAGAACTGAAATGTCTTTTGGTAAAATAATAAAGGAAATCAAGAAAGATGAGTATTATAAAAAATAATTTGATCGTTAAATTAGTATTTTATATTTTAGAATAAAATTCAGCTAATTTCTTTGTTACTTTTTCGTAATCAAATCTTTCATTAGCTTCTTCTTGAGCGTTTGTGGCTAAAATATTTCTCAAACCGGGATCATTTATTAAATGTTGTATTTTTTCTGAGAGAGAATCGGAATTGTTTACTGGAAACAATATTCCATTTTTTTTATCTTCAATTAAATCTTTATTTTCGGGAATTTCTGTAGTTATAACCGAAACACCGACAATCATCGCTTCAATAATCGCATTACTCATTCCTTCTCCTTCTGTCGGCAAAATAAAAACATCTGAAATGGCGAGCAAATCGGGAACATCTTGACGATTTCCCAAGAAGTGAATATTGTTTTTGGAGGTATAATTTTTTATTTGTATTTTTAATTCTTTTTCTTTTTCTCCATCTCCGATTAACAACAGGTCGGTTTTTGAATAATTCTTAAAAACTTTTTCAAAAGCTTCTAGTAATATGTCGTGCCCTTTGCCAATTCTTAACCTGGCAACACAAGAAATTACAATTGAATCCGTAGCTATGTTTAATGATTTTCTCTTGTCGTCTCTATCGACAGAAGGCTTAAATTTTTTTATATCAATGCCATTTGGCATTATGGTGAATCTGCTTTCTGAAAGTTTCAATTTTTTCATCCAGGTTCTTTTAGCAGTTTCAGTTTGAACCAAGTAATGATCAACCATAAACTTGGTTAGGCGATCAAAGGATGAAAGCCACTCCCATTGCAAAAGAGATCCTCGTTTGGATGATATTATTTTTTTGATTCCAAAAAGTTTGCCAAAGAATCTTCCATAGAGGTCAGCGTGGATCAAATAGGTTGTCAAAACGTCCGGTTTGATTTTCTTTATTACAGTGTAAAATCTTTTTATGACAAGCAAATCAAAAAAACCCTGAAAGTTCAGATAGTAAACAGGAACATTATTTTTTTCCAATTCAATGCCAATCGGACCATGACCCCTGACGCAACAAACAAAGTTTTCGTGGTATTTTTGCATTTCTGGCAAAATTCGCAAAAGTTGTGTTTCCGTTCCACCAATTTCGAGCCCGGAGATTAGATGAAGGATTTTTTTCTTTTTCATATAATTCATTAGTCAAAATATTCCTGAAACCAAAGTTCCAGGGTGATGAGGGCCCAGATGCGGTAAGCGTGGGAGATTTGAGTTTTGTTGTGTTCATCCAGCAATTTTTCAATCGCTTCTTTTTTGAAAAGATTGCGAGCGAGAGCTTTTTCTGACAGCAAGGTCTTGTAGGCATAATCTTTTAATTCACCTCGAAACCAGATGTCGATCGGAATGCCAAAACCCATTTTCGGTCGAAACATTACTTCGTCCGGCACCAATCCTCGCAAAGCCTCTTTGAGAATATATTTCTTATTGTTCAGACCTTTCAATTTCAACTTGAAAGGAATTTGAGCGGTTAATTCCAAAAGCTCGTGATCGAGAAAAGGTGAGCGACCTTCCAATGATACGGCCATGGTGTCAATGTCGACTTTGACCAACAGATCGTCCGGCAGATAGGTGGAAAAATCGGCAAACAAGCATTGATCCATCTTGTCAGCAGTTCCGGCTTCGTGGAATTTCTCCGCCACAATTTTAGAGGAATTTATTTGAGAAGTTTTTTGTTTAAAATTATCAGTATAAAGCTCGGCTTTCATTTCATTGGAAAAATAACGGATATAATTCAAATAACGATAGTTATATTTTTCATCCAATGTTCTGGCGAAAAGATAAGTTCGATCAAAAAAAGTATTTTTAATGTTTTTGGCCAGAAATTTAGTCAGGGGCAATATCAGTTGTTTGTGAAAAAAAATAAACTTATCATAGAGCATTCCAAATTTTTGAACACTATAACGTCCGTATCCTCCAAAATTTTCATCGCCGCCATCGCCATTAAGTGCTACAGTGACAAATTCTTTGGTCATTTTACTAACGTAGTAGGTTGGAAGGGAGCTAGAGTCAGCAAACGGTTCTTCGTATTGTCTAACTAGCATTGGCAGCATTGCGATGGCGTCCGGTTTAACGATAAACTCTCGGTGATTGGTTTTGAATTTTTCCGCCACAATTTTCGCGTATTTGAGTTCGTTGTATTTTTCTTCGGCAAAACCGATGGAAAAAGTTTTGATTGGTTTTGAGCTGTGTTGACTCATCAAGGCCACGATAGCGCTGGAATCAATGCCGCCGGAAAGGAAAGCGCCCAGGGGAACATCGGAAATCATCCGCAATTTAACGGATTCATCCAACTTTTCCATTATTTTTTTCTTCCACTGAGTTTTGGAAAGATTAAGTTTCTTGGAATAATTCAAATGCCAATATCTTTGCTTTTCAATTTTTTGGGTTTTCAAATCCAGAAAAAGATAATGGGCTGGCTCAAGTTTTTGAATATTTTTAAAACCGGTCAAGGGCGCCGGACAATATTGTAAGGTCAGGTAATGATGAATAGCAACGTAATCAACTTCTTTTTGATAGTCGTCTTTTTGAGTCAAGATTGCTTTAAGTTCGGAAGCAAACAGAAAGACTTTTTCATCCAGATAATATTTGAACGGTTTTTTGCCGACTCGGTCGCGCGCGCAAAAAAGAGTTTTTTCTTTTTCATCATAGATGGCAAAGGCAAACATTCCGCGCAGATGCTCCAAACATTTTTTGCCGAACTTGTCATAGAGAGCCAAAATTACTTCAGTGTCTGAGTGCGACTTGAATGTGTAGCCTTCTTTTTCAAGCATCGCTCGTTTTTCCTGAAAGTTGTAGATTTCACCATTAAAAACTATTTGATAACGATTCAAATAACTCATCGGCTGATGACCGAGTGGGGACAGGTCGATGATGGAAAGACGGCGATGTCCCAAGCCAATTTTTTGGTCGGGTGAAAGATAGACTCCGCCATCGTCCGGTCCTCGATGCAAGATTTTTTCATTCATCATTAAAATATCCTGCTCGGTTACAGAATCATTTTTAAAATATATTTTGCCGGTTATTCCACACATATTTTTTTAGTTTATTTTCCAAATGAAAATGCCGTTTTTATTATACACAAGTTCGTAGTTTTGATTAAACTTTTCCAAATTGGCGCCATAAAAATTGCCTTTCATCCACCATTGTCTTTGGGTATAGATGGAATTGAATTTATCTTGAGAAAAAAGTACATAGCGAGGAGTCGAGTTGGCCTCATTTATCTGTTTAATCTGTGAATTTAAGCGACCAATTTCTTGCTTGCCTTTGGTTATTTGCGAAACCAAATCATCCAAGGTTATTCTGTCTTTGGTAAAATCTTTGGCATTTTTTTGCAAATGTTCCAAGATAACAGATTGCTTGTCTTCCAGCGATTTAATTTGTCCGATAGTATCGATTATTTGCGGAGAAAGAAAATATTCTTCATTGGGAGTAAAATTGTTTCTTTTGGCAAAATATTTGATCATTGGACCGTTGGCTGTCTGAGAAATGAAGACAGAATTTTTTGGAGTATTATTTTTCATCCAAAGAGCCGCTTGATATTCATTAACAGAGGTGAGAGAACCTTTATTTTTAGCAACATAAAAGGATCCGCCAATGCCAAGCCAAGAAAAAATAAAAAATACTATCAAGAAAAAAGAGAAAAGATTGCGCTTGAGGGATGTTTTTTCAATAATATTTAGCAGTGGGATTAGCACCAAGATCAAGATTAAATCAATTAAGAGATAAAATCTTTCCGGCAGATAGAGGTAGTTGAGGCGTGGAAAAATTTCAGCAAACAGAAAAAAAGTTACCAAGAAAGGAATGGATATTTTTAACAATAAATTAGTTTTAAATAAATTTCTTTTTCGGATAAGCAAGAAAATCAGCAAGATGAAAATTAAAAAACAAAACGGTGCGAGATAGTAACTGTAGTATTTCAGAGCTCCGACAAAACCCGGCCAGCCCATTTGAAGATCGACGCCATCGTTATTGTAACTTCCTAAAAACCACCAACGCCATTGGGAAACATTAAGCAGTCCCCTGATTATTGATTGTCCAACGCCAGTTATTATTTTAAGTTGAGGAACTCTGCTGAACAAATCCAATCCAACCAACAAAATGGAAAACAGAGAAAAAACAAAAATTGGTCGTGTTTTTTTGTCGATTAAATGTGGGGACAGTTTTTTGAAGAAATTAAACGAGATCCAAATTACTTGAAAGACGAAGATGAAAGTAAAAAATTCATGATAATTTAATCCAAAAAAAGCGATTAGAGAGGAGAGAATCCAATAATAAGTTGAATTATTTCTCAAGGCTTGAAAAAGAAAATAGATATAAATCGGAAAAAAAATAATCAGAATATTCTGTGGTCGAACCATGTCAATTTCCATATTTAAAACCGGAATTGAGAGTGCGCCAAAAAATGGCAGCAATTGAAGAAATTTGTTTTTTAATGAATAAATTTGAATAAATTTCCAAATTGAAAAGATGAGGGTAGCTTGAAAAATAATAAGCCAAAAAGAAAAAATTTGGTAGGAATTTATTTTAGTAAAAATTTCCCAAATTGCCACTGAAGTTGCAAAAAATCCGCGATAAGTGTTTTGAATTATTCCACTATCGACTATTTCATCAATTTTAATCAAGTCCGAATAACCATCCCATTCAGGAATAAATTTGTAGAAATGGAAATTTACCCAATGAGTCAGAAGAAACAAAAAAGTTCCCATAATCAGTAAGCGATATCCAAGGATGTATTTTAGAATCCCTTTTTGAGAAATTCGGTTGAAGTTGCTTTTGTTCTTGCTGGGCTTGAAAAAATAAAAAACTGTTGGCATTAATAGGATAAGAGAAATAGTTTCCCATGACAGCGGTACAGAAAAAAATTTGTTCAGAAAAAAGAGTGTTGGTGTTAGGAAAAAGAAATATAAAGTTAAATTAAAAAATATTTTCTCGATTAAATCTGAGAGTTCAAAATTAAAAAGAGATAAAATTGTTTTGGGAAAAAACCAGAAAAGCAAATATAAACCCAAAGCCCAAACCAGAAGGTTTATGTTTAAATAAAAGCCCAATATATAAATTGCAATAAGTAGAGCTTCCAAGGTTTTTTTACTGTAAGACATTTTTAAATATTTTTTCATATTGTTTTATGCTGCTTTCCCATTTAAATTTATTTTCTACGGTTTGCTGAGCCTCGGTTTGATAGGATTCAAGGGAATTCATTGCCAGTAATTCTTGAATTTTTTGGGAGATTAGCTGTGGCTCAGATTTTTTAATTAGCAGTCCGTTTTTTTGATTTTCGATAACCTCATCAGCTCCTTCATTGGGGGTGGCGATGACGGCGCAGCGACAATACATTGCTTCCAGCAGAGAAGTGGAGAGTCCGCCGCCTGGATTGGCTGAATGGAGATAAATATCGGAAGATTTTAGAATTGACCAAACTTTTTCACGTGGCAGGTTGCCTAACATTTTTATGCAATTTTCTGACTCGGTCAATTTTTGAAGACGGAAGAAATCTTCTCCGTCACCGATTATTAAAAACACAATTTTTTCTTTGAGTTCTTTTGGTAAAGATTTTACTGCTAAGATTGAATTTTCCACGCCCTTCCATTTGTATAGACGACCAACAAAAACCAAAATTGTTTTATTGGGATATTGTTTATCTATCTCGGGATATTTATTGATCTTGTCAATTTCTTTAGTTTCTAATCCCCGATAGATTACGGGCATGGAGCGCTGATCAAATTTTAAGATAAATTTTTTGACAGCTTGAGAAATAGCAATGTTTTGATTGGAAAATCTAAATACCAATAGTCCAAAAGTCCAATCATATATTTTAGCAATATTGGTTTTGAATTGACTGGAGAGCTGAACATAATCACTGCCATGTTCAATATGAATTAATTTTTTCTTTTTAATTTTAACATAGAGAAGTGCCAATAAAGAGGTAAGAAAAAATCTAGTACGAGAAACTATAATATCCGGATTTTGATGAAAAATTTTTACCAACAATTTCCAAAATTTAATTTTCCAGAACTTGGGAATTGGGTAATTGGGTATGATTTCGAAAGCGGGAAAGCGAATAATTTCTATGTTTGGGTTAATGATTTCATTTTCTGGAGTATTTTGCGGTAATTGGGGAGTAAAAACCCAAATTTTTTCTGTGAAATTTGATAGGTGGTTATTGAATTCGGCAGCGTGCGATTCCAGGCCGCCGGTGTGCGGCGGGTAATAGGGTGAAAAAATTAAAATTTTCATTTTGTTTCATTTTCCAAATTTTCCAGAGCTTTTTCGCGGGTTACCTCAGTGATTTGTTGTTCCAATCTTTCGATGGCGCTAAGCAGTTTGAAAATCATTAAAAAAATCAAAATAAAGCCAGTCAAAATTACCGCGTTTATATTGCCTTCAATTCCGATGGTTTTGGCAATAACGTTAGTAATTTTGGGAAAGACGGCGATGGTTGCCATGCTGCCCCAAACTAAAATACGCGTAAAAAGCTTAAGTAGAGTTTGACTTTGTTTGCCTTTGATGAAATTTGCCAAGCCTTGATAGATCATTATTGTGGCGATAGCGGCAACTACAATTTGATAGAGATGCAATTCCATAATTTTTTTTAGATTAATGTTTTTAAATTTTTTAGGAAATCATATTCCAAATCATGCGATAGACAGTTTTGATTCCATTGATAAAGGATTGCTTGTGGGCTTTTCCCATGGAATATTCGGTATAGCGAACTTGGATGGGGACTTCTTGATATTTCAATTTGTAAATATAAATTTCTCGGATGACTTCGCTGTCATATTCATAACGATCGGCACGAGTGTTTATTTTTTCCGCGGCTTCAATGGAATAGGCACGCATTCCCGATTGGCTATCAGTTACTAAAAGACCGTAGAGCCACCAAGTGATAAAATTGCCAATTTTGTTGTGAATAATTTTATACCAAGGCATTCCTTGAGGATTTTGCAAACGTGAACCCAGAACTACATCAATTCCTTCTTTGATTATTGGATTGATAAGTTTTTCAATGTCAGTCGGATCATGTTGTCCGTCACCGTCCATTGTGACGATAATGTCAGCACCAAGAAGTTTAGCAGCTTCGATGGAAGTTTTGGTAGCAGCGCCTTTGCCTCGATTGATTTTATGTTTTAGGGCGATTGCACCAGCTTCTTTGGCTTTTTGTTGAGTTTTGTCGTTACTGCCGTCATCAACAATGACGATATTTTCATAGCCGGCCTTTTGAATTTCTTTGACAACCTTCCCAATAATCTTTCCTTCATTGAAGGCGGGGATGGCGATAAAAATTTTGGGTTGGACTTGGGAGTTCATGGCGGATTGGGTCTAAAAATCAACTTTTTGTCCTCAAATTATAGCAAAAAATGAGCCACGAGCCAAATTGGTATACTATTGGGTGATTGTTGACAAAGATGGAAATAATGCTAGGCTGGTTATATTGAAGTCTAGTACCATTAAAAGATTGAGTTAATATAAGCTCGTATATCTTGGATTTATTGGGGAAAGACAAGTTACGAGTTTTGAATTATCTCGGTTGAGTCAGGCGTGACGCATAAGGTATTCCCTAGGATAATGCCAGGGTCTGGGGTTTTTAAATCCCAAAAAAGATGCTAGCGTAAGCGTAATGGTCTAGGCTGATGTTGGTGCGGTTGTTTTTTGGAGGCAAAGCCTCCAACGAGCAGAGAGATTTTTTTCTGGCAATCTCTCAATTATCAGGGAAACATCCCTGTTCATGTAAAAGGCTCGAATTATTAACCAGCCAGAGGACCGCCCGAGGAGAAGTATCATTTGCTTCCCTCGGGCATTTTTATTTCTCTTTACAAATCTTTCAAAAAGTGTTATGGTTGGGGACTGGGTCTGAATAGAACCTTAACAATAAGTTTACATAAAAAGATGGGCTAATTTTTCATTTAATTCAACTTTTTCGAGGAAAGGGGCGGTGACGATGTTCTATTGTGAATCTTTAGGTTTGGGTTTTGTAGGCAGAATTTTTTCTTTTTGGATGGCTGTTTTGGAAATGATTAGTCTTTTCAAGGTGGCAATTTTGGGAAGGGCGTTGATTTGCGACAAAACAAATTTTTTGTCGCCTGAGCTGTCAAAACTTCTAGAAGATTGCCTGACCGAAATTAACAATTTTTATCCGAACACAAAACATGGTTTTTCTGAGTTGCTTTCGAACCAACATTGTTTGGATGGTTTTGATTATTTTTACATCGAAGTGGATGGTCAAATTCGCTTGAGGATATTGAACACCTTTTTTTATGATAAAAAAAGACCTGAAATTAAATTGATTGATATTTCCCTTGAGGGTGATCCGGAGGACACAGTTGGAATAGTGGTCTTTCCGATTATTGAAAAACATGTGGAAAATTATTTGAATTCAATCGGCGCGGAGAAGTTATGATACAACATGTTCAAATTAGGCCTAGTATACATGACCCTTATATTTCTTTCAAAAGGGTTGTTAATTCGCCCCAAATAAATTTTTTAGGAATTTTGAAGTGCATCGGGGGGTATGTTTTAGCCGGAGAAATATCCGGTTGCAGTCTTTCTGATGTACGGCAAATATTTGATTTAAAAAACATAACATGGGATACACAGAGGCGAGTTTTTAATTCTGAAGATGTCCCGGTCGAGTTTTCTGATTGGGTTAATTTTTGTTGGGCAATGACAGCGGCTGGATGGGAAATTGTTCAACAAGCATTTTAGAAGGGGGAGACATGTCTAAAAGATCAAGAAGGATAAATAGACAAAAGAGATTGAAAAAAAGGGAGAAAAAAATGAAAAAAGGGGAACCAAGAAAAAATAATTTTTCTGGTGAGGCTATTTTGGTCTTGCAGGAATGGGAGGAAAATACCAGAAGGTATATTCTTTTCCTTCTGCAAAAAATCAAAAGTCATAAACAGACAGGAAAGGGGATAGTGCTAGTATTCGCGCTTTCGCTTTTGCTGGCCCTATATGTTTACAATAAGACTGGTGATGGGGAGGTGTGGCTTATCGGAATGTTCCTTTGGGTCCCTTTGTTGTTTTGGGGACTTTTCAACCAGTTATCGGTCGGGTGTGTTGAGGCCGAGATAAATTTCCTAGAACAGTCCCTTGGGGAAATCAGGGGCATTCCCTAGTTTTCTTGCTTGATAGATGATTCATAATGGGCCTTGGTGGAAATTCCGCCAAGGCCCTTCATTATTGTTGAAATCTTTTAGGGATGTTAAAATGAAAAAAAATGAAAATTTAAAAAAGCAATTCTCGCCATTGGATGGTTGAGAATTTTTTATAAATAAAATAATCAAAAAATATGCAAACGGAAATTTATGTTTTAGATTTGATCGGGACGTTCGCTTTTGCGGTTTATGGCAGTTATTTTGCACTGAAAAAAGATTTTGATTTGTTTGGAATTTTTTTGGCTGCTTTTCTGACCGCAGTTGGCGGAGGAACGATCAGGGAATTGATTTTGGGCAATATCCCTTTTTATTTTTTTGATTCCAATTATATTTGGGTGATTGCATTTGGAATGTTGCTAACTATTGGAATTTTTCGTAAATTTCATCGTGTGCAAAAATTCTTTTTAGTAGCTGATGCAGTTGGCCTGGCAACATTTGCCTTTATTGGGGCCTCTGCAGCTGCCAATGCGAATCTCGGATTTTTTGCTGTTGTTTTTTGCGCAACATTAACTGCTGTTGGCGGGGGAGTTTTGCGAGATCTGGTTTTGCGTGAAATTCCTCAGATCATGTATCGCGATTTTTATGCATCAGTGGCAATTTTATTGGGAGTTGTTTATTTTCTAGCTATCCCCGTTATGGATAATTTTCTCTGGAGTAATGTTTTAATTACTGGGGCCTTTTTTTTGCGAATGGTTGCAATTTTTTGGAAGATTAATCTTTGGAAGCCTCAAAAAAATAATCCCAGTGAAGGACTGGTTGAAAATGTTTAAGATTCTGGAATTTCTGGGGAGTTTTCCAAAATATCTTCCCAGATGCGATTGGCACAGGTCTTGACCACATTCTTGTCAGTAATTTTTTCACAGATAGAAAGGTCTTGATTTTCGATAGCCAAGTCTTTGAGACAATAATCTTTTTCTAGGCCATCAAGTTCATCACAGGCATTATCCTCCAAATCTTCTTGGCGATCAGTCAAACCGCAAATCTGTTGGCAATATTCGAAATCAGTTTCATCGTCTTTGAAGGCTTGGCAATTTTCATTGCAATCTTCCGGCATTATCTCCAAAAATTCCTCAACAACTTCTTCGTCATAGTCATCATCTTCATTGAGTTGTTCTTCGGTCAAATCCGGACCCTCGTCATCTTCGTCCTCGGAAGCTTCTTCATCATCAATCAAATCATCTTCCCAGAACTCGTCATCATCCTCATTTTGCAAGGAATTTCTTGGGTTGAAATCATCTTCAGTTTGAGTTTCCAGATTTTCACTTGCATCATCTTCCTGATAGCGCTGGGAGAAAGTTTGGAATCCCAAAAAGGCAACAATCAAAACAATTGGAATCATCAAGGTCAAGGCAGCTCGAAACAAGTCAACTTTCTGATCTTTTATGAAAAAATCCTTGAGCCAATTGCTAATTTTCATTTTAATATTCTTTAACCAGGTTGATGTCGGTGTAGTAGTAGTTGAGAATTTTGGTCCAATCCCAATCATAATCGCGAGCCAAAACCAAAGACCCATTGGCACTAAGTCCCACCATGTGATTGCCTGAAGCGGCCAGTTCGCAAGTTGAAAGGGAAGGATTTTTACCGTAAGGATCACTGACCTTGCTTAGCTCTGGGTAAACTGATGAGCGAGTTCCAGTAATAGAACGGCAGGTTCCGCCCCAGTGTCCGTCTTCATAGCGACGAGTGTTGCCATCAGTCCAAGAACCATAGGCGGCCAGCGCAATATCTTCACCATATTTCATGATGATGCCATTGGTTTGTTGGGCCAGTTGGCGAATGGAAGCGTGGCTTTGTTCATAGTCGTAGCCTTTGTAGAGCTGTGAGCCGGAGGTGGAAAGAATTTGAAAACCTTCATCGGCCCACTTGGTGGCATATTCCATATACCAGCGTCCATAGGTCCTGAAAGCGCCGATCATGGTTTTGGTATGCTCATCCACTCCGCCACCAACTTCGCCCAATCCCCAAACATAAAACTCCAACGGCAGTTCATTGATGACCCAAATTCGTCGGGAGTTGCCCTCTTCATTTTCATTGTCTAGAGTATTGGAATGTTGAAGCTTGATTTTACCGCGATATTGATCATAGGAAGAATCCGGTCGATTGACATCGAAAATCGCGTTTTGTTCGCTGCCTCCGGTGATTTCAAAGCAAACTTCCTGACCGGTATTGGTGGTCGGAATAAGCTCGTTGCTATTGTAGACCTGCAGATCACCTCCGCTGCCTTCAATGTAAGTTACGCGAGCATTTTCACCTGGTTCAATTTCTCCGATAACGGTTGAGTCGCAATCGGTTATTTGGAAAGTTCGATCAGATTCGATTTTGAATGGCGTGTCAATCAGATCATCTTTTGAATAACTCCAGAGCCCGACTTTGATTGAGGATCCGCGATTGCTGGTGACATGGGTTAAATCTCGCAAAAATGATTCATAGCGAGCGTGACCATTTTTGTAGGTATCAGTCCCGTAATTTTTATAGTCATTGTAATCGCTGTCGTCGTATTTTTTGTATTTTCCATATTTGGAATATTCTTTGAGCGGCTGATATTTGTTTTTATATTTTTTATATTTTTTATAAAGTTCGTAGAGACCGGCGTATTGCGGGTAGGCGGCTGGATTTTTCAAATAATCTTTGTAATTTTTATAAGCTTCTTTAGCGGCATTTTTTTCAGCTGAGCTTTCGAATTTGTATTTTTCCTTGGCTTCTTTGTATTCTTTGTATTTTTTATACTTTTTGTATTTTACGTATTTTTCATAGTTTTCATATTTTTCGTGCAGCTCATAGTCACTTTGAGCCGCCTGGGCTACGGAAAATGACAAAGGAAGAAAAAAAGAGGAAAGAATTAGGGGAATCAAGAAAATGGAAAATACTTTTTTGTTTTTTAACATGGCAAATAAACGATAAAATTATTTCTAACAATTAAATCAATTCTAACATTTTTTTGATTTTTTTCCAAACAAAAAATCGGGAAAAATCCCGGTTTTTTGAAATGATGGATATCTTTGTCGTGTTTATTCTAAACTTGTTTCCAAGTCGTCGAAATCAGTGATGTCTTCGTCAAGCATTGAGTCGATTTCCTGGTCAATTTTGTTGATTTCGTTTTCAATGGCTTTGGTATTGCTGGCTGGAAGTGGCTCTAGATCATTAACCGACGGGTTACTGGAAGTTTGATTTATTGAATTGCCGTTGTTGATGTTGGTCTTGGGCGTTCTGAGAGATGAAACTAGAAGGAAAATGGCTAATAAAATCAGAATGATCAAACCTGTTACTAGAAGAGCTCTTTTTTTGGACATTTGCATAATTTTTTGAAGTTATTGAATAATTTATTTTTGTATTTTTTAATCTTCAGTTTCTTCAGTCTCGTCGTCTAGTTGAATTTTAAGTTCTTCCAATTGCGGCTTGATAGTTTCGTTGAAGAAGTCTTTGATCTCTTGGCGTTGAATTCGGATGTCTTCAACTTGATTGCGCATTAATTGAAATTGATTTCTGAATTGAGTCTTGTCTTCGTCGCAAACCGTTGATTCGGATTGTTGGAAATTTCCGATGAAGGTGTCGTAGTTGGAATATAGTTCCTCGATCATGGAATCAAGATTTTCCAAGCTGACTTCTAAGTCGCTGGTATCCAATCCGGCTTGAGTCAAACGATCCAATAAGCGAGTTAGGCGAGCTGACATGTTGCCATAGACATTTCTATACATGTTTCGATTGTTTTCCAATTGACCTAATTTGTTGGAAATTCTGTTTTGGGCTGTTTCACATTTTTTTTGAGCAGCATCATCTTTTTTTGAAGAAACGATATCTTGGCGATTGCCTCTTTCATTTTCGACGTCTACTTTCACTTTAACCGAGGAAGTTCCGTCACTGGAGGACGTTTCTTCTTTTATGAGGGTTTTGGCTTGCGTGCACGAAACCGGAATTAGGATGGCAATTGCCAGGAAAAAAAACAGATTTTTTTTGTTCATAAGTTCTTTTTAAATTTTATTAGCAGATGGCTTAGATGCCTATCTTGTCTAAACATTATACAATAAAACATTTATTTTGCCAAAAACTGTAAAAAGGTCTAAAATACCAAAGAAATATTGATTTTAAAAAAATATGGAAAATTTTCAGAAAGATCTCTCAATCGTTGTGCCTTTGTTCAATGAACAAGAGAATGTTCAGAGTCTGCATGGTAAAATTGTTCAAGCCCTGGAGAAAATCGGCAAAAGTTATGAGATAATCTTTATTGACGATGGTTCCAGTGATGGCACGGCGGAAAAATGTGTTGGCTTGAAACCATTGAAGCTGATTAAGTTTCGCAAAAATTTTGGTCAGACAGCGGCTTTTGATGCTGGCTTTAAAAATGCTCAGGGGAAAATCATCATAACTTTGGATGGAGATTTGCAAAATGACCCGGCGGATATTCCAATGCTTTTGGAAAAAATGCGGGAAGGATATGATGTGGTTTCTGGTTGGCGCTGGCAAAGAAAGGATAAGCTGACCAAGCATTTGTCTTCTCGCGCTGCTAATTTTTTGCGCAAGATTTTGATTCACGACAACATTCACGATAGCGGTTGTTCGCTAAAGGCCTATAAAAAAGAATGCTTCAAAGACATCGATCTTTTTGGGGAAATGCATCGGTTTATTCCGGCGGTTTTGCAGTTGGAGGGTTTTCGAGTTGGAGAAGTGAAAGTTTCTCATCACCCACGTCTTTTCGGCAAAACTAAATATAATTGGAAAAGAGGCGTGAAGGGAATTGTGGACATGATTTCAGTTTGGTTTTGGCGCAAATATTCCAACCGCCCGCTGCATATTTTTGGGGCAGGTGGAGTTTTTTTGTTTTTGACTGGTCTGGCAATCGTGATTTGGATGTTCGTTGTCAAGGTTTTTTTTGACGCTTCGCTTTCTGAAAAGATCTGGCCTTTGATCGGAATATTTTTTATGTTGGTGGGGATTCAACTTTTTGTCAGCGGTCTTTTGGCGGATATTTTAGTGAAGAATTACTATAAGAATCATGGGCGCATGAACTATAATATCAAAGAAATTGTGGAAAATAATTAAGCAGGTTTAACGTTTAATGTTCAGCGCTATGCAGTTGGGTTTTGCGTTGTGCGCTTTAAGTTTTGCGTTATAATGTTAATTTTATGAAAATTGCAGTAGTGGGAATTGGTTTTGTGGGCTTGCCTTTGGCGGCCGCTTTTGCAGAAATGGGCAATAGTGTTTATTGCTTGGATCAAGATTTGAAAAAAATTGCCGGCTTGAAGCAAGGCAAGATTCCAATCAATGAACCAGGCTTGGATGATTTGGTGGAAAAAGGATTAAAATCCAAATCACTGATTTTCACAAATGACTGGGAAAAGATTTTGAAAAGTGCTGAAATTATTTTTATTGCAGTCGGGACACCTCCTGGAGCTGATGGAAGTGCGGATATGCAATACGTGGAAAGCGTTGCTGAGCAAATCGGTCGTCGCATGACTAAACCGCTGATTGTGGTGGATAAATCAACAGTGCCGGTTGGGACCGCTGAAAAAGTGACCAAGATTATCCAGGGAGAATTGCAAAAAAGAAAAATCGAAATTGATTTTGAAGTGGTGAGCAATCCAGAGTTTATGGCTGAAGGTCGGGCGGTAAAAGATATGATGGAACCGAACCGAATTATTCTAGGCACTAATCAAGATTGGGTGGCTGAAAAAATTCATCAGCTCTATAAACCTTTCATGATGAGGGAAGAACGTTTTTTTCAAATGGGGGTCAGGGAAGCTGAACTGACTAAGTATGCTTCCAATGCGGCTTTGGCCATGAAAATATCCTATATAAACACGATCGCAGCCGTTTGTGATTTTTTGGAAGCGGATGTCAGTCAGATTGCCCTAGGCATGGGAAGCGATTCGCGCATCGGTAATAGTTTTTTGCATGCCAGCTGTGGTTACGGCGGCAGCTGTTTTCCTAAAGACGTGAAAGCCTTGATTCATTCTTTTGCTAAAATGGGAATTCCCAAACCGTATGTCAATTTTTTAAAGGCTATTGAAGCTGTTAACGATTATCAAAAAACCATAGTGGCTCGGAAAATAGTGGGACGTTTTGGTGAGAATTTGCGCGGCAAGAAGTTTGCTCTCTGGGGTTTGTCCTTCAAAGCTAATACCAATGATATGCGCGAGTCGGCGGCCGTTGTTATTGTTGACGAATTGCTGCAAAGGGGGGCAAAAATTGTAGCCTATGATCCTCTGGCCATCAAAGAGGCCAAAACAGTTTATCTGGCCGGTCGAAAAAATATTATCTATGAAGAAAAAGACAAATATAAGGCTTTGGATGGGGCAGACGCTTTGATAATCGCCACTGAGACCGCCGAATATCGCTCACCGGATTTTGACCGCCTAAGGAATGATTTGAAAAATCCAATTATTTTTGATGGTCGCAATTTGTTTGATTTGGAATTGATGAAAGAAAAAGAATTTGAATATTATGGAATCGGACATGGTCGGAAAATTGATTATCCGAAAAATAAATTTTGATTTTCTATGAAAATTGCGCTGGTTCATGATTATTTAGTTCAATATGGCGGGGCCGAACGGGTCTTGGAGGCTTTTGTGGAAATTTTTCCTGAGGCTCCCATTTATACCATTGTTTATGATAAGGAAGCAATGCATGGGGTTTTTGCCGATCGTCAGATTCGTACATCCTATTTGCAAAAATTTCCCTTTGCTCGCAAGAAACACAGGATATTTCCTTTTTTGATGCCGATTGCCATTGAGCAGTTTGATTTTTCTGATTATGATGTGGTGCTTTCGGATTCATCCAGCTATGCCAAGGGAGTCATAACCGGTCCCAACACTTTGCACATTTGCTATATGCACACCCCGATGCGTTATGCTTGGGATGATTGTCAAAAATATACGGATGATTTTCATATGCCCAAATTCATAAAGCGGTTAGTGCCGTTTGCTATGAATTATTTGCGGCTTTGGGATCGAGCCAGTGCTGATCGCGTTGATTTATTTTTGGCCAATTCTAATTTTGTTGCGAAAAGGATCGAAAAATATTATCATAAAAAATCAATCGTCATAAATCCACCGGTTTCAACTGAATTGTTTGGAATCGAAGAAAAACCACAGGATTATTTTTTGATGGTTGGTCGCTTGATTGCTTACAAAAAACACGACATTGCAATCGAGGCTTTTAATCGCCTGGGATTGCCGCTGAAAATTATTGGACGAGGTCCGGAAATGAAAAGATTGCAAAAAATGGCTAAGTCAAACATTGAATTTTTAGGAAGAGTGCCGGATGAAGAATTGCCGAATTATTATTCTAAATGCAAGGCTTTCATTTTTCCGCAAGAAGAGGATTTTGGAATTGTGGCGATTGAAGCGATGGCTTCCGGCAGACCACTGGTAGCCTTTCGTGGCGGTGACATTCCTGAACATGTGGAAGAGAATAAGAGCGGAGTTTTTTTTGAAAAGCAAACAACCGAAGATATCATGGCGGCGGTTCAGAAAATTCAAAGTCAGAATTTTGACGGAGAATATATCAGAGCTCAAGCCTTGAAGTTTGATCGTGGAATTTTCCAGCAAAAAATCAAGAGTTTCGTGGAAGAGGCCCTGGAAAAACATTTAAGTGAAATAAAAAATAACTGAGAATAAATACCTATGGAGCTATATGATTTGATAAAAATTTTTCGACAAAATTGGAAATGGTTTTGGATAACGGTTGTCGTTTTTTGTTTGTTGGGAACGTTATTTTTCTTTTTTCAAGCAAAACAATATTCAGTCAATTTGATGTTGAATGTGACCAGGCACGGAATTCAGGAAACAGCTGATTATCGTTTTGATGATTTTTATAGGCTGCAGGCCGATGAACGTTTTGCTGACACGGTGGTGCGTTGGCTGGGTTCACCGATAATTTTGGAGGATATTCGGAAAGGATCCCAAGTTGAAAATCTCAAAATCCCCAAAGCCAGTCGTCTGTCGTCTCAAATGATTGAGGTTGTTTTTCGAGTTGAAGATTCCAAGGACGCAAAAAAAATTAGCCAAACGACATTGGATGTTCTCAATAAGCAGACAAGCAGTTTGGATCAGTTTCAACAAGAAAAGGGCTGGTTTGTTTTGGTAGCCAATGAACCCTTCGTTGGCTCAACTCAAATTGGTTGGACTAAGATTTTTTCCGTTGCATTTTTATTGGGAATTTTCACCGCTTTTTGGGTAGTTTTGCTTAGGCATTATCTGAAGACAGAAAAGGGTTAATTTGTTGTCAAAAACAGTTGATTTATGAATGGACGAAAAAAAAGGAGAAAAAAAATGAAAATCGGAATTGACGTGCGCTGCTTGATTAACGGAAAAGTTACCGGAGTAGAGGAGTATACTTTGAATTTGCTGGAAAATATCTTTCGTTTTGATCGTGAGAATCAATATATTCTTTTTATAAATTCTTTTCGTGAACCATTGGGTGATTTGAAAGTTTTTGAAAAATATCCCAATGTTTCTCTGAAACGTTTTCGTTTTCCAAATAAGCTTTTGAACTTACTTTTTTGGTATTTGAATTGGCCGCACGTGGACAAAATTCTGGGAGGGCTGGACATTTTTTTTATGCCAAATATAAGTTTTATCGGGCTTTCCAAGAAAGTTAAATTAATTTTAACCATCCATGATCTTTCATTTGAATTGGTGCCGCAGACTTTTTCATTGAAAAGAAGGCTGTGGCATTCTTTTGTGAATCCGCGTCGACTTTGTCGACGAGCTGATAGCATTGTGGCTGTCAGTGAATCAACCAGGGCGGATTTGTTGGAAAAATACGGTTTGAAATCTTCTAAAGTCAAACGAATTCATAGCGGGGTAGGTGAGGGTTTCCAGCGAATGGATCGTAATAGTAAAAAATTGATCGAAGTTAAGGATAAATATCGTTTGCCTTTTCGTTTCATTTTCTTTTTGGGAACGATTGAGCCGCGTAAAAACCTGATTGCTTTGGTGAAGGCCTTTGATCATTTGAAGCAACTTAATTTGCCTGGCTGGGAAAAAATCAAATTGGTGGTGGCGGGTGGTCGAGGTTGGAAGTATGAAAAAAGCATTGAAACTATGAAAAAAGCTCGCTATACGGATGATATTTTATTTTTAAGTCGTATTTCCAATGAAGATAAGAATGCTATTTATAATTTAGCTAGCGTTTTTGTGTATCCTTCATTTTTGGAAGGTTTTGGTTTTCCGGTGCTGGAGGCGATGAAATGTGGAGTTCCGACCATAGCTTCGAACACTTCTTCAATTCCGGAAATTGTCGGCAGTGAGGGTATTTTGATTGATCCGGAAAAGCCGGATGAAATTTTCACAGCTTTGAAATTCTTGCTTTGCGATAAGAAATTATACAATCATTTTCGACAGCGCTCGGTTCGTCGAGCTTTGCTTTTTTCTTGGAAAAAGGCGGCTAAGGAATATCTGAATCTTTTTGAAAAAGAGATTTAGGAAATCAAAAAGGCGTCAGTTCGTTTGAGCTGGTGGCCCTCCCCCCAAATTTTGAACACTATACTTGTATAATTAATTAAGAAAAGTTAATGTACAAGCATTATGAAAAGACACAAAATCGCTCCTGAATTAAAGGAGCAAATCATCAATCGTATCAAAAATGACGGCGTCACTGT
>QKEW01000011.1 GCA_003251635.1 bacterium | reverse complement strand
ACAGTGACGCCGTCATTTTTGATACGATTGATGATTTGCTCCTTTAATTCAGGAGCGATTTTGTGTCTTTTCATAATGCTTGTACATTAACTTTTCTTAATTAATTATACAAGTATAGTGTTCAAAATTTGGGGGGAGGGCCACTACCCTGATTTCAACCAATTGCAATTACAGCGGAAAAAGATGGTGGTTTATATGCCCTTTGGTAAAAAATGGCGTGGCGTGCAATCGACGTGTTGGGGTTTTATATAAAGGCGGAGACTACTTCGGTTGTCGGCACTGTTATGAACTGACATACAAATCAAAAAACGAAAACAGAAAATCCAGATATTATCATATGTTTAGGATTTTAGACACAGCTCAAAAAATAGAAGGAATTGAAGACAAGATGAAAAGGACATTTTACAATGGCAAACCCACCAGAAAATACAATAGGCTCTTGAAAATCCACCAAAACACCACCCCCTATTATGATTTACTTAGAAGAAAAGATGGGCTATAATATAAGCACTTACCCAATACATATCAAAGACTTTTTATCGCCTTACTAGATGGGCGGTTCTGCCAATGGTCTTTGATTATTGGGTAAGTCAGAACCGTCCTTTTAGTATCCAAAAATAACCAAAATTATATGAACACTAAAGAACAAAAATTGAGATATTTCATCTATGCTCGGAAATCATCGGAAAGCGAAGACCGCCAAGTTCAATCCATAGATGACCAAGTAAACCGCTTGAAAAAACTAGCCACGGATTTGAACTTGAGCATAAAGAAAACTTATACCGAGGCAAAGTCTGCCAAGAAACCTGACAATCGTCCCCTCTTTGATGAAATGTTAAAGAAAATCGAAAACGGAGAAGCAGATGGGATTTTATGCTGGCAAATAAACCGCTTGTCTCGCAATCCTATCGATAGCGGAAAAATAAGCTGGTTATTGCAAAGAGGTGTTCTCAAATCCATCCAGACAATTGACCGCCAATATCTGCCCGAAGATAATGTATTGCTTTTCAGTGTTGAAACAGGCGTTGCCAATCAGTTTATTCTGGACTTGAGTAAAAACGTAAGAAGAGGCATTCAGTCGAAACTAGAAAATGGCTGGAGACCAGGAATGGCTCCGGTTGGATATAAGAATGATTTATACACACATACGATAGTCAAGGATGACGAAAGATTTAATTTAATCAGAAAAGCTTGGGATTTGATGCTGACTGGAAATTACACAGTTCCCCAGATTTGGAACAAATTAAACAACGAATGGGGCTTTCGGACTTTCCAAAAGAAAAGGATTGGTGGTAAGCCGTTGGCTTTAAGTGGTCTTTATAAAGTTTTCACCAATGTCTTTTATGCTGGAACAATACTGCATAAAGGACAAACTTACGAAGGTAAACACGAACCGATGATAACTTTTCAAGAATATGACAAAGTTCAAATTATTCTTGGTAGGGCTGGCAAGCCAAGACCCAAAACCCACAGTTTCACCTTCACTGGAATGATTAAATGTGATGAGTGCGGTTGTTTTCATACTGCAGAACATAAAAAGAAACTAATAAAAAGCACTGGCGAAATAAAGGAATACACATATTATCACTGCACTAGAAAAAAAGTTTCTGTGAAATGCTCGCAAAAAAAAGTTCTTAGTGAGGAAAAACTAGAAGAACAAATAAATGACGTATTGGAAGATTACTCAATACTACCTAAATTCAGAGAGTGGGCTTTAGAGGTATTGAGTGAAAAAAATGATATCGAAATTGAAGATAGGACAAAGGTCTATGAAATGCAACATAAAAATTTGATTGATACCCAAAAAGAGCTGGATGAACTTACAAGAATGAGATACAGAAATCTCATTGATGATGATATGTTTTTAAAGGAAAAAGAAACACTCCAAAAGAAAATCACTGAAATGAAAGATGCTTTGAGGCAGACAGAAAAACGGGCAGAAAACTGGCTAGAACTCACAGAAAAGACATTTAACTTTGCAACCTATGCCAGAATTAAATTCAACAAAGGAACTGCGGAAGAAAAGAAAGAAATATTGTCCGCTTTATGTTCGAACCCGCTGATTCGAGACCAAAAATTGCTTATTCAGGCGGAAGAATGGTTTGAAACAGTAAAAGTCGGCTATCAGCCGTTATTACAGGAATATTTAAGGTTAGAACTAGACAAACATCCCTTAAATAAAGCAAAAAGCGAGCAATTAAGCTCGCTGATTACACAATGGCACGGGCAGTAGGAATCGAACCCACGTTAGCGGTTTTGGAGACCGCCGTATTGCCACTATACGATGCCCGTAGATATTTTATTTTAAGCCAAGACGCTTAAAAAGCGCCATATAAACCGAACCACTACTTTTCAAGCTCTTTTCTCTTGCTAGCGCCGGATCCGGACACGTCAGTCGCGACTGACGTGTTATTGCCACTATACGATGCCCGTAAAATAAACCGATAAAAATCGGCTTATTTCATTTCTCTATGCAAAGTGTGTTTTTGGCAACGCTTGCAGTATTTGTTCATCTCCAACTTTTCTTTCACCTTTTTCTTATTGCGTGAAGAATAGTAGTTGATTTCTTTGCACTCACTGCAGCGTAATTTCGCCATCGTGTCTTTAATTCGTCCCATATATTTTAATTATATCATTAACTAATTATTAATTATTCCTTGAGCCGTTGACCAGGATTGAACTGGTGACCTCATCCTTACCATGGATGTGCTCTACCGACTGAGCTACAACGGCCTAGTTTTTTGATAAATAATTTACCATTTGCTTTTTTAAAAACCTTCTACCAGACCCGGATTTTAAAAATTTTTCTCTACCCAACGCATCTTTTTTATTTAAATATAGCTCGGCATAAATTAACTTCCAAACCCCATTTACATTCCTTGTATATAAACACTTTCCATGATTATGATCATAGATTCTCTTTTTTAAATTTCTTGTAAATCCAATATACCAAGAAAAATCTAAGCTATTCTCAAGAACATACACCACATAATAAGCAGGGCTGTGCCGCGTGATCATGAGCAATGAATCATTTATTATATTTCCCGTAAAATTTGACTAACGTCAAATCACGGGACGCTTTAAATCATTCGCCTTAGCTCATGATTTTACGCGGTGGGCAGTGAGGGATTCGAACCCCCGAAGACCGAAGTCGGCTGATTTACAGTCAGCTGCGATTGACCACTCCGCCAACTACCCATCTAGTCTATACACTTTTCAAAAATCTGAAACACAAAACTGATTGTAACCTCTAACGTCAAAAAAATCAAATCATTCAATCTTGAGCCACCCACCGGATTTGAACCGATAACCCACTGTTTACAAAACAGTAGCTCTACCATTGAGCTAGGGTGGCGCACATCAAGCAACCTGAACAAAATCAGTTTGCCTTCCTATTTTTCTTCAAAACTCGTTCCAAATTCTTCAATTTGAATTTCACCTTGAAATTGCGCGGACTCAATTTTATCACTTGTCGATAACATTCAACAGAGTCATTGAAATTCTTAATGTCCGAATAATAATCACCCAATCTTTCATAGGCCTCTATATCCTTTGGGTTGACAGCAATTCTTTTGATCAAAGCTTCTTCCAATTCACTTTTTTGAACAACCATTTTTTGGGGCTGAGGTTCTCTTTCGGTCATAACCTCTCTTGACTGAGAAGAACTCGAATCGATTCTGGCTCTTGTGCGCTTGAAAGAAAATCTTTTTGTTTTTTGAGGTTTCTCAATGTCACCCAAAATTTGTTTTTTTGTTTCAATCTCAACAATCCCCTCATTTTTAGGCAGACTATCCTCAATGACAATTTCTTTTTTATCCGCAACAATATCCTTCCCGGTTGTTTCCGACAAATCGCTTGGGCGACTCAGAATATTCCGCTTTCTTTTGCTTCGAACCGAATTGAACCAACTATTTCCAAAACCATGAATTTTCAAAGAAAATGACTTGACTTTTTGAGCAATGTTTTCCAAGATCTTCAACCATAAATTGGAAAAAAAGTTTCCCATCCTTCCTTTTTCCTGAGCTTTAAGCTGATTTAAATTTTCCATAATCTGAAAATTCTCCCGCTCTTTGGCTGAAAATTTCCGAAACAAGAAAAAAATCAAAAAGGCGAAGCTTAGAATTATTATGATTGGTGGAACTATATAATACAACATCGACTAATTTTTCAAAAATTTAAATTATTTTATCTCTTCTTTCTTAAAAGTAACGTACTTTCCATCTTCTAATTTAACTTTAATTTGGGAAGTCAAAGGATTAATTTCAACAACCGAGCCTTTACCTTCTGGTGTTTTGACTTGAGAATGAGGTTGGGGCATCCCCTTCATCATTTCTTCATACTGCTTGGCTTCGTAGGACAAACAACACATCAAACGCCCGCAAATTCCCGAAATTCTTTCGCTGCCTCGATGAGCAATCTGTTGGACCCTGGCCATATCAATTGAGATGCTGGGTAAATTTCCGCTTGAATGCAGACAACAAAGCTTTCTACCACAAATACCAGCTCCGCCCAAATTTCTGGCCTCATCCCGCGAACCGATCTGATGCATCCTAACACTTCTGCGAAATATCTTGGAAAGATTTCGAACCAATTCTCGAAAATCAACTCTCTCCTCAGCTGTAAAAGCGATCACCACATTACTGCCATCCAAACTGATTCGGGCATCGACAACCTTCATCTCCAAATTCAGGCGCCTAGCCTCGTCTTTGCAAGTATCCAGAACTTCTTTTTTCTTTTCTTCATTTTTCCTAAAAACTTCCAAATCATTGTCATCAGCTTTTCTGACAACAGCCCAATCCGGCCTATCCTTCGTCTTTATTTCGACCGATTCAACCACTCCAAGCTCATTTTGAGATTCTTCTCTCCTGAGAACGACTTGATCTTTGACTTCAAGCTGATTCTCACTCAGACAAAGCTGTAATCCGTCCCAATTATAAACTTTAACCAGGCATTTTATCATAAACCTTTCTTAAGAAAACTAGTTCTTATTTTTATTATAACTCAAAACGGACAAATTCGCCTACTTCTATTTTTTCACCGATTTTGGCGATTTTCTCAGTGATCAAATCTGCAATTTTAATCGAAGGATCCTTCACGAAAGATTGGGTCAGTAAGGAAATTTCCTCTCGGTATTTCTTTTCTTTTCCCAAAATAATTTTCTCAATAATTTCTGCTGGCTTTTTTTCATTTGCCAACTGCTCTTTCCAGATCTCCTTTTCTTTTTCTATCAATTCACTTGGAACATCCTCCGCTTTCAAAAATTGCGGACTCATCGCCACTACTTGCATGGCAATATCCTTGGCCAATTCTTGGAATTCAACATTGCGAGCCACAAAATCAGTCTCGCAGAAAATCTTCACCAAGGCTCCAACCCTATTATTGGAGTGAACGTAAGAAACTACCATACCTTCGGAGGCTACTCTGTCAGTTTTTTTCAAAGCCTTATCGTGACCCTGCTTTTTCAAAATTTCGATGGCTTTTTGCTCATCACCGCCGCTTTCATCCAAAGCTTTTTTCACATTTACCACTCCAGCTCCGGTAATTTCGCGAATTTTTTTAATTTTTTCCAACATATTATTTTTAAACAGCCAACAGAATCTTTTTTAATAAAACCAAAATGCCATCAACTGCTTTTTAATTTTCTTTATTTTAAAGTTTTACAAATATAGCTAAAGATTAATCTAACTGAAGAAATAGCATCGTCATTGGCTGGAATTGGATAGTCAACCAAATAAGGATCAGTATTGGTGTCAGCAATTCCAATTACTGGAATTCCAACTTTTTGAGCTTCATTTATAGCGATTCGATCCTCCTTGATGCTGCTGACAAAAATAGCCGCCGGTAGCTCAGTCATGTGTTTGATTCCACCCATGCGCTGTTCCATTTTTTCCAGCTCCTCAACTTTCTTCATCCGTTCAAATTTTGTGTATTTTTGAAATTCACCCTTTTCCATCTTAGTCTGAGAATCGGTCAAATATTTGGTTCGAGAACGTATATTTTTAAAGTTAGTAAAAGTTCCACCTAGCCATCTTTCAACTACGAAAGGCATCGCGCAAGCTTCAGACACAGAAACAACCAACTCCTTCAATTGAGGCTTAGTACCAACAAAAAGAATCTGCTTTCCGTCTTTTTTGATTTTTTTGATGAAATCCAGAGCTTCTACGACTTTTTCCTGAGTTTTCTCCAGATTTATAATGTTAATACCTTTTTTAACTGCAAAGATATATTCATCCATTTTTGGATTTCGACGAGATTTCTGATGTCCAAAATGAACTCCCGCTTTAAACATTTCCTCCAGACTAATTTCCAATTTTGAAAAATCATTCTGAGAAAAGTAATTATCAACTTTTTTAACAACACTCTTCTTCTCGACCACTTTCGAAACGGCTTCCTTGGAAACCTTTTTTTCTGCCACTTTACTCATTTGGTTAATTGGTGGTTATTTTATCATAAAAACAGCCAGCGGCGATTTTACGATAAAAGAGCCATTTTTCCTTAAATTATTAACACCCGTTTCTCACTGAAACAGGTAGGTAATCACCTATTTTTCCCTTTAAACAAACCTCAAACCCTAGTTAGAGGGCAGGAAGAGATTGGAGAAAAATATGTTTTTTGATTTACGATTATCAGTATAACAGCTTCTAGCCCCTTGTCAATTGTAAATTTCTATGCTAGATTATTCAGGTAAAGAATATTATTGATTTTCGGCATTTCTGCCCAAAGACAAATTGCCTAATTTGAAAGCCGTTCCAGCTCTCTATTTAAGCAACAATTTAATTTTATGAAGAAAAACATTCATCCAGAATTTTTTGACCAAGCTACCATCACTTGTTCCTGCGGAGCAGTTTTCACTGTTGGAGCTACCCAAAAGGAAATGGACGTTGAAATCTGTTCTCAATGCCATCCTTTTTACACTGGCAAAAAGAAAACTTTGGATACTACTGGTCGAGTTGAGCGTTTCAAGAAATTAACCGAGAAATCGGACGCTCGCAAAGAGAACCTAAAAAAATCTCGCGCCCAGAAAAAAACAACCGCCAAGAAAACTCCAGCCAAGAAAAAATAGACCGGACCGGAAAAATGAGCAATAGAAAATGAGCCGAAAGGCTCATTTTTTTGTCGTCCAGTATTTAATATTCCCATTATTCCATTGGGATTATAGGAGAAACTATTACATCCTCACATTTATTATTAACACATTTACACCCTTCAATATCCAGATAGCCACAAACGCCAGATATTTCACTTTGCGCACAAAAATCTTCCACAAACTCGACGTCCACCAGGGCATTTATATTGACACAGCCCGGATAATAACCACAACAATTGTGAACATCCTTAACTTCGCAATCTGAGTCAGAAATACAAGTGTAATCCAAATTTTCATGGTATTGTTCCAAGCTTTCATAGCTAAAATCAGCAGAGGGATTTTCAGTTCCTTCCCCACTTTTTTCAACTAATGAATTGTTTTTTATTTTTGATTGATAAATAATTTCGTTTTTTGAAGAACTATTTTTGGCTTGATTAATCATCCAAAAAACAAACGCCAAAGCAATCAGCAGAAAAACGATTCCCAAAACAACGTTTTTTGTTTTCATTTTTTTATTTTAATTATTATTTTAAAAAATTATTTAGCTAAAACTTTTCCGCCTTGACCAATTTGGTCTAAATGCACCGAAAGCAATTTAGAAACTCCGTCCTCGCCCATCGTCACCCCATAAAGCAAAGAAGCTTGTCGCATAGTCTCGCGGTTATGAGTGATAGCAATAAATTGAGTTTTTTGTGAAAGCTCACCCAAAATCTTGCTGAAGCGCCTGGAATTGGCTTCATCCAAAGCCGCCTCTACTTCATCCAGAATGGCAAAAGGAGGCGGATTATGAGCAATGATTGCAAAAAGTAGCGCCAAGGAAGTCAGAGCTCTTTCGCCGCCAGAAAGCATCGCCAAATTGGTAATCTTTTTTCCCGGCGGACAAGCCATGATTTCGATACCTAATTCATTTTCCTTTTGGGAATTTTCCTCCAAATCTTCCTCGTCCGATGATTCTGCCATGGTTTCAGTTGAACCATCCTGATTTTCATTTTCCGACTGAGCCCCTTCTTTTTTGGTATTTTTCTTAATTTTTATCTTTACCAAATCAGCCCGACCACCACCAAAAATTATCTGAAAATATTTTTTAAATTCCCGATTGATTTCCTCAAAAGCATCCGAAAATTGAACCTCGATTTTTTGATCCATTTCTTTGACCACCGATTGCAAAGATTTTATAGCCTCTTCCAAATCCGCCAACTCTCCGGTTAGAAATTCAAAACGTCCCTTAGTTTCCTGATATTCTTCCATGACCAAAGGATCGATTCCACCAATTTGTTCCAAGCGTAATTTCAAACTTGAAATCTCTTTTTCACTCTTGTCTCGGTCAATTTCTTTTCCATCATATTGGAGACTTTGAACCTGACAATGCAACTGCTGATCAATCTCACCAACCAGATCCTCCTCCCGCACTTCAATCCTAGCCAACCTTATTTTTATATCATTGAATTTATCTTTGGTTTGACTTAGCTGATTTTGTCTGTCTCGAACTTCTTTTTCCAATTGAAAAAAATGCTCCCGAGCTTTTCGATTTCTAGCAATTTCTTGTTCAATTTCCGCTTCGACCTCTTTGATTAATTTTTGATTTTGTTCAAAGATTTGCCTAAATTCATTTTTTCTTTTTTCATATTCACTGATCTGATCTTGAATTTTTTGAACCTGAGCCGAGTTATCCATGGCCACCTTAACTTTACCCTGACCAGATTGATTGTGCAGATCAAAAATCTCCTGATTAATAGCCTGGGCAAATTCACGAATATCCTGAAGTTGACTAAGTTGTTCCACTTTTTGAATACGCTCAATCAAACTTTTTTGATCCTGACGAATCTTAGAAAGCTTTTCCTGGACATATCTCAAATCAACCGGAATTATCTTATAACTTTTTTGGTTAGCCAAACGCTCTTTTTCAACCACCAAACGTCCGTCCAGAACAATCAATTCCCTCTCGATTTCATTGACCTTTTGAATAAGTTGGCTCTTTTTTCTCTCCAACTCTTCCCTCTGTTTTTCATCTTCAATTTCCCGAGCTTCTTTGTTTAAGTTCTGATTAGCTTCATCCAATTTGGCTTGTAATTTTTCCAATTCTTGCTCAATTTTTTCCCTTTCTCCGGTAAAAGATTTTTTCTCCTGCTCAAACAAATGCCAAAGGTAGGCAAAAAATTTCTCCTGCTTCTCCCTTAAGAGCTGAATCAATTGTTTGCCTTGCTCGGCTTTTTCCGCCTGTCTCTTAAGCAACTTCAAATGCGGCTCGATTTCCTGAGTCAAACCGATTATCCTTTCCATATTTTCCCGGGCATTTTCCAATTTTTTCAGAGCTCGATGTTTTCTGATCTGAAATTGTTTCACTCCGGCCGCATCCTCCAGAATTGTTTTTCTCTCAGCCGGAGTTGCATGCAAAACCGCATCTGACATGCCTTGATTGATTACACAATAACTATCTTTGCCGATTCCAGCCTTAGCCAACAGCTCACTGACATCCAAAAGACGTGCTCGGGATCCATTAATCAAATATTCCGATTCACCGGAGCGGAAAAATTTGCGGGTAATCACCACTTCAGAAAACTCCAAAGGGATTCTCTTGTCGGAATTGTCAAAATGCAAAGAAACTTGAGCACTGCTCATGCGAGTTTTATTCGGAGAACCGGCAAAAATCACATCTTCGGATTTTTTTCCTCTAAGCGTCTTCATGGATTGTTCTCCAATCGCCCATTTGATCGCATCGGAAACATTCGATTTACCGCTGCCATTGGGACCAACGATAGCCGTTATCTGATTTTCCTTAACTGCAACCTTGTCTTGCTTTTGCTCAGGCGAAAAAAACTCCAACACGGTCTTGTTGGCAAAAGATTTAAATCCCAAAATTTCAACTTTTTTTAAATACATAAAAAATAGCTAACAACAATTAACCTATAGCTAGTAACTGAAAACTGACAACTGGTGACTGATGACTAGAAACTAGCAACCTAAAACCTGCCAGCTATGAGCTATTTTAGCAGATTTTTAGATTTTTGGGAAAATAAAAAGGACAAAAACTATAAAGCCTTGTCCATTTTTTTATCATCTAGTGATTTGGGGTTAGGACGGGAGAGGCGGAATGTGCTACCACTTGAATAAATTTTGTCAAATAAAAAACACCTACCAGTAGTAATACTAATAGGCGTTTAGGGAAGGAGCAGCGAACGAAAGTTCCCAGCAGCATAACGCAATAATTCAATTCGTTCACTGCTCCTTTTTGTTGAGGAGGTATGATGTGAAAAGATATTTACCGCAATGTTCGTCAGCATTGCGGTGGACAATAGCCATTTAACAAAAACGAAACACTCGAGCCTCCTTTGAATCTGGACATAAGTCGTCCGGAATGTCATTTTCGTAATTCTTGCCCTTTACCAGCGCCTCGATCCTGGGCTACCGGCAATTGGTCTGCTTGGCGCTTACCTTCCGGGCCAAAATCCCTCCCCTTCCAAACTCTTCGCTACCGGCCGGCAAATAAAATTCGCATTCCCAGTTTCGCTCCATATCTTCCTCCTGGGCCCCTTGGGCCATCTTGAGAACGCCACTTTAAAAGCAAGAATTTGCTTAAAAGTTTAGTCCTCGGTGTAAAATCCTAAAATGTGCAACTGATTCAAACTGAGACAGTCAAAATCAGTTGCACATTTTAGTTGATTTCTTCTCCTGTTCCAAAGAACTACTATACATCCAATTTAAAGCAAATTCAAAAACCTGTCAACCCAGAACAGCTTTTTTGACTGATGGATTATTAGGTTATAAAATAGAATTATTTTAACTGAAAACTTAACACTTGCTGCGATGAATATTAAGTCGCAACGGGCAATAGAGTAAATTTTAGCCGATCTGCCCAGCCATCTCAACCAAACGATTGGAGTAACCCCACTCATTATCATACCAGCCCACAATCTTGACCATATTTTCTTGAGCCATGGTCAAAGGCAAATCTACAATAGCGCTGGCTGGATTCATTTTGTAGTCCATTGAAACCAATTCTTCATCGGTCGCCACCAAAATCCCTTTCATTTCACCTTCAGCCATCTGACGAAAAGCCTCGTTGATTTCTTCAACTGATTTTGGATTATTAACCGTACAAACAAAATCCACGATCGAAACCACCGGGGTTGGAACCCTCAAGGCAATCCCATCAATTTTACCTTTCAAATGTTTAATAACCTTTCCCACGGTTTTAGCCGCTCCAGTTGAAGTTGGAATAATATTCAAAGCGGCCGCTCTTGCCCGACGCAGATCGCTGTGTGGCAAATCCAAAACCCTTTGATCATTAGTGTAAGAATGGGTCGTGGTCATAAAGCCTTTTTCAATCTGACAAAAATCATCCAGAACTTTAATCATTGGTGCTAAACAATTAGTCGTGCAAGAACCGTTGGAAATAATCGCTTCACCTTGATAATCCGAAACATTTATTCCCGGCAAATAGACTGGGGTATCATCTTTAGGTGGCGCCGACATTACCACTTTTTTAGCTCCGGCGTCCAGATGGGCCTGAGCTTTTTCCTTAGTTAAAAAAGCACCCGTACATTCCAAAACCACATCCACTTCCAATCCTCCCCAAGGCAATTTAGCCGGGTCCGTTTCGGAGAAATATTTAATTACTTTTCCATCCACAATCAACTCGCTCTGATCTTTGTTGACTTTCACCTCCTTAGCATAGGTCCCATAGGACGAATCATGTTTGAGTAAATGCGCTACCGTTTCAATATCAGTCAAATCATTAACCGCCACCACTTCCAAATCTTCTTTTTCCAAAGCGATCTTCAGTGATGGTCGCCCGATTCTGCCGAATCCATTGATTGCAATTTTAGCCATAAGTTTTTTCAGTTAAAAATTACCTGTCTTAAATTATTTAAATTAAGGTGTTTAATAAGGATAAACATTTACGGAACCACTTATCTTTTCCGTTTCAATAATAGCCGTTTCTCGATCGCAACTAAGTCCCGCTTCGTGTTGATACCATTTAGACTCATTAGTGCCTCCACTAATATTCACATCCGACTTCAAAGAAAAGGTGGCACAAAGCTCAAATTCAACTTCAATTTTTCCACTGCTATTTATTCTTCGATCAATAGCCTGGTATTGATAATCAACTCCAGTTTCTGGATCTTTTTTATTGGCACAATAAGAAAAACTGGAATCATTCTGAAGCTGCATCAAACTATCAGGTAATTTTCCATACCTGTTAGCATAGCTATCAACGCAATTGGCCAAAGTCTGCAGATCATTAGAACGAGTTGAATCAAAAGTTCGTTTGCGTTGAGTAGCCGGCGAACCGCTAGCTAAAAATCCTAAAATAATCGAAATCAAAATAAAGACAGCCACGGACCAACCAAAAATCTTGAAAACGTTGCTGGAAATATCTTTTTTGTATTGGATTTTTCTTCGTTCCAGGAAATAGAAACCAAAAATGCCACCCGCAATCACAATTACCGCCAAAGCCTTCAAGAAAAAGCGAGCCGTGATTTCACCCTGCAATAAATTATAGATAACCACAATTAAATCGCCCACAATGATTATAGCCGTCACCAAAAGAACCAGATAAGTCAGCCATTTGGTCAATTTAGATTCGACTTTTGTCTCATCTGAGCGAAAACGACTAAACCAAAAACGAAGCGTCAACCAATAAAGAGGAAAGCCGATGATCAAAGAAGCGATAGCGTAATGAATTGAGTCGGCATTGGAATTTACACTATAGTAGTCCAAATACGCAAGTTTGTCTGGAAAAAAGTAATTTATCACACCCGAAAGCAAAATCCAAAGCGAACTGGCAAAAATTCCCAAAAGGATAAAAGAGAAAAGATTAACAATAACTTCGGCTGTGCTGGATTTTTTGGCCGAAATTTGCTGAGCATTTTTATCCGGCACCGGAATCCCATTTTGAATCAAGGCGGCTGCATAAGCTTCGTCCACCTCTTCTTCCAACCAACCAACTGCATTTAAACGCTTTTTAATTTCATCTTGCCCAAAGCCTTTTTGCAAAAGATCAGCAATGTATGCAACTATTTTTTCTTTGTTTTCCATAAAAACATTTATATTATTTTTAGATATCCAAAAGCATTTATAAAACAATTATAGCAAACAAATCTTTCACTAGCTACAAGATCAAACTAAAAGTACATGGGTCATGAGCCTGAATCAGAGCCTGAATCGCCCATTTTTTTTCTTTTTCCGACAAAGTTGCCCCTTGCTTACCAATAAATTCAGCCAAATCATCCTCCAAATGAGGCAAAAATTGAGCTGTTGGCGTAATTATATTCACATTTTTAACGTATCCGTTGCCATCAATATCCATGTGATAGAAAAGCGTGCCTCGCGAAGATTCCACTGCCACACTGGCCGCTCCCTCCTTGATTTCATGTTTTCCGACTAAGGCCAACTTCAAATCCGAATGCGCCAATTCATTCAATAACCTCAAAGATTCTTCCGCCACATGAATCATCTCAACTACCTGATAAAAAATATTATGAAAAGAATTAAAATCCGGCGTTTCAAATGACAGACTTTCCAAATATTCCAAGGACTTGGCGGAAAGTTTTTCGCGTTGATTATGGATTCGGGCAATTGCCCCGATCATATAGCTGGTTCGTCCATCCACCTTTAGTCTTTTGACGATTTCCCATGGACGATTCAATTGACTAAAATCTTTTTCAAAATCGGCTGCCAAAATATGCAAACCCTTATTGGAAACAAGATTTCCATCATATATCACATATTCACCCTTGCTCTCGAGGCAAACATACTCGGTTGGACGTGAAAAATTCGGTAATTCAAATCGACGAAAAAATTCAGCCATTGTCAAAACATTTTCCAGCACGCTCTCGCTTCGAGCAATCAAACTTTGAATTTCTTTTAGTGCTGGAACTTTTCTAAACCCCCCAACCTCACTGGCAATCGGGTGAATCGTCCGGCCTCCAATAATTCTCAGCAATTCATTGGCAAAATCACGAATTGGCCAAACTAAGAAATTTTCATCTCGAAAAGCGCCTTCGGACCCCGCCTTCTTTGCCGAAATTAGAGAAAATAAATTCAAAGAATGAGAACGAATCAAATGGGCATAGAGCATCAATTTGCGCAATTTTATGGTTTCCAAACTGGAATTTATTCCAAAAATTTTTTCAATTGATTTGATCGAAGCCAAATTATGCGCTACCGAACAATCACCGCAAAAACGAGAGGCCACGATAGGCACATCTTCGAAATGACGCCCAATCAAGATTCCTTCAAACAAGCGAAGGTTTTTTCGCACATCTGAACGCACATCCTCCAACTGATTTTCAATTTTAGAAAATTTGTTTGTTTTCGAAAACATTTATTTTAAAAGATTACTTTCCTCAACTGCCTCTATGATTTTTTTAGCCATTAAAACTGAGAATCCTGGAGTTAAACTTATTCCCGTTTCCTTAGCAAACATAATTCCATCAGCCCCGTCCAATATTATATTAGTCAAATCAGAAATTTCCGGACGGGTTGGAACTTGCCCCTCAACCAAGCTCTCTAAAATTTGAGTAGCTACAATCACGGGTTTTTGATTTTTTTTAGCAATCCGAATTATTTTTTTCTGCTCTAGTCCAAGCAATTCAAATGGGGCTGTAACAGCTAAATCGCCTCTGGCCACCATTAAGACATCAACATTTTGGCAATCTCATCAACATATTTAACTCCTTTTTCAGTTTCAATTTTAGCCACTAATAGTGGTAATTTTTTTATACCCATCTTTTCCTTCAAGATCATTTTAGCCTTTTTAAGATAATCAAGGCTATTAACAAAAGACAGGGCAATAAAGTCAGGCTTGATTTTTAATAAAACATCCGCGTGAGCCAAAAACTCATTTGTTATGTGATCCAAAAAATCAACCCCCTGTCCCACATTTAATCCTTTTTGGTTGGGAATTAATCCATTATTTAAAACCACCGCCTTAAATGAATCATTTGATAAAATTTCTTTCACTGAAAACCTTGGCGAACCATCAGCAACACTTATTTCCTGATTAACTTTGACCAATTTTCCAATTTCTTCAACATTAACTGGGATAAATTCATTTGGATCTTTTGACTCCTTTGATGACTTAAAAATAATTTCCTGTCCAATATTAACCAAATAGTCAAAAGGCTCAAATTTTCCTAGCCTCAACTTGTTGCCTGGCAAATCAGCCATAATTTTAACAGTTTCATCTTTACCTAAATCTAATATTACTTTTTTGGCAACCTTAACACGACTAATCATCTCGTCTGGGGTACCATGAGAAAAATTAAATCTCAAAATCGAAGCCCCTGCTTCAATTATTTCTTTAATCTTTTCTGGTTCATAGGAATTTTTTGAAATTGTAGCAACTATAAACATATTTTTTGCAAAATTTTATTAATTTCCTCTTTCCTTAATGTCATCTTTTAAACCAAAAATTTCCATTGAACTTTCAACTTCTTTTTTGGGGATATTTTTCTCTAAAACTGCCAGCAAATCCCCCGAATCATCTCCCGGCCGCAAACCGCGGC
Organism: bacterium; assembly: GCA_003251635.1. GTDB lineage: Bacteria > Patescibacteriota > Minisyncoccia > Moranbacterales > GWC2-37-73 > SZUA-486. The sequence continues at coordinate 107,704 of QKEW01000011.1, read as the reverse complement.
AGCCCTGACATTCTTTTCCAGCCTTAAGGCAAACCGCCCCACATCCGCCCAAAATCATCGGCCCAAAACAAGGCCTGCCTTTTGGTATCAAACACTCACCACCTTTCAATTCACATTCATCACAAACTGAATTATCATAAACTTCGGGAATTTTTCCCGCCAAAAGCGACGGCAAATGATCAACAAATTCCCGAATATCAATCGGGCAACCAGGCAAAGTAAAATCAACTTTAACCAAATTATCGATTTCTCTCACTGGACGATCCGAAATTCCCTGCATATACCTGTAAATTTGTTTGATTGAACTATCGCTTTTTTGATAGTTTCTGATTTCCAAAACCCCACCCATAGCCGCGCAATTCCCCAGAGCCACCAACAATCTGCCAGAACGACGAGCCTGATGCAACATTTTTTCATCTTCTTTGGTTATTGGACTGCCTTCCACAAAAACTACAGCCAGTTCAGACTCTTCATTGTCATCTGACAATTCCACCACCTCGACTTGCTCCATTAATTTCAGATATCCCTTTCCCAAATCCCAAAGAGCCAATTGACAACCCCCACAAGATGTCAAACTGACGAAAGAAATTCTTGGTTTTGATGTTTTTTCATTTTCAACTAGACCGCTATTTAAACCGTTTATAACGTTCTTTTCATCCGATATCTTGTTTGAAGATTTTCTTTCCTCCCCATCTCCGATTTTGATTTTAACATTTTGATTTTCCATGCCTCAATTTTAACATTTTTTAAAAATAAAGAAAATTATCTCCGTCAAAAATCAATTAGACCAAAAAAATGAAATTTGTCCAGTTGACGCTTAAAAATGGCTAAGATACAATAGCAAAGAAATGAGGGCTTCAACGAAAGCTGGCTCAAATCCACAAAAATTTTATCTAGAAAGGCAGGTGACAGACATGGAAGAAACAAAAATTGAATCAAATGAATCCGAAGAAAGATCCAAAGGTGGCTTCAAAGGATGGCTTCAAGATAATTTACGCGTGATTTTGAGCGTTATTATCGTGATTGTAATTGCCGGCGGAATTTATTCTTATTCTAAAAGATCTGAAAATCTTATTAATGAAAATTTAGCCTTGATTGAAGACGAACAAGCTTCGGATGAATCTATTGATCAAACCGCAGACCAAGATCAACAGCAAGAAGAATCCGATGAATCAATTACTATCGAAGACACTTCTGCCCAAGATGAAAATGCAGATACTGAAGTTGTAAAAACAGAAGAAACAACTGAGATTTCAACAACCAAAGAAACTGGTGATTCCTTTGTGGAAACTGCTGAAAAAGGTAACGGAGCAACTCACCTAGCCAGAAAAGCTCTTGCTCATTACTTGGAAAAAAATCCTGATTCCGAATTGACCAAGGAACACAAGATTTACATCGAGGATTATCTTCGAAAAAATGTTGGATTTCAAAATAGAGTATCTATTGGAACAACGATTGAATTCTCGAAAGATTTGATCAGACAGGCTATTGAAAGCTCCAAAAAGCTTAGCGACGCTCAGTTGAAAAATTTGCAAAAATATTCAGCCTTGGTGACCTCGCTTTAGGACTTCGTTTTAAATAATTTGCTCTTTGTTTAGTTTTCTATATAATCTAAAACCCCGTAAATACGGGGTTTTAGATTTGCCAAGAAAATTCGATCCTGTCGTCAATTTCGATTCCCTTTTGCTGGCAAGTTCCCGCCGGCAATTCCAAGACCTTATCAACCGAAAAAGGCGGCTTCATCACCTGATCAAAATCAGGCGAAATATTTTGTTCAATAAAAACTATTCGATCATCTTCAACCCAAAGAATATCCAAACCGAATTGCATGTCTTTCATCCAAAAACCACGCGGGGATTTTTCCTCAAATAAAAAAAGCATCCCGCATTGCTGACAAATGTTTTTTCTTTTTCCTAAGCCCAAAGCTCTTTCATTTGGATCGTCTGCCAACTCAACCCAGAATTTTTGACCTTTGATTGTCAACATTTTATTTTGTCCGGATTTTTTTTCCGCCGCCAAAATCAAACAACACAAAATCAAAAAAACCGACAAAAAAACTGCTATTTTTATTTTCTTATTTTTTGACATATTTGCTCCCCTCTTTAGCGTAAACTCTTTTATTAATAAAATAAAAAGACACTAAAATAACCAGGGTTACGGAAATGATGGTAGTTAATTTTCCAATAGCTCTGGTGTTGAAAGCCACCAGCGCAATGATGATTGTCAAAGAATAGAAAAACAGGCAAATTTTCTTTTGGCTCCAACCCAGATCCGAAAGTTTGTAATGAAGATGTCGTCGATCCGGACTGAAAATCGACTGACCATCCCGAACTCTTTCAACAATAACGCAACAAAAATCAATAACCGGCAACATTACCACTAAAAGAGTGGTAGCGATTTTTGTCCCGGCAAAAATCGCCAAGGAGGCCAAGATAAAACCCATAAACATTGAACCGCTGCTTCCCGCTAAAATTTTGGCCGGATAAAAATTGAAAATCAAAAAAGCCAAAACTGCCCCGATCAAAGCGCTGCAAATGATAGCTACCGAAGGCTGATTCACTTCGGGTTTTAAACTTAGAAATAAAATCGTTACCGCCCCAATCAAAGTGATTCCGCCACTCAACCCATCAATACCGTCCGCCCAATTCATGGAGTTCATCAAAATCACGACCCAAACAATTGAAAACAACAGGCTGGGTAAAAATAAACTTTCTGAGCCCAGCTCAATAATTCCCCCAAAGGGATTGGTAATATATTCAACTCGAATTCCAGCAATGTAAATGAAAGTGATTATGAAAATTTGAAAAAAAAGCTGAAACTTCCAATTAATTTCCCGCCAATCATCCAAAACACCTATTATTAAAATAAAAACTGAGGCTAACAAAATAGCCATTAACTCTTGGGAGATGAAAAAATTAGGAATCAACCACAAGGTCACAATAAAAGCTGTGACAATAGCCACTCCACCAAAGCGAGAAATTCCCCTTCGGTGAATATGGCGGGATCCCCGACGTCGATCAGCAAAAAATTTTCGAGTTGAAACCAAAACAATCAACAAGGCCACTGCTATCAAAAAAGAAACCAAAAAAGTGAAGATATAGGAAGAATAGTGCATAAAAAATCCATAGCTTACTTGCGAATTTTCTCAGTTACCCAGAACTCACCGAAATATTTTTTAAAAAGTAAGCGAGTTTGCGAATCAATGGCTGGCAGAGCTCCGAGGGTCGGAGCGATAATCGGCACCAAAAACCATTGTGAAAACATATAGATATAGCGCTTGCGGGAATATTTCTTCGGGCGCGGCGGCAGCAACAAAAAGCTCAGCGACATGGAAACAATCAAACCGCCCATGGCTAAATTCATCAAAAAGCGAGTAATGAAAGGTAGGTTGTGAGCCAATACGCTTTGATTGAAAGTCACCCCACCAAAGAATAAAGGAAGCCATCCCAAGACCGCTAAAATAAAAGGTGAAGTCGCCCAAGAATGATGACCCTCCAACATCTCAAAAGCAATTCCCAATTTTCTAAAAACTGAAATTTTCTTATCTGGCCACAAAGCCCGCATAATCATTGGGAAATTTTCAATTCCATAAGCCCAGCGCCTTTTTTGCTTATATTGATTCTTGATGGTTTGCCAATAAGTTGAAGCCAGTACGGCATCCAAAGAAATTGGCAAATAAATCGGCTTAACCATGTAATCCCCATGATAATAAGTAAAACATTTCCAATAGATAACCGAGTCTTCGCTGATCACATTGACCGGCCAAAAATCAACCTTCACGAGCGTATCAAACGGCTCACTGTGAGAAGAAAAAGTTACCATTTCAATTCGAGTACTTTGATACATGTGCCAAAAAGATGAACTGGTCACAATCACCCGAACAAAAGCGTTAGTGTCCCAAAGATTATTGTGATACATCGGCAAAGGCTGATAAGATCTTTGCAGTCGTTTCGGGTCAGTAATATATTCATAAGTCAAAGCGGCAAAATATTGCTCATGACAAACGCTGTCACAATCAAAATTGGAAAAAATAACCTTCCTATAGTCAACCTCTTTTTCGTCTAAATATTTCTGCAGCTTCTTAGCTGCATAGGTCGCATTGGAAGCTTTACATTTAAGCTCCCCTTCGGCTACTTCATGCGTTGTCACCAAAAAATCCCGAAAGACTCCCCGATATTTATCCTGCAAATATTTAACTTTAGCCAAACGATTCTTTTCATTTTCCCGCTCTTCAGTTGCCAACAAAATAATAATTTGCTGATTGGGAAAATTACTGTCTGCGATAGCTTGGATAGCCGGATCGATTATCTCAGCCGGTTCGTTGGCGGTCGGAAGCATTACCACATGAACTATTTGACGCCAATCCCAAACTTCGTCCTTATTCTTTTCAATTTCTTTGACACTTTCCAAAAAGGTCTTTTGAATCCTAATTTCCTGGCCGATTTTTCGTCTCTTTAGAGGATTAAAAACACTTTTCCGTTGATTTTTTAAATTTTCAATCCTATCAGACAAATCTTTGACATATTGAGACGGATGAATAATATTTTGGCATCTCTCCCACCAATCCGTATTTTTACCCCGACAAAATTTTCGGTAAGCCAATGTCGAATAAGTGGTAATAAAAATTGTGCGATAAATCCAATAGACATCAAAAGCTATGATAAAAACAGCCACCCAAACCGGCAGCAAAAAAGAAAGAAAAAACATACCCAAAAGAGTTACCCAGGTCAAAGTGCCTGGAATAATTTCCAAAATCCTCTGAATTTTTCTTTCGCGAATATTCTCGGTCCGCGGATTCGGAAATTCAAACATTCTTAGATATATATTAATAGTTGATTAAGATAATGCTGGCAGCCACAATCAATGCTCCAATTTGCACCAATAAAGCACTAAGCAATAAAACATAGCTGATAATTCTCTCTTGGCTAGAAAAGGCAAAATAGGCCAAAACCGTATTTATAAGCATAATCGCCAAGGAAATCAGGGGGAAGAAATAGGCTTGCCACCAAATTCCAATAATATCCACCCCGAAGTAAACATTATAATGCAAAATGATAGGAAAATCAACTGGCCGCACAAAAAAAAGCAAAACACCCCAACATCCCAAGTTTAACAAAATGGAAGCAATCAACATCCAATGAACAACCGAATTTCGAAAAAAATCTTGAGAAAAAAATTTGGGACGCATGAAAATTTTTTCAGCTTATTTTAAGTTCTACGAATTTTCTGCTGATGGTTTTTCTAAAACCAATGGTTCTATTTGCCTCTCGCTATCAGCTATCTTGGAAACATCCTTATCGATTTTTCCCAGCTCCCGATAAGCCGAATTGAAATGATTCACGGTTGTTCCCAAGCTACCATGGACTTTTTTCATAAATTCCTCGAAAGCCACGATATGTTTGCCTAGTTTTTCCACGTTAGTTCTGATTTGTTTGGCACTTTCCTCAATTTGCAAAGCCCTCAATCCCTGCAGAACCGTTTGCAAGTAGGCTAAGAAAGAAGTTGGGGAAACGATAATCACCTTTTTCTCCTGAAAGGCATATTCAATCAAATCGCGAGTATTAACCTGAACTGCTCCAACCCGATTGACCAAAAGATCATAATAAATAGCTTCCGAAGGAATGAACATGAAAGCAAAATCCATAGTGCCCTTTTCCGGTTGGATATATTTGGATGTTTCGTCAATTCTGTTTTTCAAATCCTGCTTGAACAATTTTTCCAAACGCTCCTTTTCAGCCTGATCTTTAGTGTTGAGAATTTTTTCATAATTTTCCAAAGAAAACTTTGAATCAACCGGGATGATTTTTTCCTTAACAAAAACCACCGCGTCAACGATCAGATCTTTGTCCGTCTTTTCATCTCTTCCTAATTTGTATTGCATCTGATAGGAATTGGGTGGCAAAACATTTTTCAAAGTTTCTTCCAAAAAATATTCACCCAAAACCCCTCTTTGTTTTGGATTTTTCAAAATGTCTTGCAAATTCTGAAGCTGGGCTGAAAAATTGACAATCTGCTTATTGGTTTCGTCCAGCTTGGTCAGTCTTTCAGTCACATCACCAATCAACTTGGCTGATTGTCCAGTGATGCCTTGAACCGTTCTGATTGTCTCACTCATTTGACGCTGAGTTGCTTGGTGGGTTTGGGATAGCTTTTCATCAAGCTCCCGACGCAAACTCTGATTTTGTTGACCAATCGCTTGGAGTCGATCCAAAATCACGGCTATTTTTTCTTTGGCCTGCTGATCATTACCGCCTTCATCCAACTTATTTTTAATCGTAAAAATAATCCAGCCTAAAGTCAGAACCAAAAAAACTAAAGCGATTAAAATTATATTCAAAAACATAACGCGTTTTTTATTATTTTCTAAGACCCATCACAAACCTCTTTAAACCTGGAATTTTGTTGACAATTTCACTATAAGGACCCTCCAGGAAATCAATCAAGAAACGATCCAGCATGTCCAAACGATATTTGAATTCATCAGTATTCATTAAAACAAAACCAACCTCCCTGCCAATTTCAGCCTCCAAAGCGCTCATGAATTTTTTCAACTTGGCGCGATCAACATTATTGATAACCAAAATCATATCGACTTTACCCTTGGAATAATTAAGAAATATCCCACTAATCAAAACCAATCTGACGTCTCCGATCATCTTGATCTTGCTCAAATTTTTACTTTGAGGATGACTATTGGATTTGGCAAACAAACTTTTTAATTCGGCGCAGAAATGAAAATCATTATTCAAACTATAAACATTTTGTTTTCGGCGGTTTTTTTGATTAACAAATCTTATTTTTTTTAAAACATTCAATTCCTTGCGCACCTGCAAAGGAGTTAGCATATTTTTCTTAGCCAACTGAGTCGCAGAAAATTCAGTTTCCGGATTGAGCAAAAAACACCGCAAAATCCTAGTTTTAGCTTTAGAACCAAACAATACCTCGAGAGTTTCCGACATATCTTTAATGAAATTCTTAGAAATTACACCTTATTTACATTATAAAGGCGCCAAACAAAAAAGTAAACATTGTTCGTCTGAAAAAAATTACCGAATTGTTTGGCATTGAGATAAAATTATTATATAATATCCAAAGAACAAAATCAGTTTTTTGTGACTCAAACTATGGAAAAAGAAATTTCCCCTATTTTGGTGGTTAATAACAAAAACCTCAAGCCCTACATCGAAATTTTTCAATATGCTCCAGAAAACATTACCCAAAAACAATTGGGCTGCTTGACTGGATTGTTTGAAATTCGCGAATATAGCGAAGAAAGCGCCTATATCGTCAATTTTCTCAATTCCGTTTTAAAAAAGGAGTATTATTTAAACAGCAAAAGACCGGTAGTAGAAAGCTTTGATGCTGCCCTAAACAAGGTTAACCTTGCTCTTTCTGAGCTGGCCAAACACGGAAACATCAAGTGGCTAGGAAAACTAGACAGTGCTATTTGTGTTTTGGAAAAAAACAACTTGCATTTTGCCGTTACCGGCAAAGCTAAGATTTTACTTTTTCGCAATAACTTTCTAACAGAAATCACAGCCGATCTAGCCGAGGAATCACCCGAAAAACTCAATCCTTTGGAAACTTTCATCAATGTTTCCAGTGGCCGCCTGGAAAAAGATGACAGACTAGTCATAACTTCTGATGATATTTTTCAAATCCTTTCTATAAAGGAATTAAAGAAAAACTTGGCTCGCCTAGAAAAAGAAAAGTTTGTTCAATTCCTCAAAACAGCCCTAACGAACGAACTGGATCTGGCCGGCACCGTGGTTGTTGACATCAGTGAGCCGCCCAAGAATGAAGCGTCCGCAACCTTTGGCGCAAATAAATCCCAAAAGAAAGCTGACGACTTGAATGTTTTTAGTCAAAAAGCTTTTGTACAAAACCGACAGAGTGAAAATGGCGATCCCAATTACCGGGAACAAACCATTGAAGATGCTATTTCGAAACAAGAAGCCGCTGAATATACCGACAAAAAAACTGGCCACATCTACATTCAAAGTCCGGATGAAAACAAATCTGGTGAAAATAAAGAAAGTCGCTTGAATGAAAACTGGCAAATATTCCAAGAGCTTACTTTCAATTTTTTCGACAACCTCAAAATTTCCCTACGCAAACAATTCAATTGGCTCAGACGCAAAACCAAAAAGTTTTTCCAAGACGTCTACTCTCATGACTACAAATCCCATATTGAGGCTGCAAAAAATAAACTTGATTCACTCAAAACAAAAAATGATTTTTCCGAGTTAGAAAAAAAAACTAAAAATACCGATTTTGAGTCCTACCAACAAGAAAAGCCCGGTCATCCACAATCATCTGAAAAAATAAATGGCATTGAAACACCCTCGATCCAATCTTTCAATCTGCAATTCAAATCCGATCCAATCACCACAAAACTGACTCGCTTCTTTCAAAAAATTTCCAGCTTCGCCTTGCCTCACCTGAAAAAAATCGCCAATTTATTTCTAAAACTGAGTAAAAAACAAAAGCTCTATGCCTTGATCGCATTGGCCTTAATCATTTTCTTGCCAATGTTTTTCTCCCGATCCGATTCCGAACAAAAAAATTCCAACTCCATTGAGAACATCGAAACCGCGCCAACCGCCACGAATCCAACTTCAAAATATGACCAGGAAAAAAACATGGCTTTTCTAGAAGATTCAAACTTCGAAAGCATTCCGACTTCAATTGCAGCAAAAAAAATATTTGCCCCCCAAGATTCTCTTTTGGCGGTCAACGACAAAAGCGTATCTATTTTTGATCAAAACTCAAAAAATTGGCAGACTTTTGATTTTCCCGCTGAAAGCGGAAAGTTTCAAGCCGCCACATTCATGCCTGATCTAAATTTGGTTTTCACCTTAACTGATCAAAACCAGCTCATTTCCTTTTCCCCCTTATCCAAAGAAATCAAGACCGAATCGATTGATATTCCTTCCGATAGTAAAATAAAATTCATCGCCACCTATCTGACCTATATTTATTTGTTAGATGCTCAAAACAATCAAATTTACCGCTTTCCGCGAGCTGAAGGCGGCTTTGGACAAAAAACTGACTGGCTCAAGGACAAGATTGATTTGAACTCAACTCAAGATTTGGCAGTTAGTGAGAATCTGCTATTGGCTCAAAAAAATAAACTACTCCAATTATCCCAGGGACGCCAAACAAACCTCAAATTTGAAGATTCTCAAACACTAATCAATTTCGATCAAGTCATTGCCAGTGAAGATGAAGCGCGAATTTTTATTTTAGATCGCGAAAACTCCCGCTTGATAGAATTTAACAGCAGCGGTCAAATTGTCCGACAATTCCAAAACGAAAAAATTGGTCAAGCCCAAAACCTGGCCTTCGACGAAGAAAATAAAAAAATCTACCTAAACTTAGATAAAACCATCTTGGCATTCAAGCCAGAATAAAAAAATTTACCCTTATTTTCTATTCCTTAAAATTACCTTTACTTAAAGCCAGAAATCGCCGCTGTGGCGATTTTTTAATTTAATGATTTTATTTTCGTACGTACGAACGTACTGACGGACGTACGTACGTGCTCCAAGATCAATCTAAAATTAAAATAAAAAAAGCGACCGGGTTTTTCCCGAATCGCTTTATTTCGCTTGCGATACAAACTTTACTCATCTTGCCTGGGCCAGGGGCTAAAATTAAGTCTATCCTTTCATATGTCACACCAATCCTCCTTTTTACCAAACAGGTTGATATAAATCTTTTTTTAGAATCTCCAGAGAAAATAAATTTTTTTTCGCTAAGTTTTTGTTGATAAAAAACTCATTTAATCTTGCAACATATTTAGGTAGATTTTTCTCGGCCACTTGGCCTAGCCTACCTCGCCTTATTTTTTTAATTTCCCAATCCAATGCCATTTTCACTCCTTCAAAATGACAAACTAGGACGGTTCCCGATTTGCACCTTTCGCCTTTTGGAAACGAAAAAGACAACTCGTGTCGCTCAAAATTATCCAACGACAAACATTTGGCAAAAATTCCGTCTTTCTCCCGCGTTGCTTCTTCTATGTAAAGAATTATCTTTTGCTCACATAAATAAACAAAAGATCCAACACCAACCAATTCATTTTTATTTGGCACCCAATTTCTCCTTTAATTCAAAAAATGACACAACCATGACAAACAGTCAGACAACAATGGCTTGAAATATCATCCATCATTCAATTTTAAATCTGTCTTTTTTAGAACTTGTTAACGAACCCTTTATTATTCAGATAATCATAGCAAAAATAAGCCGAAAGTCAATCGGAGCCCAGTTAAAAAAACACGAAAAGAAAAATCTTAAAATAAAGTATTTTTATCTAACACTCTCCGCCAATTTGGTCCTCTCAATAATTTCCATGTTCACAATCTTGGCGTCACGGCCATATTTGAGGCGTGAAAGTTCCTTGAGATAATTGGCAATTTTTTGATCACCTTCAGTCGGCGGATAGGTTTTCATGCTGAATGGCTTGGAAAGTTCATTATTAATCAACATTTTAGTGAAACAATTGTAATTATCAACATTCACCAGATCATCGGCTGCAAAAACCGGCGAAAACTGCTTTTCCAAAAATTCCCCATCCTCCGGACCGACTCGAAAAACACACATTGAACCAACGTTACCGAAAACCGCCTTGGAAATTTCTTCACTAAGCTGTCCGATGAATTGGTGCGCAATAACCAGGCACAAACGATATTTACGAGCTTCCGAGAGAATCTGCGAAATTGAATTCGTAGTCACATTTTGAAACTCATCCAAATAAAGATAAAAATCCCGCCGCTGATTTTCTGGTATATCCACTCGAGCCAAAGCGTTCATCAAAATCTTGCCCACAATCACCATACCGAGCAGATGAGCGTTGATTTCGCCAATCTTCCCTTTGGAAAGCTTGACCAATAAAATCTTACCGGTATCCATGATTTCGCGAAAATTCAAAGTGCTTTTTTGTTGAGCAATAATCGGACGCATCATGTCATTGGAAATGAAGCTAGTCAATTTTGAAGTAATGTAGGGCACCATATTAGCCAAAGCCGCCTCGCCCCCAGCCTTTTCCGCTTCCTTGATCCAAAAATCTCGCACTACCGGATTGGTGCATTTGGACAGTTTCATGCGACGAAATTCTTCATCCGCCAAAACCTTGGAAATTTCCATCAAAGTTGAACCGGACTCAGGATCCTCCATAATCAAAAGCATGGCATTGCGCACGTATTGTTCAAACATTGGACCACCGGTCGCTTTCAAATCATAGAGTTGATCAAAGATTCCAATCATCTCATTGACTACGAAAGTTTTCTGTTGAGGATTAGCTGGATCATATTCCAACATATTCAAACCAAAAGGACGCTCCACATCCGAAGGATCAAAAACAATCACATCTTCAGCCCGTTCCTTTGGAATAGCGGTCAAAATATCTTCAATTGCGTCTCCATGCGGATCAATAAAACAAAATCCTTTGCCATTCTTAGCATCTTGCTTGGCCAGTTCTTGCAAGAAATTTGATTTCCCCGCTCCAGTTTGACCGATAGTATAGAGATGTCGGCGCCGATCATTATCCGTCATGCGAATATCCGTCTTGAGTCCGCGATAATCATTATAACCCAAAAGCAAACCTTCTTTGGGAACATTGGGCGGAGGCGGAGCCGCACCAGCCTTAAGCCATTTGATTTTTGGAGTTTCGGTAGTAGAAATTGGAAAATGAAAAATACTGGCAATTTCCTCCACTCCCAAAATCATGGCGTTTTCTTCATTAAAATTACGGAAGATATAATCAAAAGCAATTTTCTTGTCTTTAGTTCGAGTTCGAATAGTGAAATGATTGACTCCGGCATTTTCAAACTGGGAAAAAGAATTTTCCAAATGCGACAAAATATCGTCAGCTCTTTGCTGAGTTTTAGCTGAAGCCAAAATTCTGACATTGGCCCGAAAAGCTACTTTGCTGGATTTTCTTTCAATATCTTTGACTAATTCTTGCTCCTCCGGAGTTAATTGGACAGACTCTGGACTTTTAACCATTTCTCCTGGTTTTGCTTGCATGGTTTTTACCACATCCTTGCCCAAATCCCAAAGAAACGAACTATTGTAGGCATCTTTAAGCTGCTTGCCTTGTTGCATCTTATGGGCAATTTCCCGACCCTTGGTTCGCCAAGAAATTCCAGCCGGTCGCAAAACCAATTGAATCACTGCTCCCTCTTCAAAATCATGCAATTTACTCAGAGCGTTGGAAATTTCACTGAGAGGATCAACATCCATATCTTCATAAGTGACCACCGGCAAAGCGAAAGTGTTTTTTAAGCCCAGTGTAGCACAGGCTGTGAAACTACCGGGAGAAAAAATCGTATAATCAGAAACTTTTTCAATAGACGCTTCCGGAAAATAACTATGAATCTGTTTTTCAATACTTTCGCGAAATCTTTTTGGCACCGCTAAATAGAAAAGGATCTCTTCACTATTAGCCGGCTGAGCCAGTTCCAAACTCACATGGGGACTGCCGTAGAAAAAATGACGGATCATGGAGGACTTATCTTTCATATTAGCTAACGTCCCTAGGAGTTGCTCCATGGCTCCAATCTCTTCCTTCCAAGTCTCTGGATTTTCGTGCTCTTTTTTGTTTCGAAAAACCTTGGCGATTTTGACCATTTCCAGATCCATATTGACCGAACGACTGATCTCACCTCGAAAACCAAAAAAGCTCTTCAAAACCAAAAGTCCGCCCACAATAAAAGTAGCGAAAGCCAATAAAATTGAGAGTGGCACCAGAATCAAATTAAAATCAAAAAAATCCATCTTGTTTTTGTATTTTTATTTTTATTAACCTAAAAAATATGCTTAGGAATTTTTCAATAAACCCTTTTTCACCAAAGCATCATGCAGCTCATCAGCCATCAACTTATCATGAAAAGCATCGAGCACATAATTATCTTCCAAATGTCGCGCCACCTTAACCGCGTGCACAACGCCTTTAACTGAAGCGACGTCCACCAAGTGCTGAATTTGCGAAGCTGCGTCAGTTTTTTGCGAAGCTTTTTCAGCATCACCGATCACATCTCCGGAACCTTTTTTATCATCACTATCATCATCGTCACTAAGCTTGGAAAGGATTTGATTGTAGGCCGCATCCTTTTCCGCCGAACTTTTCTCAGAAACCTTTTCTTTTTCGTCAGCAAAAATTTCTTTATTTGGAGACTCATCAGACAAAGTTTCCATCTTAAATTCAATTTTTTCGGAAGATTCTTTCGGATCTTGATTTACTACTGGTTCCATAATCTTTTGTCTTAATTATTATAACTGATCATTGGTTAATTCCTCTTTAAAATCTTGAGCAACTTTAGTTACAAATCCATCATAATTCTCAATCTTGCTGGCAAAAAATTTGTCCACCTCCTGTGGCTCGGGATTTTTTTCCATCAACTTCTCATATTCATCCCGACCATCTTCGCCAATTTTTTCCATAACCTCCACAAAAATTCGACCCAAAAAAGCTTCAGATATCTTGGCCAAAAGTTCATCCTTTTTATCTTGCGGTAAATCATTCATACCCAGATCCTCAACCAACTGGTCGAGAGCCTTTTTTTTCAAATCTTCGTTGATATTATCCATTTTATTTCTTGATTAATTATAAACTTATCCAGCTAATGATTCGGCTCTGCGTTGCTCTAGAGAAACTCGAACCGCCCGACGCAAATAATAACTGAACGGTTCCCCGTTTAATGGCTTTGGAGTGTGTGGGTCATTCATAAATCTTTCAAACAATTCTTTTCCACTTCCAGACAAATGGTCCTCAATCGCAGCAATTCTGTTTGCTGGCATATCCCCAATTAGCTGCCATCTGGCTAGATTCTCACCGCTAATATCATATCTAATTCTGCGCACAAACTCTTTAAATTTACCCCATTCTTCAGGGTTTCCTTCCAAAACTTTCAAGGCTTTTGCTTCACTCAATAAATAGCTATCCGGCATAATCCCTCTGCCAAAACCCCGACTATAATCTTGCCAGGAAACAGTGTCACTCCAACGTAGAAAATCCTGATGCTTGCCATTAAGAGCTTCCGACTTGAAATGCATTTTTGAATCTGCACCATTAGCTACTTTTTCTGTTGTCGCCGATGGTTTTTGTCCATCTAAATCAGCTGCCTTGTTAGCATGATTTGAGACTGCCTCGTGAACTGAATGATCTTGAGCCGTCTCAGCTGCCAAATTAACCGGAGCTTCACCCCTGACTACGTCAATCCTAATTCCGTTCTCAAAAGGTTGACCCTGTTGAAAATCAAAATTAATTTTCAATTTATCACCCGAATTAAGCATTCCGGGATATCCGCCGTGGTGATCAATTCGATAATCCGAAGATATACGCGCAACAATTTGCTGTGTGTTTAGCCCTTTCAAATCCGGATATTTATCAACCAACCAAGACTCCCTGCCTCTAACATATTTAGTTAAGACCTGTTCAAAACTGGTTCCATTTCCACTGCCTTGAGTTATCGTCACCGTTTCCAGTTTGGATCTCAAAATCTCCTTACTACCGTGAAGATCGGCTCCAAAAAATTTCTCCGCATATTGATTTAAGATCCAAAATCCCAAAGTTCCACCAACCGCAGATCCGGCCAAAATGTTGCGGAGCTGTTTATTTTTAGCCGTATCAACAATTCTGTTCTTATCTTGCGAAATAATTCCATCCAGTTTTTCATTAAGCTTAGTTAAGCTCTCTAAACTATTAACTCCCTTCAATTCTTTTTCTAAGTCTGCCTCATCTTTTTTAGCTTCTTTTTCTCGATTTTTTTGGGTTTTTTCCTCTGCCCAATCCAAAACTCTTCCGCCAGTCAAACCAGCCACTAACATTTTTTTAACAAACAAAACCGAAACTGCTTTGCCTCCAATTCCAACTCCCAAGGCTGGGTTAGTCAAAACTAAGGCCAAAGAAGTTAGCCCAACCATAACAGGATGCTTTTTGACTAATTCACCATATCCCTTGGAAGCTTTGCGCAGCCACCCCAGAACCCGGCCCTCTATTTTGCCAGCCTTCAGCTCATTATAATTTTTAGCCAATTCTACTTTAGCTTCCAGATTGAAAATTTTAGCAATCTCAGCAAATTTTTTGTTGTCGATCATTTTTCCACCACTAGCAGAAGCAGGATCATCTATCTTAGCTTCCTCCACCAAAAATTCTTGATATTTTTTGAGAGCTTGGTCATATCTGCTTTTGAAAAAGTCCAGGTCCTGACGCATGACATCCCTGCTTCGATTTTCTGCCTCCACCGGACTGACATTATCCCAAAGAGCGCTTTTGAATTTTCCGATCCAAGTTCTTTTTTGGTAATAAGCTTCGAGATAGTCTTGGCGTGTAGCTTCAATATCAGCCTTCAAATTTTTTCGCTCCTGCTCGTGCTTGGCTTTTTCCTGCTCCGGACTTAGTTCAGGATTTGGATTGGAACTTTCCACTCGAGCTGGCTGCTGTGGTCGAAGCTCCTGCGGTTGCGGCTCTTGAATTTGAGTTTCTTGCGGTTGCGCTTCTTGCGGTTGCGGTTGCGAATTAGGCTGCGATTGTTGAATCGGATCTGGATTTGGATTCGAGGCTGGCGCATTTCCCGGCTCCTGAACTGGCTGCCGAGAATTTGGTTGACCATCCTGATTTGGCTTATCTTCAGGTTCAGCTTTCTTTTGTTTATCTTTTTCTAACTCTTTATGTTGAAGTAAAACTTTTTGAATATCCTTCTGACCAATTGCAGAAATTAAATCACTGATAGCTCCAAAAACTTCTGAATCATCTGGTGAAATTTCCTCCTTTATTTTCGTAAGAATTTCAGGATCACGACAAAAATCTTGAACACATTTTGTAGCCGCTTCCTTGTTTGGATTTTTTCCTAAATTCTTAGCAAAATAATCTTCTAAAAGACTTTTAATTTTATCGCTAGTGCCAGATTCTTGACTTTTCAAAAACTCTTCTATTACACTTTCTTCAAAATCATCAAATATACCTGGAAAAATTTTTCCAACCAAACCGAAAAAATCATCCTTTTTAATTAATTCTTTTCTAGAGTCATAGTTTTTTATTCTCCCCTCAAAAAAAGCTTTCAATGTATTTGCGGAGGGATGTTTTTCCTTAACAAGATTTTTTAGTTTATCCATTAAGTCTTTATTTTCAACTAAAAATTCACCAACATTTTCTACCTTACCCCTAAAAAATTCTTCCATGAGGCTAGCAACATCAAGCTTAAAGCTGTCGTAATTCTCTATTTTTGTCCTTTTTTTCTCCCATGTTCTTATTTTGTCATTTGTCCGGCTCGTAAAGAAATCAAAAAATTCTTTCCAATTAAATTTGTCGCCAAGCAATCTCGCTAACTTATCAAAATCTTCCGGTTTCAAATAAAGACCAGCGTCGTCTTTCCATTTTTCCATCGGATCTTCTCTGGATTCTTCTTTGTCAGGGCCACTTTCAACATCCCCTATCATTTCCGCATCAACAGCCTCAACAGAATTTCCATCTGGTTTTTTATTTTTTTCATCTTTATTATCTAAATTATCGCCAGACATTTCGCTCATTTCAAATTGATTAAAACTTTTTAATAATTATACCACATCTCCTTTCAAATCCCCAAAAAATTTCTGTCAAAAAAATCTAAAAAGTGCTATAATCAAATCATCAAAAAAACAAAAATAAATTTTCCTTCATCCGGAAATCCTCCCGGTTGTTTGTGAACTAATTTTCTATGAAAAAAAGTTTCCGCTTGTGGCAGTTTTCCTTGCTTTTATTGATTTTGGTTACCGCTTTCGGTCTGCGAATTTTTGATATCGAAAATGCTCCCAGCGGAATTTATCCTGACGAAGCTGTCAATGGCATTGATGCCCAACACGCTCTTGCCAGTGGCAATTACCAACTTTTCTACACAGACAACAACGGGCGCGAAGGACTTTTCATAAATCTGATCGCTCTGGGAATTCATTTTTTTGGCAACACAA
This sequence comes from bacterium, assembly GCA_003251635.1. Classification (GTDB taxonomy): domain Bacteria; phylum Patescibacteriota; class Minisyncoccia; order Moranbacterales; family GWC2-37-73; genus SZUA-486. The sequence goes on along the minus strand of QKEW01000011.1, from coordinate 90,751 downwards.
TTTTGGCTTTGAAAATCTGCTCAATCATTTGCGGCACCTTGGCGGTCTGGGGAGTCTATCTTCTTTCCAAAGAAATTTTTCAAAGCCCGCGCGCCGGTCTCATTAGTGCCTATTTGATGGCCTTTTCTTATTGGGCTATCAATTTTTCGCGCATCGGATTCCGAGCTATCATGATTCCGACCATTTTGACTTTTTCTTTTTACTTCTTGCTAAAAGGTTTTCGCACTCGCAAAATTTTTCCATTTCTAATCAGCGGTTTGATTTTCGGGCTCGGATTTCACACCTACATTGCTTTTCGTATTGCTCCGGCCATTATTTTGGTTCTTTGGTTTTTCATGTGGATCACTCAAAAAGATTTCCTGAAAACTTTCTGGAAACAACTGCTGATTTTTTCTATCGGCACATTCATAACTCTTGCACCAATCCTTTGGGAATTTCACGTTCATCCGGAATATCTCAGTTCGCGCTCAGCCTCAATCTCAATTTTTTCACCCGAAATGAATGAGGGTCATTTGATTCAAACCGCTTTTCGCAGTCTGGGTCTAAGCTTGGCTAAATATAATTTTTGGGGCGATCAAAATTGGCGTCACAACTACCCGCCCTATCCAATCCTGGATCCAATCATGGGCGCCGCTTTCCTGACCGGCCTAATCTATCTGATTGGAAAAGCTTTGCAGTTGCTTTGGCTGCGTTTTCGACATGACGTCCACAATGAAAAACTCTATCTCTATTTTTTCTTATTAGCTTGGTTTTTTGGAATGCTTGCACCGGAATTCATGACCGCCGAAGGTTTGCCTCACGCCTTGCGCGCCATCGGAACCCAACCGGTTGTTATGATCATGGCCACCGTGCCATTTCTTTGGATTTTGAAAAAATTATCTGATCAAAATTATGTTTCACTGAAAATTTTCCTGATTTCCCTTTTTGTCGGTTCTTTTATTTTCATCGGCCTTTTCAATCCGATCAAATATTTCGTCTTTTTCAAAGATAATCCCAAACAACACGGCTCTTTTAACGCTAATTTCAAAGACATCGCCTATTACATCAAAACTTTGGATCCGCAAACTTCCAAATTCCTGATCACCCCCAACATGGAAAGGATTCCGGTCAAATTCCTCAATCCCGATTTACCCAACATTACCTATCAAAACAAAGAGGAATTTCTAGATTCCAATTTCCAAATTGAAAATAATTTTGCGATTCTCATGGGCGAAAGATATGAAGAAGTTATTGAAAAAGTTCAAGCCATCTATCCTCAAGCCTCCGTTTTTGAATACGAATTTTTTCCTGGGGACAAATTTTGGGAAATAAAAAATTAAAATATAATAAAAGATTATGAAAGAAAAAATCGAGGATTGGCTCAAAAAACATCAGTGGAAAATCGTCTTCTCCTTACTGGCTTTTATGTTTGTGGTTTCATTGCACAATGCCGCCAGCGACAGTGCTACTTTTGACGAAATCGCCCACATCCCGGCTGGCTACTCCTACTTAACCCAGCACGACATGCGCCTCAATCCCGAACATCCACCCCTCATCAAAGATTTAGCTGCTCTGCCTTTACTATTTCTAAACTTGAATTTTGATACCAATTTAAGCTTCTGGCAGAATGAACTCAATGATACTGGTCAATGGAATGCCGGCAAGTATTTGCTTTGGGAGGCTGGCAACAATCCAGACGCGATTCTTTTTTGGTCACGCCTGCCAATCGTGCTGATTTCTTTGATTGCCGGACTGTTTATTTTCAAGTGGGTCAAAGAATTGGCTGGGGTTTTGGCTGGACTTTTGGCTTTATTTTTCTATGCGCTTGACCCAAATGTTTTGGGACACAACCACTATGTCACCACTGACATTGGCGTCATGGCTTTTTTAACTTTTTCTTTTTATTATTTCCTCAAATTCATCAAAAATCCGACTTGGAAAAATGCCCTGGTGGGCGGAATATTTTGGGGACTTTTGCACGTGGCTAAATTTTCCTCCATCACCACTTTGCCGATTTTCGGATTAATCTTAGTCGGCTACCCGTTGATAAAAAAAATCAACGCCAACCAAAAGAGAATCCGGGTTTGGTTCTCTTACCTAGGAAAAGGCTTGGTAGCTTTTGCTGTTTCTATGGTTTTGGTTTGGTTGGTCTATCTGCCCAATACCTATAAAACCGATCCGGTCGTATTTGAAAAAACTATCAATTTCTATTTTCCAGCCAATGATTCCAATCCAAATAGTCTCAGGGCTCGCGATTTGATGTTGGCCATGAATGACCACTCGAGCTTGCGACCAATGGCTGAATATGTCCTGGGCATGGGCATGGTTTTCAAGCGCGTGGCTGGCGGCAACGGCGCCTACTTTATTGGCCAAGTTTCCGACAACGCCTTCCCTGCTTACTTCCCAACTGTTTTTATTCTCAAAGAAACATTGCCTTTGCTGATTCTAATCATCGCCATGACCATTTTCACCCTTTGGCAAATTTTTTCCAAGATCCATCTCAAGACCCAGGACTTTTTGCATACCAACGGAAAAAGAGTTCTGTCTTGGCTTCGTTCCAACGTTGTTGAATACACTCTGTTTGGCTTCATCGTCGTCTATTCTTATTTGAGCATTACCGGCAATCTCAACATTGGCTTGCGCCACCTCTTTCCAATTTTTCCCTTCATCTATATCTTACTGGCCAAGAAAATCCACGATTTTTTCACACGCTTCCAACCACATCAATTATTTTTCTTCAAATACGTGTTGGGATTTCTGCTTATCTGGATTCTTTCTGAAACTCTTATGGCCTATCCATATTATCTATCCTATTTCAATGAATTAGCCGGCGGACCAAAAAATGGCTACCACTACGTCACCGACTCCAACGCTGATTGGGGCCAAGATTTGGAAAGATTTGTAACCTTCATAAATCAACATCCTGAAATTGACCAGATCCGCTTGAATTATTTTGGTGGTGGCAATCCGCGCTTCTATTTGGGAGATCGTTTCATTGATTGGTGGGACAGCAAGCGACCGCTGGAAAATGGCTGGTACGCAGTCAGCGTCAACCAACTTCAAGGCAGCATCTATGACACCCGCCTCAATAGCGATGGAACCATGAAAAAACCAGACGAGCAGTCTTGGCGCTGGATCACTCAATATCAACCCCGCTATCAAATCGGCACCTCTATTTTGGTTTACTATGTGGATGATGTAGAGTAATAAAAAACAAAATTTCTTCCAAAACAAAACGGGCTATCGTTGTAACGACAGTCCGTTTTATGAAAGATCATAACCATTAAAGCACCTTGAGGCAATTAATTTGTCAACGTTTTTTCCAGTCCCTAATCTCAATCTTGCCATGACCCTTATCCACAATGGAAATTTTTTGTTTCTCTTTCCAACCATATTTTTCAACAATTTCCTTGGGAATCACTATGTTATAGCTATGACTGGAAGTTTTTCCCAGCTTTCTTTCAAATTTTTGCATTTTGTTTTTGATTTTATCCAATCCCACTTTCGAGAGACTGCCAATAAAAATAATTATTTTTGTCAGTACGAACGTACGTACGTTCGTCAGTACGTGCGTACTGACTTCAGTTTAGCCTATTTTATTATTTTAGACAATAAAAACCGCTTCAAAAAAGCGGTTTGACAGCAAAAAAGTCCGAATATTAATCCAATTTCCGATATTTTTTCAAATAATCCTGCACAGTCAAAACAAACTCGGCATGGCTCCAAATGAGCGGTGCCACTGAAAGCTGTTGACCACTATTACGATCCAATTGCTCAGACAAAATTCCGGATTTTTGAGCGAAACTAACCACCCAGTCCAAATATTTTATACACGATCTCAGTTCCTTTCGGCTTTTAGCTTTGGCAATGTAATACTGCGCCACCCACAGCGTGGTAATAAACCAGGGATTTTCCGTATTTGTCGGATCAACCTGAAAATAACGGTCGCCTTGATAGCGCATGATTCCGCCGATTCCATTTTTAACATAGAGCTGGTCTTCAATCACATCAACGATCTTTTTCAATTTCGAATCGCTACTTTTCAAAACTCCGAATCGAAACACACCCAAAAAGCTGCTCACATCCAAAGTATCAATCAATTCTTCTTTTTCGCCGCCCCGATCCAACATTCGATAAAAAAACTCGCGCTGCTGATTGAAAAGTTTTTGAATAATCGCGTTTTTAACCAACAAAGCCGTTGTGCCATACTCTCTTTGATCGGATTTTTTACCCAAAAGCTGGGCAAATTTTTGAGCCGCCACCAATCCCCCATAGACACCAGCTGCCGTAAAAGTGGCAATTCCGGATTTCTCTTCCCAAATATCATAGCTATCCAACGGCAAGTTAGTTTGTGGATCAATGTAATGGCACATGAAGTCAGCGGACTTTTTAATTAAGGGGTTGTAGAGTTTTTCTATAAATTCCAAATCCAAATTCTCTTCATAATGTTGCCACAGCGCCCAAATCACCAAAGCTGTTTCATCTTCCTGAATCGGCAATTGTTTTTTTTGATCTTTAATCCACGGATGCCAAGAACTGCCCATGGAACGGTCTGGTCGATATTTGTGCATCAAATAACCTTCGCGACTGATCACATCCTCGCAAAATTCAAAGAACTTACGCGACAAATCAAAATAACCGGCTCGATCAAAAGCACGCATAATGAAAGCGGCGTCCCGCGGCCAAACGTAGGCATAGGTGTCACGACCACCGCGCGGCATGTCCGAATCGCCACTGGCAATTATTGATCCATTTTCGCTGAAATGGGTCCGCATGATGAGCAAGGAGCGCTTGTATAAATTGACTGTCTCTTCGTTGAGATCAACAAAATCCACATGCGACTTATCGGTCCAAGCTTTCCAGAAATTAGCCGTCGTCTTGATCAAGTGCTCCGGATTTTTTTGCAAAACATATTCATAAAGACTGATAGCATCTTTAAATTTCTTAGCCACCGAAATCCAATAGTGAGCCTTTTTAGTTTTACCCGGGTCAACTTCCACTGTCAAAGCCAAAACCGAATCAACCGTTCCATGCTCGATTGGATTTTTCTCCAAGCGAGAATCTTCCGCATCTTTCCAAGTTCCCGCTTTTCCCTCATCGCCAAAAATACCAACACTGTAATCATCAAAAAACTTACCCTCACTCATAGCTGAAACCACAAAAACCCGCCGACCTTCATAGTGAACCAGGATATTTTTATTCGGCTCAAAATAAGCAGTGTCTCCCCTGGCGGTACCATAGATGAAAAATTCCTGATTGAAGAAAATTTTGATTTGGCATTTATTTTCTTCATTATTTCGAATTTTTATTTCGCGTATGAAAATATCCTTTTCGTTGTAAACCACATCAAAAAATTCCAGGACTATTTTCCTTTGTCGATGTCGAGCTTTAATCCAAGAAAGCATGGTGTGGCCGACATAGTCAATTTCAATCTCCCATTGACCACCATCAATCCAGCCAAAATTTCCATCAATAGAAATTCCGATTCTGTGAACGCACTTTTCACCAATATGATTTTCCAAACCAGCATAGGGAAAATAGAAATCCTTAACTTGCCCGAACTGATCCAAACAAACCAGAATTTTTCCATTTCCCAAAACCAACGATCTAGCCATTTTATTTTTTGTATTTGTTATTTTTTTGAAAAACTATTTTACGCCAACTTTTTCAACCGAAAAATTACCCAGGGCTTTTTCGATTCGCATCTCCAAATCCTGCAAAGCATTCATATAGGCAATAAAAGCGTCATAGGGTGACTCATAGGGACTGAAATATTTGTGAATATCGCCATCGGCAAAATATTTGGTACACATATAATAGAAATGATCGGAAGTTTGCAATTTTCGCCAATCTTCTGTTAATTTTCTATTTTTAACCTTTCCAATTTTTTCCTCCAGGGCATAGATTCTTTTGAGCGCGTCTTCCTGAATCGCATTTGATTTCCAAGCCGAAAGATCTCTTTCAACATCAGCCCAAGAAACATAGTGCTCGACATTCAAACTTCCGCGAACCGGATATTTCTTGATTGCTTCTGATGGAGTCACGAATCCATTGTGAGGATTTTTCAATATCTTATCCGGCAATGATCTTAGAAAATCAAATATGCCTGAATCTTCCCATTGATGCTCCCCGAAAGTTTCGTAATCCATAAATAAATTAACAACCTCCCCATTGCCATTATGACTCGAAACCCAATCGGAAAATTTTTCCGCTGTCAAAGGATGATGACTCCAACTTTTTTCCGAAAAACGAAAAGCGATATCATCAGAAAGACGATAATTTTTCAAAAGCAACTTAATTTTTTCAGTTCCAACCGGCTGGTAAACAAAATTAGGAGACTGCCAATCCAAAATATGATCAGCTCCTTCAGCTAAAATGGCATCAAATCCCATCTCCTCAGCCACCTTGGCAATTTCGTTGCTATAAATCAATTCAGTGTTGCGAAAAACTTTAGGAACAACCCCGAAAAGTTTTTTGATTTTTTTGCGATGCAATTCAACTTGCTTTTCAAATTCTTGGCGCGAATAAAGAAAAGATAGGGAATGATAGTAAGTTTCACTGAGAACTTCCACCTGTCCGGTTTTTACCAATTTTTGAAAAGATTCCAAAACATGCGGAAATTTTTTTTCAATTTGCTCTAAAAAAACTCCCGAAAAAGAATAGCTGGCTCGAAATTCAGGATGCTTTTGCAAAAGTTCCAAAATCAAAGCATTGGCTGGCAAATAAGACTTAAGAGAAACTTTTTCCAGGATTTTTTCATTATTCAAACTGGTATCGGATTTGTCATTGAAATAACTATGATCTTTGCCAATGTCAAAAAAACGATATTTTTTCACTCGATAGGGTTGATGTACTTGAAAATAAAAGCAAACTGAAGGCATTTTGTATTTTTATGAATATATCCAAATTATATCACACTTTGATTAGTTGCTGAAACAGGCGCAAGACTTTTTGAGCGCTTCGATTCCAATCCAGTTTCAAGGCTTCATTTTTGCCAAAATCCGAAAGTTGCGTCTTCAAAGAAGCGTGAGACAAGACACTGAGAGTTTTATTGGCCATTTCATCCACATCCCAAAAATCAACTTTCAAGGCATGACTGACAGTTTCACAAACTCCGGATTGCTTGGAAACTATAACCGGGGTTTCGTGCAGCATTGATTCCAAAGCCACCAAACCGAAAGGTTCGGAAATTGACGGCATTACAAAAAGATCACCCATGCTAAACATTTCATTGGCTTGATCGCCACGCAAAAAACCAACAAAAAAAACTTTATCGGAAATTCCCAAATCGGCCGCCAGCATAATCAATTGACGCTCCATATCGCCTGAACCGGCAACCACAAAAACCACATCTTTTCTTTTTTCCAAAACCTTTTGGGCCATTTTCAAAAAATAGTCCACACCTTTTTGAATAGTCAGACGACCCAAGAAAAACACGATGAACTTGCCGGATTTTTTCAGTTGACTCAAAACTCCATCCTCGCGCACAATCATTTCGTTTTTATCCTGATCTACTCCGTTGTGAATTACTTCAATTTTGCTGGGATCAACTTGATATTTGGAAACTAACGTATTTTTAGTGTGCTGACTAATGGCAATAATTTTGTCCGCCTCCTCCATTCCCCTTTTTTCAATCTCAAAAACAAATTGATTGCAATTACCACCACCGGACCGGTCGTATTCGGTTGAATGAACATGAATGACCAAAGGTTTTTGACTAACTTTCTTAGCCGCAATTCCAGCCAGAAAAGTCAACCAATCGTGAGCGTGAATTATGTCAAAATTTTCACCAAGCGCGATTTCCTTAGCTTCAATTGCATAGCGCAAAACTTCCGATTGCAGATCATCAGCATAAATTGTTGAATTTTCATCCATCATTTCAAGCTTTTGGCAATAAGATTCGGCGGTAGCATAGGGATGAAGTGGAGAAGAAAAAATTTTAACGCCCACTTGTTGGTTCATTTTTTCCTTAGCCAAAATTACTTTCATGTAATCGACATTGGTCTGAATATTGGAAGGTAAAACAAAAGTAATCTCGGCGCCCAAACGAGACAAGGCCCTAGTTAAACCAAAACAGGCCACACCTAAGCCACCGCTATTGTGCGGTGGAAATTCCCAGCCAAACATCAAGATTCGCATATTTCTCATATTCAATTTTCGTTTTTCAACAATATATCTACCACATCTTTTCGAAATACTCTTTCACTACTCGATGAGTATTGAAAAAGGACGCCAGAGCAATCGCATTTTTCATTCGCTCAACCCACTGCTCTTGATGATTATAGTAACAATCAATCACGTCCTCCATTTTTTCCACCAAAGCCTTTTCGTCCTGCTGATTTTCCACATTTGTTTCGCCACCAAAAGCCCATCCGCTTAGCGGATATTTTTGATAACCCTCAATCCACCAACCATCCAAAATTGAAAGATTCAAACAACCATTAAGAGAAGTTTTCATACCGCTGGTTCCACTGGCTTCTTTTGGCGGAATCGGCGTATTCATCCAAACATCGACACCTTTAACCAATTTTTTAGCTATTTCAATATCGTAATACGGAATCAACGCCACTCTTATTTCCCCTCTTAATTCCTGAGCATAACGTCCGATAGTTCTCATAACATCATGGCAAAAATCATCCGTCGGATTGCAATTACCCGCAAAAACTAGTTGAAGTTTTTTGCCGGCGATTTTTTTTAATTTTTGCAAATCACTAAAGATCATGTCCGGACGCTTATAGGGCACGAATCGCCGAGCAAAACCAACTGTCAAAACATTCTCTTTCAAACAATCTTTGGCATTAACATCCATCAGTGGAAAAAAATTGCTATTACGATTCACCCATTCTATAAAATCCCTTTTTTCCAAAGCTCGAGCCTCCAAAAGCTCTCGGTCCGGCAAAACTTCTGTGGCCCTAGCTAAAATTTCCGGATTTTGGCGCCAACCTTTTAAGTGCTTATTGAAAAGAAGCTCCATGTGAGCCCCAATCCAACGAGGATGATATATACCATTGGTTATGCTGTCGATTTCATATTCAGGAAACATTTGTCGACAAACCTCGCCATGTCTTTGAGAAACTCCATTTGATTTCCCACTTAGACTTAGGGCCAGTTTAGTCATGCTCAAATTATCTTGTCCGGCCAATTCTCGAATATTCCAGGGTAAGATATCATTGGCAACTCGATAAGCCAAATCATAACCAAATTGATCGTGCCCTGAGGCCACCGGAGTGTGTGTGGTAAAACTGCAAATTTTTTTGACTTCATTTTCATCATAATTCTTTTTTTTGAGCAATTCCAAAGTTAAAAAAGAACAATGGCCTTCATTTAAATGATATTTATCAACTTGATACCCCAGTTCCTCCAAAGCACGAACACCTCCAACACCCAAAATAACTTCCTGGCAAAAACGGGTATAACCATCAGATGAATATAAGTTTTTAGTCAAATCACGATCCCAGGGTTGATTTTCTAGCAAATATGAGCTGAGGAAATAAATCGGCACTGTTCCTTTGACTCCCGGAATTTCAACCTTCCAAATCGCCAATTTAACGTCTCGATCTTCAATCTTGACCCAGACATAATGATCGGTCTTTTTCAAAAAATTATTAATCGGGAAAGCTTGAGTTGGATCGTCTGATTTGTGATAAATCAAAGAAATTCCAACCACTTTTTTTCCCAAATCTGCTGCTGAGAAAATTATATCCGCCGCCAAAATCCCTAAGCCCCCCGCATAATTCGGAACTCTCCCGCTAAAGCCAAACTCCATCGAGAAATAGGCCACATCAATTTTATTTTTGCTTTTCATTTTAAATTTATTTTTGTTTAAATTCAAAAAACATTCTAAATTTATTCACTAAAATCAGAAACTTCGATCTTTATTCGATCAACTAAACGAGGAGTGGTTGGAAAAAAGGATGGCCAAACATTAACTTCCAAATTACGGATTTGAGGATATTGTTGCATAACCTCCTTGATCTGATCTTCGCTTTTAAATACCAGTTTTTCCTTGAACTTCGTCTGATCAAAATCAGCTTTGGTCCCAATTTGAGCAAGAACTTTCAAATCCAATTCTCCGCTATCAAATTTGGCCTCAACATCTTCCAAGATAAAGTCAGTTTTGGAAAAAGAATATTTATAACCCTTGCTATTTTTCTTGGCATATTGCGCTTGGGCGACTTTTTCAATATCCGAATGTGAAACCACAAAAACTTTAGCCTTTCCTTTTATTTGATAATCAAAAGAATTTTTCAAATCGCCTACCTTAGCAAAAGCTGCTTCATCAATGACATCCAAACTGAAAGATTCTACCACTGTCATTTCATTTTCAGTCAATTCGCTTTGAATAGAATCATTGATTTTTTCAATCAAGGCCGCTTGAGTTCTTTCTTTGGCACTATCCAAATCACTTTGATTGACAATCCTAACCGCATCGGCTGAAAGACCTCCACCTGTCATGGATTCAGATGACTTAGCATATATCTTTTCGAAACGCTCCGAACCTTCAAAACCAGGAATAGTAAAAGAAGTTGCTTCAATGTTATAATCATCGCCTGGCATATCGGCAACAACCTCAACTTCAACGGATCCGGGTTTAGTTTCTCCACTAACTTGGGTTGATCCTGGTACCGAAACACCCTTAACCAGACGGAATATCTTCCCGTCGGAGGTCTCGAAACGAGTAGTTGCAATCAGTGCTTGAGCTGACCCACTATATTCATTATAAATCGTCAACTTACCTCGAGCTTTCTGGCCTGAAGATTCGCTAACTCCGGTCGTCTCATTAGCTAAGGTTATTTCACCTTCCTTTTCAATTAAGCGAGCAGGAATAACCAAGCCCTCACTATCAACTTCGTTCTGATTGGTCGAAGCCTTCAGGACCAGATTATCTTTTTCATTTTCGTTTTCCAAATAAACATTTATCTTGGCAGTTGGAAGGAAAAAATAGGCTCCACCCAAAGCGGCTACCAAAATAAAAATAAAAGTTAAATATAGAAAAAATTTACCCCAACTGCCACCCTGACCTTTTTCATCTTTTCTTCTTTGATTTGAATCTCGATTTTCTGGCGACAATTCAGCAGGATTGGCAGCCATAGAAGACTTAGCCTGACTTCCGTTAAATATTTTTTCAAACTTTTTTTCTTTTTCCGGATCTAAAAATTCTTCTAAAGACTGTCCTGGCGACTGATTGCTTTGTCTTATGGCTTTACCTGAGACACCGATTCCACCTCGGATTCCAAGTTCCGGAGTTTGAGGAAATTCTCCATAATTCATTCCATAGCGAGGATCCAAATTCTGCTCAAAACCCGATGAAATTTTATTCAGATTTCCTGACAGAGAAGCCGCTTCCTTGGTTGGTCTCGCAATGTCAGTCGCAACCGATCTTCTTTGATCTCCAATAGTGGCTTTAGCTGATTTTGAAAAATTATTCAAATTTGAAATTGAGCCGGCTGATCCCAAACCGCCCTTTGTCCTAAAATCACTTTTTGGCGCTGCTAAAGAATTTAGTGATTCCTCCGCAACAGAAGTAATTTCAGATCCCAATTGGGATTCATTATGATAGTCAGATGTTCCCAGTCGAGTTAAGCGCGCTCTTTTTTGTTCAGCCAAACCGGATTGACTGGGACTTTCAGCTTCCTTGATCTTAACTTTCTCATCCTCGGAAAACTCCAAACCATTCATGGATGTCTGAGTGGTAATTCCAGCTCTCTCGGCAATTTTTAGAGTTTGTTCATCAGTCGAAACAATGACTATGTTTTTCTTTAATCTATCAGCCTCTCGTTTGAACAACTTTAAATTGACAATGCTCTGCGAAATTGACGCCCTTTTGGTAACTACAAAATAATTGTCAGCCGCCAAAGAACCGTTCAGTTTTCCAATAACCGAAGAAATTTCTTCGTCAACTTCGACATAAAAAGTTTGATGCATATTTTTAGATATTCTTACTACTTATCAAAATTGATTTTTAAAAACTAATCTATATTTTGAACGATTCGACGCAAAATTCCAGCCATCAATTTTTCTTCCACCGCTAAATCTAGTGCCAAATTAGCCAATCCCATCGGAGTCACATCTTGGGGGTCTTTCAATAAACCGGTTTGGTCAACAATCCTCACGACATCTTTTGGTTGCAAAAAGCTAACATTTGGCGCCTTAGCAAATGGCAGATTCTTGATCCAGTTTTGAGAACTTAGCGCTTTTTTAACTCCCGGCAAAGCACTGCCTCCTCCACAAAGTAAAATTTTGGAAGGCAAAACATCCGCCTCGGCAAATTCAGCCAAAGAAAGCTCGACTCCACTGAGCCAAATCTGACAATCTACATCAAACATCTGATCTATTTTATCACAAACATCCGCACCTAATTTTTTTTCAGCATAATTTATTTTCAAATTTTCCGCTTCTTCAAAAGATATTTCCAACTCGTGGGAAAGTTTTTTAGTAAAAGCTCGTCCACCAAAAGCAAACATCTTGGTTCCTTCCAAACCGCCGTTGCGTACCACTGCGATATCTGTGGTTCCACCACCAATATCAATAAAAATTGCATTGAAATCTAAAACATCATCATAATCAATACTTCGAGCCACCGCGTAAGGTTCAGCAGCGATGTTCATAATTTCCAACCCCAGCTCATCTGCAATAGATTGAATAGCTCCCAAATGGATCATGGGCGCATAGGCATTGAAAATACTGACTGATACATCCTTTCCTTGAAAACCAATCGGATTTTTCACTTGATATCCGTCAATTCGAACATCCACAATCGCTGCATTTATCAGCTTGATATCAATATCATCTTGACCAGTATCCCAAGCAATTTGTTTTTTGATCCTTTCAAAAGCTTTGTTTTGAACTCTCTGAATAATGACTTTTAATTCAGCCAAATCGATTCGGCTCTCCGACTTGGCTCTTTCATAATGAACAATCGTAGTTGTCCCCCGCACCAATTCTCCCGCAATACCAATTATGGTCTTTTTGATTTTTTTAATTCCAGCTTGCTCCTGAGCTTGTAAAATTGAATCCCGGCAAGTTTTAATAACCCCGGAAATATCAGAAACTGCACCACTTTGCATATTTCCTTGTTCTTGTCGACTGCGTCCCACGCCCAACACTTCGCCAAAAACCTCCTCACCCTTAACTTTCGTCCTGAAAACCAAAGCTTTAACAAACTCCGTTCCAATATCTAGGGCTATTAAATTTTCGCTTTTTCCACTGGAAACAAGTTTAGAAAAAAAGGCCATAAATCAATCAACTTACTTTTTTAATTTTTATTTTTTTTACTATTTTGCAGATCTGATTTTCACGCAGCAATCCAGCTTGCCCTCCATATTCCCCAACACTGCTACTACTATTGATTACTCCCCAAGCCAAACATTCCTCAATTTTTTTATTCTTCACGAAAGCTCCGAAAAAACCGCTAGTAAAAGCATCTCCAGCCCCAGTCGTATCCAAAGCCTTAACCAATAAAGCTTTGGCTTGAAAAATATTTTTTTCATATCCAACCCACGCTCCGGCCGCTCCGGCAGTTAACAAAAATGTTTTAGCTCCCATTTTTCTCAATTGATTGACTAGGAAAATTTCACTTTTCAGATGTTCAACTCCAGCTTTCGGAAAATTCTGCGAAACCACTTCTGTCGCCTCGTCCTTGTTTAAAATTAATAAATCAGTTTTGGCAATAGCTGCTTGAATTGCCGTCTTTCCTTGAGCTATATTTTTCTGACCGGGATTAAAAGCTATTTTTATTTTTCGCTTCTGAGCAAAATCAATCAATTGCTCCAGATTATTTTCCCAATCACCATTAAGTGAACTTACAAATAACCAATTAGCTTTTTTTAATTTAGCGGGATAAATTTTTAATTTCTCATTAGCATCACGATCGGAAAAAATTACATGTTCTCCGCTTTTTTCATCTACCAATATCAGAGATAGGTCGCTTTGACATTTCTTTTCGATTTGCAAAATTTCTATTCCAACGCCGTTTTCCAACAATTCTTCCTGAATCCATTCTCCTAAATCATCATCGCCAACCTTAGTTAGACACTCAACCCTTGCTCCCAATTTAGCCAAGCCGCAAGCGACATTGGCCGCGCATCCACCCAAAGCTTCAAAACGCTGATCAACTTGATATTTCGCTCCCAACTCAAAAGCAAACTTCCTCTGAGAAATCAAATCTTCAGGAGTTTCCAAAATAAGACCCTTGCTTGTCGGAAAAAAAATATCTTTCGAAGACGAACCCACGCAAATCACCATGTCACTGCTTTTCTTTGATTTTGATTTTTTTTTATTTTTTCTTTTTGTTTGAGAAAAAAAGCCTTTAATCATCTTGATTAAGTTAACTCAACTAATTTCTTGTTCGATTTTTAGCAATCGATTATATTTACAAATTCTCTCCCCTCGAGAAAGTGAACCTGATTTAATAAATTCCGCTCCGACCCCCACTGCCAAATCCGCAATAAACTCATCAGTAGTCTCTCCGCTTCGATGAGAAATTACTGTTCGCATTTTATTTTCCTGAGCCAAATGGATACAGTCAAAAGTTTCCGACAATGAACCAATCTGATTAACCTTAATCAACACACTATTACAAGAACCATTTTCAATTGCTTTTTTCAGACGATTAACATTGGTCACTAAAAGATCATCCCCAATCAACATAATATCCTTTCCTCCCAATTTTTGCTCAAATTCTTTCCGCATTTGAGCCCAACCTTGCCAATCGTCTTCATTCAAACCATCTTCGATGGAAATTATGTGATATTTTTCAATCCACTGCTCATAAAGATTAACTAATTCTTCTTTGCTTAATGTTTTTTCTTCAGGCTTAAGCAAATAGTTATTCTCGTCAGTTCGATAAAAAGAATTAGCTGCCACGTCCAAGCCTAAATTAACTTGGCCGCCCAAGGCATATCCGCTTTTTTCAATTGCCAAATTTATAACTTCCAAAGCTTTAGAATTGCTTTCCAATTTCGGAGCAAAACCACCTTCATCACCAACTCCCGTGCTATAACCCTGTTCCTTTAAAATTTTTTGCAACTGATGAAAAATTTCACTGCCAGCTTGTAGTTTTTTAGTAAAAGTTTCAATTCCATTCGGAACCACCTTGAATTCCTGAATACTCAAACCAGAATCAGCATGTTGTCCGCCATTTAACACATTAAACATCGGGATTGGCAGGGTCAACTTCTGTCCACTGTTACCAAAAATTTCAGCGATATATTCATATAAAGGTTTTTTTTCAAAAAGAGCTGCTGCCTTGCAAACAGCCAGAGAAACACCCAAAATAGCATTGGCTCCCAATTTCGACTTATTTTCAGTCCCATCCAATTCCAGCATCTTTTCGTCGATCTCTCGCTGATTTCTAACGCTTTTTCCAATCAACGCCGGCTGGATAATTTTTTCAATATTCTCCAAAGCTTTCAAAACTCCTTTTCCCCCATAACGATTTTCATCTTCATCACGCAGCTCCCAAGCCTCAAAACTACCGGTTGATGCTCCAGATGGAACAGCTGCTGTAGCTAAAATTCCGCTCTCCAGCTCCACAGTAACTTCAACCGTTGGATTTCCACGTGAATCTAAAATTTCTCTTCCAAATATCTCCTTTATTTTATCCATGCTTTTCCTTTTACTTTTTATTTCAAATCAGACAAAAATCGAGCTGACTTTCAATATTATTTTAGCACAAAATTCAAAAAACTAAAAAAACAAAAAAGAAAGCATGAAATAGCTAAAAGATTATCCGCAAAAAATCCCTAAAGTCCCGTAACATCCGTTGTGCTTTCATTTATGTATTTTTTACTTCGAAAAATTTTTCGACCGATCGAATTGGCAAAACTGAAAAATTCTTCCACCTTTAAAAAATAGCAACTTATAGCAAAGATTCCAAAACCTAGTCCTCCAGCCAAAATCAGCTGAACTAGGATTTCCAAAAAAGTATCCAGCTCGCCTCGCGTCCCAACTAAAATTTTTCCAATTTGAGCCGCCAAGCCAGCCAGCAAAGAAGCCAAAATTATCTTTAAAATTGTTTGTTTGCTATTAATTTCTTTTAAGTAATGAAATTTTTTACCCAACAAAACAACCAACAAAAGCATGTTGACCAAACTGGAGACTGAAAAAGCTATGGCCAGACCCAAAATTTTATACTCACCGATAAGCCAAACAACCAGAGCAATGTTAATCGCTTCGGAAAAAAGCGCCACATAAAAAGGTGTCTTGGTATTGCAAATAGCATAAAAAGCCCGAGCTAAAAGCGGAATCAAGGATTGGGCAAATAAACTCAAGGCCAAAATTCCCAGCGTGTTGAAAGTTAAAATCGTATCTTCCCAGTCAAAATTTCCACTACCCAAAATAACCCGAACAATTTGAGCTCTAAGCACATAAATCAAAACACTGAAAGGAATCACAAAAAAAAGAATTTGGCGCAAAGTTTTAGAAAAAACATTGATAAATTCTTTCTCCTCATTTTTGGCATAATGGGTACTTAAAGTTGGAAAAGCTGCAATGGCAAAAGATATTCCAAAAAGACCCAGGGGTACGCTTTGGATATTGTTAGCAAAATTAAAAATAGCCAAACTGCCCGCCGCCAAAGTTGAGGCAAAAATCGTAATAACCAAAAAATTAACCTGGTTTATGGCTACCCCCAACACTCTTGGAATCATCAAGTGGAAAATTTGCAAAGCTTCTTTGCTGTGAAAAATCTGGGAAAAATTCACCCTCAAATTGAAACCGGAAAATTTTACCGCTGGATATTGAATTAGCATATGAAGAACAGCCCCTAAAACCACACCCCAGGCCAAACCAGCTGGACCCAAAATCTTAACCAAAAAAACCGCCCCGAAAATTATTCCTAAATTATACATTATCGGCGCCAAAGAATAGACAAAAAATTTCTTCATCGAAACTAGAATTCCGCCAAAAATTCCGCTAATCCCCAAAATTATCGGACTTAAAAACATGATTCTGGTTAAGTTAACGGTCAGATCCATTTTCGGACCCTCAAAACCAGGTGTGATCAATTTCATCAGAAAAGGTGCAAACAAGGACAAAATCAAAGCCAAAAGACCCATAAAAACAATTTGGATATTCAAAATACCACTGGCTAAATCCCAAGCTTTCTTTTCTTTTCCATGAGAAATCAATTGAGTAAAAACCGGAATAAAAGCTGCGCTCAAAGCTCCGGAAATCAAAAGACTATAAATCAAATCAGGAACCCGAAAAGCAGCGTAGTAAGCATCCAAAATGTCTCCAGCGCCAAAAGTTGAAGCCAAGATTCGATCACGAAAAAGACCCAGGACTCGACTGGCTATTCCCATCAAAGAAATTATCATGGCAGCTTGCACAATTGATCCGATAGCTCGGCCATTAAAAAAATTGTTTTTCGCTAATTTACTGATCATATTTATTTAATTTTCCAAATCTTTCTCAAAAACAACTCCGATAAATCTATCAATATCCAGCTTTTCAGTCAATGAAAAAGTCTGACTTTCCTGAGAAGAATTATTCGGTTGAGTCCAATCAATTTGATAGTTTGAAGGATAGGTTAAATTCAAATTGAAATCACTTCCCAAGCTACCGGATTGTTTTTGCACTAATAATGAGTAGGAATCAACCTGATTTTTTAAGGAAGAATTGAACATGGCTGAAAAAAGACGGAAAGGTAATTTATATTTATAAACCACTGTTACTTCTTCTCCTGGACTAACATAAGTCCAATTAGCAAAAACCGTCTTGCCATTTTGCTGATAAATTCGCGTGTTAGTTTGCTCGTCGAGTAAAATAGAATCTGCTTCTTGCTGAACCGCTTCGTCTCGTTTGAATCCCAGTTTGTCATAATCCAAAGGCGGCTCAACAAATTCGCGAGTTTGGCCTTCAACGCTAATCAGCTCCGAATCTAAGGGGACATAAATTCTTAAATAATTAGCATTAACCTTGTTCCACCATTCATAGGGAGTGTCTCCGCCATTATGCCGCCGCGTAATGGAAACCGTATCCACAATCGACCCGTCATCAGAAATTTCAACCTCCTGATTAATATCTTCCTCAATAACTCCATCCGTTTTGAATCCATTTATATTCGTGTTTACCACACTCAGGTAATCTTTTTGAGAATCAAGAATTTCACCCGACCAGCCCTGCTGGGAAATTATTTTTTGCAAATCAGCATTCTCCGAATAAATCAAAATGTGTTTTTCCTTGAGACTATCCGATAAAACCTTCAAAAATCCCAAAACCTTTTCCGGCTCAGTTGTTTTGGAAATTCTATCCAACAATATTGGAGCCAGATCAGATAAAATTTCTTTGGGCTTATTTTCTTCTTTATCATAATCAACTTCAACTTCATATTGGGTTTTTTCTATGAAATTATCACTATCTAAAATCACATCATAGTCAGGCATTTCAATTGGCCCGGTGACTTTCAATAATTTTTGCAAAACTGTCGGCGTCAAGGTGATCACGCCATCAACGGTTGGACCACCGGTTTTCTCGTAAAACACAATCGCCTCCTGAGCTGAAGTTGGAAAATCAGCAAACCAATTACTATCGTGCAAACTCCAAGCGGCACTAATCTTCTGAATTGGCTCTGGCGGAACAACCTTATCAATCAATTGTCCATCCGGATTAAAAATCCCGTCAATAAAAAAATTTTTCACTCGACCATTGGAAATATCCAAAAGACCATAACTTCCGATAAATCCGCCCGTAGCTCTCATCTCATTGTTGTTTTGAAATAAAAATAGATATTTTCGCGGGCCTTGACTACCAAGCATGTCGGAAAAAATATAACCATTATTCAAAAAGGAATCCGTCAAACTGATCATGTCTGGCAATTCGGTTTTTAGTAAAACAAACTTTTCTCGAAATTCTTCAGGCAAATCATCCACTTTAACCAAATCGATATTTTTCTGAGCCACTGACAACTCGGATCGCACTGTCTCCAACTTCAAAGTCGCTTTCTTCAACTCTTCCAACATGGAAATCTGTCCTTTATCCGAAAGATTCTTGAGCGCAAAAACCTCCTCGACAATTTCGTTGATTTTAGTTCCAGCCAAAGAAAGATGATTAGCCGCCTCTAAAACATTCTTAGCAGAAGAAACTTTGGAAAGATAGGGAAAGAAACGAGAAACTTTTTCCACGACAGTTCCCATCTGACCGACCTCCTCTGAAGCTTTTTGGAAGGAAATGGCAGCCTGTGAAAAATTTTTCTGAGAGTCTTCAAAGTTTTGCCGACTAACCTGACTTACGGCTAATTTTATATTGAAATATCCGTCCTGACTAAAAATTAAAGCGTTGTTTTTTATCTTTAATCCCCAGTAACCCAAAGAAAGCAAACCAATCAGTAAAGCAAAAAATAAAAGCAAAACGATAAAAATCCTAAAACTCTTTTGGTTTCCACGACTTTCTTTTTTGAAAGAAAATGCCATGTCCTCGAAAAAAAGGCGGCCGATCGAATCTTTTTGAGGGTTCTTTTTTTCAAACTTGGATAATTTTTTATTTTTCTTCTTTTCTTCGTGAGAAAGTTGTTTTTCAAATCGTTTTCGTTCTTTCTCTTTTCTTTTATGAAAGTTGCGAGCAAATTTTTCTTGATTTTTTTGACTTTTTAGAAACTTTTTTTCCGCCCTTTTTCTTATGCGATCCAATTTGGCAGCTGGGACTGTTTTTCTCTTTTTATCAAAAAAGGCTGGATGAACTGGCGGAGCATTATCTATATTCTCCTGATTTCGAGCCACCTCTTTAATTTTTTGGAATTTATTATCTTTGGAGGTTTTTTTATTTATTTTTTCCCTGGAACCATTTTCAAGATTTTTTTTCGAAAGATCAGCCGAGCTGGGTTTTGCGCTTTTATTATATTCACGAACAAAATTCCTAATGTTGGCATTTTGACTAACTTTTCTTATTTTTTCCCAATCCAAATCACCGGTCTTAGGATCAACCGGACGAATATCAAACATAGGTTTTATTATTCTTTTCTTGCTCACAATCTTTCTGTTTTTATTTTATTTCCTGGTAATTTTTTTGCGTTTGCCCAGCCATCTGTTGCCAACTATATAAAAGACTCTGGAGATAACCTTTTTCAATCAAATTCTTTCGCAGAGCTTGATCATCTATTATTCTTTCCAGGCCTTTCAATAATGATTCGTTATTTTTTGCGTCACAAAAAAGTGCACTTTCGCCTAAAACCTCTTTCATACAAAAATGATCGCTGCTCAAAACTGGCACCCCCAAAAGCATTGCTTCCAACGGCGGCAAACCAAACCCCTCATACAAAGAAGGAAAAACATAGGCTTCACACCGGCGATAAACCGAACTCAAATCCTCATCTGAAATAAACCCAGGAAAAATCACCCCCTTGATTTCATTTTTCTCGACCAACTCCTTGAGTCGTCGATAAAAAAAATCTTCCTTTCCAACCAAAACTAAATTCATTTCAGATTTATTTTTTCTCAACCGAGCAAAAACCTCGATCAATTTTTCCAAATTTTTATGCGGATAAGCATTGCCAACATAGAGAAGATAGGGGCCAATTATTCCATATCTTTCCAAAACTTTATCTGTCGACTCTAGCGAAAAATAGCAAAGAGGATCAACCGCCTCATGAGTCACATCAATTTTTTCCGGACTTATCGAATAATTTTTCAAAATGTCTTTTTTAGTCGACTGGGAAACTGCAATAATTTTTCGGGCTCGACGCAAAGCAGATCCGATCGTTAGCTTGTAGGCTAAAAATTTTATCTTATACCAAAGCGGGCTCAAGGTTGTGCCTCGCAAAGTTGGGAAATGCAACAAAATCAGATCATGAATGGTCACTATTATTTTTTTGCGATACAAAAGCGGGACATTGAAATGCGGAAAATGCATGACATCCAGACGTTGCCGATAGAGCAAAATTGGAAAAAAAAGTTGTTCACCAAAACCATACCAGCGATAATCAGCTAAGACCTTCTTAAAGTTTGGTGATTTTGGCACATAGTCGGCAAAATTTTCCTTGCGCAAAAAAATGACATAGTCATTTTCCTGATCAACTTTCTCCAGATTTTCAATTAGTTTTTGCGCATAGCGTCCCAGACCCTTGCCAATGGGTCCGAAAAAACGCGCATCAATTCCGATTTTCATGTTCAAATTATATCATTTTTTCAAAATCCTCAAAAGGTCCCAAGGGTTTCAAGCAAAAATAAAAACCTTGATAGCTTCAACGATAACATTACGGGTTCAAATCATGAACCCCATGTTGACCTATCAAGGTTTGTTTTTTCATTAACTTGCTTGCGCGCACACTTCGCACACCCCTCTAACAGACCAATTCCGCTAGCAGGTGTTGTTAATCGAACAACCGAACGGTTTGGAAGTAATAGCGCGCAAGCAAGACTTTAAACGGCCGAGGTAGAATTGGATGAGCTAAAAAATAAACCTAGACACACCCAATTCCATTTTATCTAGCAATCCCCCCTACCCGAAGAGCCCCCGATCACTAGATAAAACCGTGACCAAAGGCCACGACCTCGTTATGAAAAAGATCTGCAACTATATTAACAGGTCTTTTGAAAATGTCAAGAATAAAAGGCCAGAAAAAAGATTTATTCCTCTCTTTCAATTTTCACAGTTTTATATTTACCTTTTTTCAGATAAGTCATTTCAATGGTTATTTTGCTTTTTTTGATGGTAATTTCACAGAAAGTTCCTTGGTATTTCTCATTTTTCTCAATTCCAGGTGAAACGAAATAGTTCACTCCGTCCATTTTACCAAAAAATAAATCTTCGATATGCCCAGAGAAAACTCCCAGGACGCTATTTTCAGAAAAAATTTCCCGAACTTTCAGTGTATTATCTGGAAACTTGTTATTAGACAAGCCGTTCATATCCCACAGTATTGGATGATGAACAAAAACCAAAACTCGCTTGTCGGTATTTTTCGACTCATTCTCGAGAAAATTAATCTGATATTGGGACAGATGCCCGCGCGTATAATATTCACCCGGAACAATATCTTCGTCATTTTCATCAAAATTACTATCCAAAATTATAATCTTATAATTTCCAACTTCAAAAGCTTTACTAGTATAATCAATATCCAAAGCTTTTTTGAATTGTTCTTTGTTTACCGAGCGCAAATCATGATTACCAATCACCCAATATTTTGACAAAATAGTTTGATCAAAAAGTTGCTTTATTAAAGACAACTCCACAAAACCCTTGTCCGGAGAAACATTGGTGCCTTCAATCAAATCCCCATCAACCAAAATAAAATTGGGCACAAAATCATCATTCATTTTTTCCACAAAATAGTTGATTCGATCAGTAAATCTTTGCTTAAAATAACGATTGCCAATCTCATCCGCATCACTGCGAACATGCAAATCAGTAATAAAACCGATTCGAATTTCATCTGGATCATTTCTTTTGACTTTAGGGACCGAGAAAGCCCTGGCCGGAAAAAGAACATTATCTCCAATCAAAGATTCATCCACCTCCAATCCTCCCACTTCTATTGCTGGATTTTCCGTCTCCGTTTCACTTTCTTCATCCAATTCAATTACTTGTAAATTTTCAGCATCGTTTTCCAGAATTTCCTCTTCAATTTCATCCATTATTCCCAATCCGCTTTGTTCAATATTTTCAATTTCAACTTCGCGACCGTCTAAAATATTAGTCTTTTTTTCACTCGCCAAAAAATAATAGGCCCCCAAGCTAAACAAAGCGCAGCCTATTAGAAAAAAGGTGGCCAGCAAATCTTTTTTTCGCTGTTTCTTTTTTTTCATATCTTCAAAACTAATTTAAATCACAATAATTGTGGAAAAATTACATCCTTTCCGGCAAATCAATACTAAGCAAATTTAGACCAATTTTCAAAACCTTGCTCACGCTCCAACTCAAACTCAAGCGAGAACTGCGCAAAATCTCATCTTCAGTTTTCAAAATCGGAACTTCATTATAAAAACTGTTAAACAAAATGGCCAACTCCTCCAGATAACCGCACAAATGATGCGGACCGTCTGTCTTTTGCGCCCTAGCGATAATTTCAGGAAAAAACATCAGCTTGCGAGCCAAATCAAATTCGCACCTCTTTTCAAAATTAGCCCTTTCAATCTTTTGCTCAAAATCGCCTGAAAATCCATCAGTTGCCTTGCGTAAAATCGACTGAATTCGAACATAGGAATATTGCAAATAAACCGCACTGGCTCCTTCCAGATCCAGCATCCTTTTCCAATCAAAAGAAATGTTTTTAACTCGAGATTGACGCAGATCATTATAAATAATCGCCCCGATTCCAACCACTTCAGCTGTTTTTTCCAACTCAACCGGGTCAGTCTCTTCGCCTTTGGTTTGCAAAATCTCTCGCGATTTTTGAATCGACTCAGCCATCAATTTATCCAACTCAATCAAAGTTCCCCGACGAGTCGACATTTTCTTGCCATTCACCGTCACCATACCAAAGCTAATATGCTTAGCTTCAACTCCGTCTGACAGATAACCAGCCTTTTTAGCCAAAGCAAAAAATTGTTTGAAATTTAAATCTTGTTCGCTGCCAACCACATAGAGAATTGATTCGGGCTGAAAATTTTGGATACGAAAAATCAAGGTCGCCAAGTCACGTGATAAATACAAGCTCGTTCCATCATTTTTTCGCAGCAAAAATGAAGGCAACCCGTCCAAGTCTTCAACCACAATCGCATCACTGTCTTGGGCTTTCTGGCAAAGGCCTTTTTTCAAACACTCCTCCACCAATCCATCCGCCTGATCAACAAAATAACTTTCGCCAATATTCAAATCAAATTTCACTCCCAATTTTTCATAGACCCGACCAAAATCCTGAAGGCTCAGATCTCGAAAACGTTTCCAAAGTTCCAGCATTTTAGCATCACCATTTTCCAATCGGGCAAAAAGTTCGCGCGCTTCATCCTTAATTTCCGGTTTTTCTTGAGACTCACCGTGAAACCTAACATAGAGATTCTTCAATTCCTCAATTGGATTTTGAACGATTTTTTCCTCGTCGCCCCAATTTTGATAGGCCCAAATCAATGAGCCGAATTGGGTGCCCCAATCTCCCAAGTGATTATCACAAACAACCTGATAGCCGGTTCGACGATAGAGATTAGCCAATGCTTGCCCAATAATAGTGGAGCGCAAATGACCCACCCCGATCGGCTTGGCAATGTTGGGTGAGGAATAATCAATCACCGCCACTTTTCCCTGATTCAAGTCGCTTTGACCATAGTCTTCACCTAACCGGGAAATTTGCAAAATTATTTGAGAATAAACCTTATCAACTTGCAATTTCAGATTAACAAAAGCTCCGGCCGTTTGAACCTCTCCAATCAAATCACCTTCGGAATCATTCAATTTTTGCGCAATTTTTTCTGCCAGCTTGGCTGGATTTTCCTGATTTTTTTTAGCCAGCTCAAAAATCGCCCAAGACAGATCAGCGTCTTTAACATGGGCGGGCGGCAAAACCAATTCAATCAAATCATCTTTCAAGGTCAAATCACTGCCAAGACTATCCTTAATCTCTTGGCGAATTTTTTCCAAAACATAATCAGCCCATTTGATTCCAATGGACTCCTTTCTGGCTTTTTCGATTTTTATCTTGACCGCCGCTACCTCTTTTTCAACTTCCTGGCGGTATTTTTCAAACTCACCGGATTCTTTTTTCTCCATTTTTCCTGATTAAATTCAAGCTTATCTTGGCCCAATTGTAGCTTGAATCGGGGTGAAAGTCAAAAAAATATACACCCCGCAATAAACCATGTAATGATTATAATACGTATTAAAAATCCTCCGTATCAACCACCTCTTCACATCCACTCTCCGTGCATTTATAAAGAATGTCATTCTTTATATCCTTTGCGCAGTATTGAAAAGTATTGTTGCTTTTATCTATAGCAAAATCACACCCGCCCCACTGGGCTCCATATTCTTCTTCTATTTTCGGCCAGACATCATCAGCATTCACTTTATTTAAACATATAGGATCTCCTGATTTTGGCTCCGTGAGAAACCCTTTGTCCCTAATACACAATAATGCATATGGAGATGTCATAATGATTTGTGTTTTAAGTAAGAGCTCCTCATTTTTATCATTGGCTTCTCTAAATAATTCTTCAGTAACCTCTTCGGCTCTGGTTCTCCCAATATATACTTCCAATTTATTTATAATCCCCTCTTCAATTTCAGGTTCACCTGTAAACACTTTACTATAAAACTCTTCATCTCCAAGGTCCGAGGCCAAATCACGACCAGCCAACAAAGAAGCACAGATTTCGTTTTTTGAAATAACTGAACCATTGGCACTTGCATATCTACTCACTAAAGCTTCGATTTCCTGATCAACATATTCAACTCCTTTTTCATTAAACTTCAAACAAAAATTTTCTTCATTCACTTTTACTGCCTCAGCTTCAGCCACACCATTTTCCTCGTTTTTATTTTCCTTATTTTTTGTCAGAAAAAGAAAATACAAGGAAGATGCTAACAGCAGAACCATAACCACGACCACACTGATTATTTTTGTTTTTTTATTCATTTTTATTTTTAAGCTAAACAAAATTATTTCAACCCCTCAATCCCCGGCATTTGATTGCCGCTGAGGTACTCCAGCATGGCGCCGCCACAAGCTAGGCAGAACTAACTATGTTTGAATTATATCACAACTACGATTGATAAAGATATCTAATCCCTTTTTATTTTCACCAAATTTCAGCCATTCTCACCTCTTCAAAACCGCCAAGTAAGCTTCGAAGGGACTCGGACCTGGTCAAACTTCATTTATAACATCAAAACCCTTGAAACTTCCCGTTATTGAAAGCCCGATTATTTTTCCTCGGCAAATGCCCCTAGCTCTGATTTTTTCCGCCGTTTCATTGAGAGTCGCTCCTGAACCGATCGCATCATCCACCAACAAGATATTTTCAAAATTTCTTGATTCATCAACAACAATCGTTCTTTTGGCATTTTCAACACGATCCTTCAATTTGTTCAGGGTTTTTTGGGGAACCATTATGTCTGATTGGACTTTCACAATAGATACTTTTTTTAAGTCTGGGTGTAAATTTTTTTCCAATTCCTTCATAAATTGAACTTCGCGCTTTACCGTCGGGGGAATAAAACCAATCCCGTCTATATTGAATTTTTTGAGCAAATGATCCAACTGCGGTTTTATTATTTGAGTTAATTCTTTTATTAGCTTGCGATTTTGACTCTGTTTGGCATACAATAAAAGTTGGCCAAGTTTCGTTTTTCCAAACCGCTCAATACTGTAAAAATCCAAATAAAAAACCTTGTCCAAATAAATTGTCTTGAAAGTTTGTTTGAATTTTTCCATTCCATCAATCAAACCGCTTTTCTTAAATTTATCATATTTTTTCCACGTGTCCGCATATTCACCGGCCGATTTTTCAATTGATTGATTGGTTTTCCGACACCAATAAATAAAACCTTCCAATCCTTCCAATCGTTGGCCAAATGGAGTTATAAGCAGAAAGTTTTTTTCTATAATATTTTTTATTTTTGGGTCAATCTTGATACTGCCTTTTTCCAACTCATCTTTTTCAGCAGCAATAAAATAAAACACTTTGGGTGGCTTTCCGGTTTTATTTATTTTTCCTTCAGATATAAGATTGCTGAGCTGTTTGGAAACCGCCATTCGGCTAATTTCCAAATAGTCAACCAACTCATGCACGGTTACTTGCTTTTTTTCGGTTATATATTGTAGGATTTTTTCAGATGTTTTCATTAGTTTACAGTTTACAGATAACTGTAAACTATTATACTATAAAAGTATGGTTTGTCAACCAAAATTTTGCACAACTCGTTATTGTACGAACTTTCTCCCTACCCCAACCCCTCAATCCCCGGCATGAGGTTGCCGCTTCAAATTATTAAAAATTAATCAGCCAAATCATCAGTTTTTTTGCTTTTGGCTAAAATTTCATTTAATTTATCCTCATAGGTGCCCTTCTCTTCGTCAAACACCCAGATCGCTTTCAAATCGCTTATTCTAAAAGCACCTATTTCCCTATTTAAAATTTTATCCCTATCAATTTCCAACACTGGTCTTTTATCACGATAAAACAATTTATCACCTCCCCTTGACCAATGAACCTCTCCCTTGTGTCCACCTTTTAATTTACCAACAGGCGGTCTTATATAGCCACTTTCAATAATATCTTGAATTTGCGACTCACCAGTCACCCAGTAAGCGCTTTCGCTTGATGTTTTTAGCGCCATTGGATCATTTCTACCTAAACCCAGACTTCCTTCAAATAACCTATTCTTAGCATTCTTCTCTCTGTCGTTTTCTTCATTCTGCTGACTCTCGGGTCCATTTTCTGGTTTCCATGGATTATTTTCAATCATATCATTGTACTTAAAATGAATTCAAACAATTAACATTACACAGACTCTCATTAACTCAATCCCTTATTTCAACCCCTCAATCCCCGGCATGGGGTTGCCGCTGAGGTATTCCAGCATGGCGCCGCCGCCGGTGGAGACAAATGAGATTTTATCCAACCAGCCATTTTCTTCCAAAACCTGTACCGACTCGCCGCCGCCAACCAAAGTGAAAGCTTGGCTTTCAGCTACCATCTGCAAAATTTCCCGCGTGGCTCGGTCAAAAGGTTTTTCTTCAAACTTACCCAAGGGACCGTTCCAAACAATGGTCTTAGCCGTTGCAACAATCTGCTTGAACTGTTCCAAGGTTTTTGGTCCAATGTCCAAACGCTCACCCTCGAAATCCTGCGGCAAAATAACCTTGTCGGAAAAAGTTTTTTTCTGATCCAAGGCTTCGTTAGCCACCATGCCACCCACCAAAACCTGATCATAAATTTTTTCGAATTTTTCAATCAAAGGCAGCTTGGTTTCAATTTTAGCTCCGCCAATGATCGCCACGGCCGGCTTGGCGGGATTATCTAAAACTCGATCCAAGTTTTCCACTTCTTTTTGCAGCCAAAAGCCCGCATAGCTGGGCAGAAATTTCGTCACGCCAGTCACTGAAGATTGGTCCCGGTGACACACACTGAAAGCCTCGTTAACAAAAACATCAAAAGCTCCAGCCAATTGCTGGGAAAATTCGCTATCGTTTTTTTCCTCGCCCGGATAAAAACGCACATTTTCCAACAGTAAAATTTCTCCTTCATTTAGGTCCTCCAAAGCAGCTTGAATTTTTTCCACTGAAATTTCCGGCACAAAAACAATTTTTTTGGTTAAAATATTCTCCAACTCACTAGCCAATTGCTTCAAGGAAAATTTTTCATTAAATTGTCCTTCTGGCCGACCCAAATGAGAACACAAGGCCACCTTGGTTTCACTTTGGGAAAGTAAATGCTCAACAGTTTCTTTGCAAGCCTCCAGTTTAAATTTTTCCGCAATTTTTCCATCCACAACTCCCACATTGAAATCCGCTCGTACCAAAACTTTTTTTCCAACCAAATCCGCCTCTTGAATCTTTTTCATATTTTTATCCTTATGAATTAAACTCACGTACTGACGAACGTACGTACGTTCGTCAGTACGTCCCATCTTTTTTTCGCTCTAAAAATAATGATCTAAAACTTAATCTTGCCCATGCCTAAAATTCCAATAATAATTCCCATAGCAGCGGTGATGGCCGTGAAAACCCAAGCCCGCATCACGATCTTCGGCTCCGGCCAACCCTTGGCTTCAAAATGATGATGAAGCGGAGCGGCCAAAAATATTTTTCTCTTTAAAAATTTCTTGGATCCCAGTTGTAAAACCACACTTGCCGATTCCATAACATAAACAAAAACAACAATATACAAGATAATCACCGAGTTGGTCAAAAGAGCCACTACTCCCAAGGTTGTGCCCAAACTCATAGCTCCAGTATCCCCCATAAAAAATCGAGCTGGATAAATATTAAACCACAAAAAAGCCAGTAAAGCTCCGGAAATTGCGGCCGAGAAAGCGGCCAAGTCAATTTTGTTTTGAAAAAAAGAAATCAAAGCAAAAGACGAAAAAGCCATGATCAAAATGCCGCCATTGAGACCATCCAGACCATCAGTTTCATTGGAAGAAATGGCCGTGAAAAGAATCACAAAAATAAAAAGCGGCACATACCACAGGCCAATCGAAAAATCTCCCACAGCCGGAACGTGAATTTGATCCCAACCCAATTTTGAATAAAACCACCAAGCCCCCACGGCTGCAATCAGAAAAAGCCACCAAAAACGTTTAGCAAAACGCATGCCACCGCCCTTGTTGGCGCCCCAACCCCGCACGCTCATCCAATCATCAAAAAAACCCAAGACTCCGGCTGTCACCAAAGCAAAAAGTGGCAGATAAACCTGGGAGCGGGAGAAAAAATCCAATCGAGCCAAAAAGCTGATATCAAAAAAGTTGGCCAACAAAGGAAAAACATAGTGCGAAGCCAAAACTAAAATAAAAACTGACAACCAGACAATCACTCCGCCCATGGTTGGAGTTCCTTCTTTTTTGGCATGCAATTTGTTAACGTAGGTCAATTTGTTGCCATCCACATCTGTTTTCTTGATTTTGATTCCAATTTTGTGCTTATAAAGCAAGTGAGTCCAAATTGGGGTCAACAAAAAAGCCAACACAAAAGCCAAGAGTCCCGTAAAAAGCACTTTGATCAAATTGATTATCTCCGGCACTGTATTTATTTGCGCAATTTCCATAAAATTATTTATTTCAAATTATTGCCATTCAAAAGAACTAAAAGCCCAATCCGCCATAATTTTGACATCTTGCCAACGATAGGGGTCATCCAATAAAACTGTGATGATGGTGTGCTTTTGATCTTCATCCTGAATAGCCATCAGCAATGAACGTCCAGCTAACGGAGTAAATCCGGTTTTTCCTCCAATAAGATTGGGCATTTCATCAATCAACAAATCCGTGTTCAAAAGAGTGTGCTCATATTGACCATCAGCCGAAGCCACAACCGTGTTGCTAGGCAATTTGAAAATGTTCCAAATTTCTCCAAACTTCAAAGAGTAGGCTGCGATTCTGGCAATGTCATAGGCCGAAGAATAGCAAGTCTCTTCGGCTCCATCTTTCTCCAAACCGGATGGGGTACAAAAATGTGAATCCTCCAGACCTAATTCCTTAGCTCTTTCATTCATTATTTTAGCAAAATTATCCACAGTGCCGCCGATATGCTTGCCCAAAGCAGTGGCGGCGTCATTAGCACTATTGATCAGCATGGCTTTGAGTAAATTGCGCACACTGATTTTTTCACCGACTCGCAAACGCTGACTAATACAATAACCGCTGCGCGGACAACCGATTTTGGTTCCATCCACATAAACCACTTCTTCATCAATTGTCACCAACTCATCCAAATCCTTAATGTTTTCCATTACCAAAACCGCCGTCATAATCTTAGTCAAAGAAGCGATCTGTCTTTCCTGCCGCCCTTGATCATAGTGTAAAATGGTGCCGCTTCCGGCATCCAAAATCAAAGAAGCGTGAGCGTTGGAGATAACCAGGTCTGGCGTATTTTCCTTGCGAACCGGCTGGTATTGCGCAATTGGAAATGAGTTGCCCCAAATTTTAGCTTGCTCCTTGCCAGACTTGAAATCCAATGGTCGATCAACCGGAGAAATATCTTCACTTTCTTTTCCCCAAGCTGAACTGTCCGCCCAAAACAAGAGAGAATTGAGCGGAAAAATAACCAAGGCCAAAATTAAACCCAAAAAATGCATAAAATGTTTTTATTGCTACTTAACGTCACCAACCCTTTCATCTTTCGAAAGTATATCATATTTAGGCAATTTTTCCACCTGATCAATGCCCATTTTTTTGAGAAAATCCAAAGAAATTTTATACAAATAGCCTCGAGAATCCTGGGGATTACTTTGACGTTCAATTAATCCTCGCATGGAAAGATTACGCAGCGCATAGGAACAATTAACTCCGCGAATAGCTTCAATTTCTGGTTTAGAAATTGGACCACGATATGCAATGATTGAAACCACCTCCAACGAAGAGTTACTCAAAGAACCTTCCAGTTCGATTTTCATCATTTTTTCCACAAATTGAGCATTGTTGGCATTGGAAACTAATTGAATCTGATTGCCGCTTTGCACCAGCTCAAGTCCGCTTTGATTTTTCAAATAAGAATCCTTCAAGGACACGATTCCTTCTTGAATTTTTTCCACAGAAACCTCAATGATCTTAGCTAACTTGGAAATGTCCAAAGGATCACCGCTGACTAAAAGCAAGCTCTCCAATACTGATCTGATTTTTTCAATCTCCATATTTTTTAAAGTCATTTAGTTGCTTATTTCCCCACCACCGAATCAACTGGCCGCCGCTGCATTTCAATTTCAGCGAACAATTCACCCTGCTCAACTATTACAATCCTTTGCTTAACTAATTCCAACAGAGCCAAAAAAGAAACCACCACCTCGATCTTGTCCTGACTTTTTTCAACCAATTCCGAGAAATTCATCTGAGCCCTGGTTCTTAGTCTGTCTTGTAAATGCAAGATTTTCTCTTCCAAGGTTATTACCTCGATAATCATATCCTGCTGCAATTTTTCCGTCCAAGGAATTTCGCCCAGAACTTTTTCGAAAGATTTTTGCAAATCGACTGCCTTCAAATTTTCCGGTGGACAAAAAACTTTTTGATCATCCCAAACCCCTTCCCTGGCATAAAAATTTTGTCTGGAATCAAAAAGCTCTCCAACCTCCAAGGAAATATCTCGGAATTTTTTATATTCAATCAGTTGATTTTGTAAATCCTCAATTTCTTCCTCCTCTTCTTCGCTAAATTCCAGCAGCGGCAACAAAGCACGTGACTTAATCAAAAGCAATCGCGAAGCTACTGTCAAAAACTGAGCCAAATTTTCCAAAGAGATTTCTCCTTGTTGGTTGATGTACTCCAAATATTGATCAGCCACTTTTGAAAGACTGATTTTGGTAACATCCATTTTTTCCTGCTCAATCAAGCGCAAAAGCAAATCAAGCGGTCCCTCAAACTGTTCAATTTTTATTTGATAAGTCATAGGCCAATTTTTACCTTTTCTGTTTCGAGCTGTTTTTCAGAGCCCAAAGCTTTACCAATTCCATTTTTGAGCATTATTTCTTTTTCAGAAAGATTGTCTCTGAGTCTAGCCGCTGGAATTATGCCCAAAAATATAATCATTCCAAACAATATGAATATCGCTTTCGTTGAGAAAAATAGCAAGCAAAAAGAAGCTAGGGCTGTCCCCAAAAAGAAAGCGACCGGACCGGCAGTTCGGAAAAAATTAATCAGATCAACATCGCGAGCATCAACTTTTTTATAGAAATAAGAATCGCGCAAAACTTCAATCAATGCCGCTCCGATCCGCGTGGTCATCAAAACCATAGCCCAAACGAAAAGATCGGAAGATTGGATAAAATAGATCAATAAAGTTGAAAAACCCAAAATCAAAAAAGCCAAGATCAAAATCTCTTTCTCACCCATCTTCTTGTCAGCCAACGCCCCGATCGGATATTGCAAAAGAATAAAAGGCAAATGAGCCAGGGAAATTAAAATTCCAATTTCAGACCAATTCACACCCAGACTCAACAAATAAATCGGAACATAAACCACTACCACTGCGTAGAAAATTTCCAAAAAAACCGAAACGAAATAAATTCGTCGCAAATCACTGTTGGAAAAAATTTTTTGAAGAATCTTTTTGACACAAGGAACCTCGCGCAGCTCACTCTTAGTCTTATTCAAGCTTACCAAAGTAATCAAGAAAAAAACCATGGAAAGAATCAAAGCGAATATAAAAACACCCGCGTAGTCAAAGTGTTCCAATATCTGAGTTGAAATCAGCGGACCTACTAAATAGCCGAGACTATTGAAAGTCAAATAAAAACCACGAATTCTGCCAGACATACGATCAGCCGAAAAGCCTTCCAAAATAATATCCATCTCGACCCAAGTTATGTAGGAAAACACCAAATAGCCGATCACTAAAGCTACATTGAAATTCATCAGCGGCAAAAATCCCAAAAAAAACAAAATCAAAATTTTAAAAAACTGCAAACCCAAAAACAAATTGATTTCCCCAAAACGGTTGATCAATTTGTGAAAATTCAAAAGCAAGAAAAATAAAATCAAATAAGCCAAGGAATAAATCAAACTCATATTTTCCTCCCCGACCAAACCATCAACATAACTGGAAAGAACATAAATTAAACTTGATCCGCTAATCCCAATAAGAAAAGACAATAAGTTAAGAAGCCTTATCTTTTTATGATCCAGCCTCTCGGCATGTTTTAAAAACTTATCCATGAATTAATTTTAACTGGCTGAATTAAAAGATGGAAAACAAAGATAGAAAATTTTCTAAGCTTTCTTGGAAGATTTTTTGACTGCCTTCTTGGTGGCCAGCAGACTGATTCCTACTTCTGAAAGTTGTTTTTTCTCAATTTCGCCCGGAGCATTCATCAACAAATCTTGAGCTTCACCGTTTTTGGCAAAAGCAATAACCTCTCGGATACTTGATTCATTTTGCAAAATCATAACAACTCGGTCTAAGCCCAAAGCGATTCCGCCATGCGGAGGCGTTCCCATTTCAAAAGCTTCCAACATATGACCATATTCCTGCTCCACTCGCTTTTTAGGAATTCCGATAATTTCCAGAACTTTATCCAAAGCTTTCGGTTGATGATTCCGGATGCTACCACCACCAATCTCATAACCATTCAAAACAACATCATATTGGGTGGTTAAAATTTGACCAACATCTTTTTTAGCCATCAACATTTCCAAATGTTCCGGTTTTGGACTGGAAAACGGATTATGTGTAAAAGTCCATCCGGTTGAGGAATCTTCATTTTTTTCAAAAAATGGAAAGTCTATTACCCAGCAAAAAGCTAGCAGATCGGGATCATTTTTGTCTTCACGCAAATCTGGACGATCAGTTCCATATTTTTCCATCGCTTCCTGATATGAAATATGTGGGAAAGGAACCTGTTGGATTCTTTTTTGAGGATAAATTTTCTGTACCATTTCAATCAACATCCGCTCGATGATTTGCATAACATCCTTTTGCCTAACAAAACTCATTTCCAAATCAAGCTGGGTAAATTCCGGCTGACGATCACCGCGTGTATCTTCATCTCGAAAACACTTGGCAATTTGAAAATATCTTTCAACTCCACCCGCCATCAAAAGCTGCTTATATTGCTGCGGAGATTGTGGCAGGGCGTAAAAATTACCCTTATAAATTCGCGACGGTACGATATAGTCCCTCGCACCCTCAGCTGTTGATTTGCCTAAAACTGGAGTTTCCACCTCCAAAAATCCCTCTTCATCCAGGTGATCGCGAAAAAACTTTACGATCTTGCCGCGATTAAAAATATTATTTTTCATCCGTTCAGTGCGCAAATCCAAATAACGATATTTCAATCTCAATTCCTCGTTAACTTCCGCACTATCTTTATTGATTTCAAAAGGCAACCCCTGACATTCATTCAAAATCATCAATTTTTCAATCTCCAATTCAATTGAGCCGGTAGCTGATTTTTCATTTCGAGCGCTTTGTGGACGTTCCTTAACCAATCCTTCAATTTCGATCACAAATTCACTGCGGATCTTTTTGGCTTCTTCATAAACTTGGGCATAGTCAGGAACAATCACAGTCTGAACAATCCCGGTCTTGTCACGCAAATCCAAAAAAATAATCTTACCATGATCACGACGATTATGCACCCATCCAGACAACTTTACTTTTTCCCCAACTTTTTTAACTGCTTGTTCAATAAAAATCCGCTCCATATAACATTTATAAAAATTAATTCTGCTTCAAAATTTCCGAAACACTATTTAAAAAGTCGCTTGGCGCAATTTCATTTTTAAGAAAAAATCCCACCACCCCAAGTTGCTTGATTTGCTCAAATTCTTCATCCGTAACTGAAGCTGACACCATAACTATCGGAATATTTTGAGTTTTAGCTTCCTCTTTTAATTTGCCAACTACTTCAATGCCGCTTACATCCGACAGAGCCGTGTCAATAACAATCAAATCATAATCATTCTCCAAGGCTTCTTTTAAACCCCAATCTCCTTTACTGGCCACCGCTACAACATAACCGTCACCCTCCAAACTCTTGCCAAATGTTTCCAAAAAAGATTCTTCGTCTTCAATAAACAAAATTCTCTGACCGCTTTTTGCAATTTCTCCCTCTTGAGAAACACGTTGATGATTTTCTTCTTGCTGATCAAACTGACGAATTAGCCGCGAGACCTCTTGCACCAATTCCGAAGGAGAATATTGCATCTTACTGATAAATCCATCAGCTCCGTTTTTTAGTGCCTCTTGCTGGGTTTCCGCTTCATTCAAATTACTAAAAATCACAATTTTCAAGTTTTGATTATAGCTTGAATCACTCTTAATTTCCTTCAAAACCTCCATTCCACCAAGCTCTGGCAAAACCATATCCAAAAGCATCAAATCATACCCGCCTTGAGCGGCGTATTTAAGAGCTTCCCTGCCTGTTTTAGCATTAACCACCTCAAAACCCGACGATTCCAGTTTACTCTTGTAAATCTCAGCAATCATTGGATCATCCTCGACGAAAATTATTTTACTCATTGACTCTTTAAATTTTAATCCTTTTCTTATGCAATTATATCGCAAATTGAACAAAAAATCAATTTTCTAACCGTTTTTTCAAAATAAACAAAAGAAAAAACAACCGCCAAGTAGTAACCCCCCAATTTCCCGATAAATATCATGATTTTCTTAAATTCTCCAATACTTCCTGAATAATCCAATCCGGGGTAGAGGCGCCAGCACTAACGGCAATTTTTTGACAACCCTCAAACCAGTCCTTTTGCAATTGATCAGCTCTTTCTATAAAAAAGCTGCGCGGATTTTCTTCTTTGGCAATTTCCCAAAGTCGATTTGAATTGGAGCTTTCCGGTGAACCGATTACTACTACCGCGTCATTTTTCTTGGCCAATTGTCGAATTTCCGCCTGACGATTATGGGTTGTCAAGCAAAGCGTATCAAAAATTTTCAACTTCAAATGCTCTTGCTGCAAAGATTTTCCGATTCTTTCAACCAGTTGACTATTTTGAGTTGTTTGCGATAAGAGTACCGATTCATCATCTTTACTTAATTGAATATTTTTCAAATCCTGCTGGTTTTCAACCAGAATTCCTTTTTCACAAGCCCATTCATTGATTCCTCGCACTTCCTTGTGTTTCTTTTCTCCAACAATCACCACTTGAGCGCCTTTCTTCCAAAAAGTCTGAGCCAATCTTTGAACCTTGATAACTTTTGGACAAGTCGCATCAATCAATTCAAAACCTTTTTCTTTAGCTAGCTCATAAATTCTAGGTCCGGCACCATGAGCCGTAATTACCAAAGTTTTCACTTTGCCTTTAATTTTAGAGAGTGTTTCTTCTAAGGAGTTTTCAACTTCCACTTTCAAAACCCCCCACTGCTGGATTTTTTTTACCACGTCGGCGTTGTGAACCAATGATCCTAAGACCGCAATTGGTTTTGGGATCCTGGAATCAAAAACAGCCTCTTCCACAATTTGATAAGCCCTCCCCACGCCCTCACAAAAACCGGCATATTTAGAAAGATTTATTTCCATAAACAAAATTTCCAAAAAAATAAATTTGACTGGATAAATTTAATACGAATATTTAAGAAAATTTTTCCAAAAGTTTTTCAATCGGCAAAATTTCAGCCTGATCAGAATCTCTTTTCTTCAATTCAACTCCACCCGCAGTTAAAGACTTGGCACTAATCACCATTCGATTAGGAATTCCAATCAAATCCGCTTCGGCAAATTTTTCGCCAGCTCCAATCTGACGATCATCCCACAAAACCTCCACACCTTTTTGGGAAAGCTGTTTGTAAATTTCCAAAGCCTTTTCATTTTGATCCAAACTGATCAAATGCACCGCAAAAGGAGCCACCGCCTCAGGCCAAATAATTCCCTTGGCATCCGAATTTAACTCAACCACCGCCCCCATCAGACGCGATGGACTCATACCATAAGAACCCATATACACCATCTGGTCCTGACCGCTTTCATCTTTGTATTTCAAATTGAACGCCTCGGAGTATTTATAACCTAAGGAATAAATGTCACCAACCTCGATTGATTTTTCCTCGCGCAATTTATCCCGATCAACTTTGACTGCAAAATCTTTCAAAACTTCATCCGTCAAATCATCCTTGTTAATGGCAATTCTTTTTTCTTCATCAATAATGGCAATCATATCTTCTCCGGCTTTTGAAACAGTTTGAAATTCATAGGAATATTTAGAAAAAGAACCGCCGGAAGAAATAGTCAAATAAGTTTTGTCACCCATTCCCAGCCGCGAAAAAACTTTCATGTAAACTTCTTTCATTTTTTCATAAAATTCGTCGTGCTCCTCTTTGGTTTTGGAAAAAGAATAGAGGTCCTTCATGAAAAACTCCCGACCACGCATCAAACCAGCCTTAGCCCGGGCTTCGTTACGAAACTTGGTTTGAATTTGATAGGCATAGAAAGGCAAGTCCTTGTAAGAAGCCACGTAGTTTTTCATGATCTTGGCAATCGCCTCTTCATGGGTAAAGCCTAGGCCTAATTGTGTTCCGTTTTTCAATTCGGTTTTGAACCAATTGTCCACCACTTCGTCGCTCCAACGCCCAGTTTTTTCCCAAGTTTCACGGTCTTGCAAAACCGTCATGAAAATTTCCTGACCACCGGCCGCATCCATTTCCTGACGAATAATGTCAGAAATCTTATTCAAAGTCCTAAGTCCCAAAGGCAGATAAGAGTAGACTCCAGCCATCTCTTTGTGCACAAATCCGGCCCGAATCAAAAGTTGGGCATTCAAACTGACTTCGCCAGCAGGCGCTTGTTTTTGAGCTTTGGTAAAAAGTTTGGATTGCAACATATTTTTACTAGGATATTTAAAAGTCTTTAATTAATCCCAGTTTACTCTAATCTAAAAGAAAATCAACCAAAAACTCTAATGAGCATCGGCATATTCAATGAAACACTTCCAATTAAATTGCCGGAAAACAAAGATTTTTTGTTATTTTTCCTTAATTGACCGTTTAATTGGCAGTTCGATAATAAATTTTGTTCCCTTGCCAGCCCCGGCGGACTCAAACCAAATTTTTCCGCAGTGACGATCAATGATGCTTTTACCAACATAGAGACCCAAGCCGGTCCCGTTGGCGTGAAGTCGCTCAATATCCTTGCCTCGAGAAAACTTTTTGAACAAATGGGGAGCTTCTTGTGGAGGAATTCCAATTCCGGTGTCCGCAACCACTATCCGAACTGTTTTGCTTGAAGTTTTTTCCACTGTCACTGTCACCCCACCCTCTTTTGTGTATTTCAAGGCATTATCAATCAAATTGGAAACAACTTCGCGAATCTTGGAAGCATCCAAATAGAGTTTAGGAATTTTAGCTTTGGGTAATTTGAAATCCAAAGAAAGACCTTTTCCCTTGGCAATCATGGCAAAATTAACTTGCAAATCCTTAATGATTTTTATCAAATCAGTTTTAGCAAAAATAAATTGCATTCGACCGGATTCAATTCGCGAAACATTGAGCAAATCCTCAACCAAATCAATCAACCGCTCGCTGGAGGAATAAGCTTTTTCCAGGGCATCACGCACACCCTTGCTGATTTCACCATAAGATCCTTCCAGAATCAGAGAAATGAAACCTTTGACCGCAGTCAGAGGCGTTCGCAGTTGATGGGAAGCAATAGAAATAAACTCCGTCTTAGCATTGTCCAATTTTCGCAGCTCTTCATTGGCCTTGGCTAAACTGTCGGTCATTTTTTGGAGCTCCTCTTTACGATTAATTTCAATAATCACACTCTTAACCAAAAAATAAAATAAAATCGCCAAAGTTATGAATATAAATATCTTATAAAACGTCATCTGAACATTTTGAGTGGAAAAAATATCGACAAATGACATGGCCAAAACTACCAATGCAAGCACTTGAACGGTTATGATTTTTATATTCATTAATCTATATTTAACCATCGCATAGGCAGCAAAAACAACAAAGAACATAGAAAAAGGAACGTCAAAGTCTATAAACTTATCATAGCCAAATAACGGCAAAACAAAAACAAATAAAATGCTCAATCCAATAAACAAGGAAACACCCTTTAATATAGCCTTTACTTGCCTTTTTTTGTTTTCAGATGTCACCCTTAACAGTTTAACAAGTCTAAATATTACAAATATATATACAAATAAGATGTAAAATGCATATAAAGGAAAAAGAACTCCATCATCGGCATCAAAACCTCCAATACTATTTTCTCTTATGTTGCAAATCAACAAGCCATCAATAAATGGTACAAATAAAAAAAATAATCCAGGTAGAATTATTTTCAAAAAACTGCTTTTCCTCACCTCACTAGTGGAAGTAAAATTATAAACCCACAATAGCAATGATGTTATCATTAATGCTCCCCCAGAGTAAGACAACCTAACAGTTATTGGAAAATTATATTCATATATAAGAAAAACAAATACAGCCCAAATAAAGGTTGAGATGGAAAAAAATACAAAAGATTTCTTTCCCTTCTTATCATCACTTCCGAAACCAACAAGAAAGCCCATTATGAGATTGGATATCCCCGAAAACAATATAATTAAATGCAACATTTTTTAAAAAATTATAAAAAAATCTCGATACCTATGATTATTGTAGCACAATCACAGATATCGAGATAGAACGCAAAAGAAACATGTATTTATTTAAATATTTCTGGCTATTTTAAGGTTATGAACTAACTCATCCAATTCACAGAATTCTAGGTCACTACAAACCGAAATTCTTATCAATGCCGAAGACTCCGCAACCGCAGGATATCTAAAACAAGAAACTTCAAAACCTTTTCCCTGCAAAAACCGATACATCCTGGTTGCTTTTTCATCATCACCCACAAAAACCGGGACTATGTGAGAAGACGAATTCATTGTATCAAAATCTGCATCAATTAATCCCTTTCTCAAATACGCGGATAAATGCGCCAATGTTTCTCTTCTTTTATCTCCCCAGTCCCCCGAAACAAGGGCAACAATACCAGATAACGATTTTGCCATCCAAGGAGGAATTGGCGCCGAGAAAATGTATTGAGGACAACAAAATTGGAAAAAATCAGCAAGATTTTCGTCGCTTAACGATACGTATCCACCCATTGAACATAGGGCCTTGGTTAAAGTGCCCATTATCATCACATGATTTTTGTATTTATTATAACTAGAATTACCGCTGGCTATGCCAGCGCCATTCTTTCCGAGTGCCCCGATTGCATGAGCCTCATCAAGGTAAAGAAGACAGTCATACTTGGCTGCAATTTCGCAAAGACACTCCGTATTAAATACAACTCCAGTTGCCGAAGAAAGAGTATCGCTAATAATTACCCTTACCGATTCCTTGGGGGCTTTCTTAATTAATAACTCAAGCTTTTCATAATTTCCAGAAGGAAATGTGAACGCTTTAGAGCCAAAAACGCTACGACTTCTTCTTATCCCGTGTTGAAGCGAAAAATGACTTTCACCGTCAACAAAAAAAATTGTGGGTAAATTACTGGTGTTTTTGCATAAACGAAAAATGCTTAAATAAGGAATTTTAGTCCTAGCAGCAAGAGCCTCCATAAAGTTATCATTAGCCGCATAACCACTAGTAAAAACCAACGTTTGATTCATCCCGTGCAAATTAGCCAAACTTTTTTCAAGATCGACATTTAATGAAGTCTTGAGAACTTTTTGGGATGCTGGGCATCCAAGATCGGTGCTTTCAACAGCCCCGTGCAATATCCTCTTGATCTCCGGGGTTGAACCTAAAGCTAGATAATCCAGCCTAGTAAGATCTATTCTACGACACCCCTCTGTCTCAATAAACTTTCCATAGAAACTACCAACAGTGAAAGGATTTATGATCCTCCCACCCCTGTTAAATTCTGCAAATTCTCCGGCTTCTTTTAATAAAATTTCTTTCATTTCTCGTACCCCCTCTGATTGGAATATTTATATGACTGAATCCAAAAATGGTTTCACATATTGATTCCAAGTTAATAATCCAACCCCCTTCATTATCAAAACCCAGGTTAGCACTGAAATTAATGTTGTCGGAATCAAATAAAAACAAATTGTGCTCGACATTTTTTCATTTTTCCTTAATAACAGTGCGACCACATGTGGACCGATAAATATAGAACCTAAAAAATAAATCGTCACTCTTCGACACATAATCCACTTTAAGAATCGCCGAAAGAATCTGTATCGCTGGACATCTTCCTGGCTCAATTGATTAAATTTTTCCAAGCCAAGAATGTCATAACCACGTTTTTTTCTAGTCCACTGATGTATAAATACAAAAATCAGCGAACATAAAAGAAGGATTGCCGACAAAATGAAAACTGAAGAAAAAAAGTTAAATTTATTGCTTACAACATAAGAAAATATATCATACAAATAATAGAGCCAGCCTAAAACAGTTGCAACAAAAAAGTTTCTGAATGATTCAAACAAAAAAATTCCATTAACCTTCTTTAATCCAAATTCAACATTCATGCAGCACCAACCTTTCTTTCGTCTTTTTCATTTGCCTACTTTTGACCCACCATGGGCAAAACAAGAAACAAATGAATAAATAATATGAATTTGTCAAAGACCTACCTATAACTAACAAAATTCTTGCATAGATAAGGAAAAAAAGCAAAGCCAACTCCAATCGCATCAAGTCAAATAAAAATCCCTCTCCAAAAATAATACGTATTATAATCCTTACCAAAATTAGAAAAATTAAAACGCCAAAAGAGGCGTTTTGAAAGTAATTTTCATCTTTTAAAATATTTCAAGAAATAATACTTACCCCTGAACCGTCTGAAATTCCAATTTCAAGTCTTTTTCCAAAATTCCGCTGTGATTGAATTCCCCGTCATTGGTTTTGACATGAATTTCAATCGGCACATCATCCAAGCCGGATTGTTTTTGAACCAAAAGCTTATAATCTTGTTGGGCAAATTTTTCCGGGAGTTCATATTTGATCATGGTTTCCAATTGATGATTCATCAAAACATCAACCTTGAAACCAAAATAGGTTTTGCCCAATTCCGTCTGAGTGGTCGGATAACCCACCATGTAACGTTCTAACAAATTGGAACCTTCCGGCACATAAACCCGCAAGTAAGAATGATAATCAGTGGTGCGCCAATCAGCATAGGTAGCAGTGTGATTGTAAGTGATTTTCAAAGTGGCTACTGGTTTAATCTGCGTCAAATCAACATCATAGGAAATAGAGCGTTTAACATAATAATCCGATTTAAACGCGCCCAGATTAGCATCCACCGCCATCAGATAATCCCCATCCCAATCTTGAGCCACCGAACCATCCCAATGCACATCCTCAATCAAACTTTGCAACTGACTGTCAGTAAAGTTGATCATAATATTTTTTTTACTGATTTGTTCATGAGCAAAATCCGCCAATTTAGTAACGTTACCCAAAGAGAAAAGTTTTTCAATCAAGGCTGGAGTCAAACTTTTCATGATAGCTTTGCGATTTTGAGTATCCAAGTCTTCATTTAACAAATAAGCTTTTTCCACAATTTCCTCCAATTTTAGAACTGCATTGTCCTTGGTTAAAGTCACATTGTAACCAGGAATCGTGACTGGACCGGTCAGTGCCAACACATCATCAAGAACCGTGGCATTAACCGCAATCACCCCATCAAAACCATCACTGGAGCGTCCACTAAGACGATAGAAATATTTAGCCTTCTCCACATTAGTCGGAAAATCTGGTGAAAAATTAGAGTCACGAAATTTCCATTTCTTAATTTGCATGTACTGAGTAAGGGGCCAAGGTGGAGTAACTCTGGCGGTTATACGTTGATCGAGCAAGTTAGCGTCCTCGAAAAAACTGGAAACCACTTCTCCATTCTTAACTTTAATTACCGCATATTGACCCAAAAATCCGCCACCCGGTCGCAACTCCATGTTATTTTGCAGCAAAAGCAAGAAAGAATATTCCTGATCAT
Organism: bacterium; assembly: GCA_003251635.1. Taxonomy (GTDB): domain Bacteria; phylum Patescibacteriota; class Minisyncoccia; order Moranbacterales; family GWC2-37-73; genus SZUA-486. The sequence continues at coordinate 47,795 of QKEW01000011.1, read as the reverse complement.
CTTTGGCGGTAAACTTTTCAACCAAAGTATTGAGAGCTTCAATTTCTTTTTTAGTATCCTTTTCGATTGGTAAAAATTTGGAAATACTTTTCAAAACCGCCAAAGAACTGATAGCGATAGTTTTTTTATTTTCTTTGGCATAGGAAAATAAATAAAAACCGCCAAAGAAAATTGCGACCAAAATCACCAAAATTATTATTTTTTTGGGTGTAAAAAATTTTTCTGATTTCATAAATAGTTTTATCAATTACCAGATAATCCTACCAGAGAATTCAAACTTGAACAAGCCTGAGGCTAGTACGAAAATCCGATCATTTATTTGCACCGTCACAAGTCAATTCGAATTTTCTGACCCTTTTCAACTTCTCCGGCGATGATTTTTTTGGACAGAAAGTCTTCGACTGAATCTTCAATATAATGATCAATTGAGCGAGCTCCAAAAATCGGATTGTAACCCTTTTCAATAATCTTGTGCCCGACATTTTCCCCGAATTCAATTTCAATATTTTTCTCTTCCTGCAAACGTCGAGCTAATTTTTTTAGCATCAGCTTCACCACACTTTCCAATTCCTTCTCATTGAGCGGACGGAAAAAAATCACACTATCAAAACGATTCAAAAATTCCACCCGAAAGACATTATTGGAAACAGCATAATCAATAACCTGCTGTTTGGTCTTTTCCGGATCCTCATTTTTTTCCACACTTTCCTTGATCAAGGCTGCTCCGACATTGGAAGTTGCAATAATCAAAACGTTGCGAAAATTGATTTTCTCTCCAAAAGCATCAGTCACAAAACCCTCATCCAAAATTTGCAAAAAAACATCCAGAATTTCCGGGTAGGCTTTTTCAATTTCATCCAATAAAACCAAAGAATAGGGGTTATCCTTGACCTCACTGGTTAATCTCCCTGGCTGATTAAGTTGGGATGAGCCTAAAAGCCGATCAATAGATGAAGGAGTTTGAAATTCACTCATATCAAAACGGATCATCTTATTCTCATCCCCAAAATACATTTTGGCCAAAGCCTTAGCGGTTTCAGTCTTTCCCACTCCGGTTGGTCCCAGAAAAAGGAACGTCCCTACCGGTTTTTGACTGTTGGCAATTCCACTGCGAGAGCGACGCAGAGCTTCCGCTACTTGCTTAACTGCTTCTTCTTGACCAATGACCTGTCGATGTAAAAATTTCTCCAAATTCAGAAGTTTTTTTCTTTCCTCATTTTTAATTTCACCGTGAGCCGTGCCAGTTTTCAAAGAAAGAAAGTCCGCCAAAACTTCTTGATCGATCAAATATTTCTCGGATTTTTTCTCCCAAAACATTAAGACGTCCATAGCCAAATCTAAAGCTCTTTCTGGCAGTGGAGATGACCAATTGTAGCGATTAGATTCTTTGATGATTGATTTGAAGGCTTCATGGGTAAAAATGACCCGACCGCTTTCTTGGAGCTTGAAATTATTATATAGAATCTTCAACATGTCTGACTCGGAAGGCTCGCGCATTTCAATCACTTCAAAATATTTGGCAATTTGGTCATATTTTTCAATCAAGCGATGATATTCTTTGGGTGACGAAGTGGCAATGATTTGGAAATTAGGATGGGATAAAAACTCATTCAGAACCGGAGAAATGTCTGGGTGAAGCATGGTTCCTTCTTTACCCAAAAATTGTTCCAAATGATCAATAATCAAAATGATATTGCCAGCGTAAGCCGCTTCCAGAAAAAGATTTCTCAGCGCATTTTCAGAATCTTCGCCGCTACTGATTGCATCTGAAATAACCCGACCCAGATCTAACTCCAAAATCCTTTTGTTGAGAAAGTATTTTTCAGATTGATTATGCCGAATTCGGGCAGCCAAATCATGGATCAAAGTATTTTTTCCAATTCCACTGCCGCCAACTATCAAAGCGCAATTTTGGTCGGGTCGCTGCAAAATCAATTTCAAAAGCTCAACTTCATCTTGTCGGCCAACCAACTTCCGATCCCGATATTCGCTTCCATCAAAGACGGAAATGTCTCGAGAATAACGATCCAACTTGACCGTGTAGGCATATTTCCAGCCAGCCCCAATAGCCGGCAATCGACTAAGATTTTCCCAGCGCCAAAAAGATTTTTTCAGACGCTCTTCATCTAAGATCGCAGTTTCCCAATTCACCAAAAAAGCAAAATCCTCCATGGAAAGATTTTTACTTTTCAGAAATTCCGTCAATTTTTGGGAATTTTTCAGAACTTTCTTGGATAAGTCTTTTTTATCCAAACCTAATCGGTTACAGATTCTTTCAAAAATCGGTCGCGAATAAAGAGTCTGGAAATTCATCTGACCAAAGGGAGTGCGTAAATTCAAATAATAAGCGCAAATCACCAAAACCAAATAGACAAACAATAACCCTAACAGCTCAACAAAGAAAAATGACCCGCCAAAAGCCTTGAATAAAGTCCAAACAAGCAGTAATGGAAATATCAACCAAAAAATTAAACCAACCAAGCCAACTAGACAAATAATTGAAAAAATAGATAGGCCTGCCAGGATGACGGCCGAACGCACTATCGCCCCCAAAAACCGAGAAACGATATTGCCAAAGAAAAGACTGATGGTTTTTTGCGGATCAAAACCGCGCCAATTTTTGAAACTAATGTCCCGCTTCCAAGGTGACAACCAAGTCAAGATTAATTCCCCTACAGAAAAAAAACGCCAGCTGAATTTCAAAAAATTTTTCCAAATTTCCAAAAATTCCAACAAGCCTTTTTCATAGTACCAGGCAAAAAAATTAGGATCGTGATTTTTTTTCATTATTTTTCTTTTTGTTTTTTCATCCGCCATTAGCCCAAAGAAGCTTTTTTATCATTTTAAAACATCCCTTTTAACTTGGCAACTTAGCTAAAAAAGGCTACAATTGCTTTGATGAATAAAGTCAAACAAACCAATAATAATTATGATTTTTTCTTGAACTTTTCCCTATTTTGGGTTGTTTTTGGTTTCCTGGCTTTAATCTTAACCTTGTTGGATTTTTTTTACAGCTGGGTCCTGATTCTTTATTTGGTGTCGGCTGGGATTTTTTTTGCTTTCCGAATCATACCTGAACAAAAAAAAATAAAATTAAATTTTAAAATCTCACCCGCATACATAGCAATCAGTCTTGCTTTTTTTGCATTCGTTTTTATTTTTTCCTTTTTTACCACTGCCACGATTTTTACTGGTCGCGACCAGGGATCACTAAGCATTGCCGCCATTGAGCTGGCTAAAAATCACCAGCTGACCTTTTCCGATCCGGCTTCGGTGGAATTTTTCAAAATCTATGGAGAGGGCAAAGCCCTGAATTTCCCAGGCTTTCACTATACCGAAGATGGGCAACTGACAACTCAGTTTCCCCTGGGCTACATCAGCTGGCTGGCAGCTTTTTACAGTTTTTTTGGAATCAACGGTTTGATAATTGCCAACGCCGCTGCGCTCTTTCTGTTTTTAAGTGCTTTCTATCTCCTAGGAAAAAAGCTGCTCAAAAAAAATTATGCTTTAATTTTGCCACTCTTCACCCTGTCTTCTTTTTCTTTTATTTGGTTTTTTAAATTCACCCTCAGTGAAAATTTAGCTTTAGCCTTGCTTTGGATTTACATTTTAAATTTAGTCGAGATAAGTGAAAAACCTGACAGAAAAAAATTTCTAGCCCTCATCTTATCCGCCAGTTTGCTGGCCTTCACGCGCATCGAGGGCTTCGCCTTTTTAGTAACTGGAGGACTTATCCTATTTTTTAATCCAACAAGTCGCCAATTTTTGCAAAAAAATATCCGCTTCCTAAACATTTTAATTTTGTCTCTTTTTTTCATTTTTCTTTTTTACCTGCAAAAAGACTGGGCTTTTTTCAAAGAAATCCTCAAAGCTACTTTCAATTCTTTTTTTGAAATCAACAGTAATGGAAAAATCATCACCAAAAATTTGTTTTTTCCGGGATTTCGCATGATTCAAATATATACCCTATACGGTCTAATAAGTTTTTGGATTTTAGGCTTATTCGGAGTAATTGCAGCTTTTTTCAAAAAAAATTGGCAACTTCTAATTCCGTTTTTTCTGGCCAGTCCTTCATTGATCTATCTGGTAAATTCAAGTATTTCCTCTGACCATCCTTGGATGCTACGTCGCTTTGTTTTTTCAATCTTGCCGTTATCAATTTTTTATTCCGCCGTTTTTCTCAAATATCTGCTTGCAAAAAAAATAGACACTAATCGCCGCTCAAATTTTTGGCTATTCCTTCCTGTAGCATTAATTATCTTGATAATCTTCATTAATCTCAAGCCTTTTTTACGCTTCGCTTTTTTCAGTGAGAATGAGGATTTGCTTCAACAAACCCAAGAATTAGCTAAGCGATTCTCCTCAAACGACCTAATATTAGTCGACCGACTTTCCAGTGGAGATGGTTGGTCTTTGTTGGCTGGACCACTAAACTCTGTTTTCAATCTTAATGCTGTTTATTTTTTCAACCCGAACGATTTAGACAAATTGGATTTGGATCAATTTGAAAATGTCTACATCCTGGTCGGTCAAAAAGAAATCTCCAATTACCTAAACACTTCACTGGGAGAAAAATTAACCGTCGCTGATAAATACACGTTAAAAACAACTCGCCTTACTGAAACATCAAACAAGAATTCAACATCGATCATTGATTATCCTCAAAAATCACTAATCAAGGTAAGTGGCTATATCCTAAAATTAACTCGATAAAATTATGCAAGCCGGCACGCAAATAAAATTAAATCAGTCTTGGCAAAAAAAGTTTTGGCTCTGGAGAGCTTTGATTTGGATCTTGTCTTTTTTGATAGCTTGGATTATTTTACACAGAATTTTATTTCCCCTAGCCGGTTTCACTTTTTCTTTTGGAAGTCCCAACTCTAATAAAAATTCCGTCACCAATGTACGCCTAGACGATCAACAGGAAATAAATCAACCCAACCTCACTTTGAAAAATGGAAATCTTTTTTTCGACACCGCCTTGACCGGCAACTATTCTGAAATAAAAATAGATTTCAACCTAAACTCAAAAACAGCCAATAAACCCAGCGGTGAAATCAAAATCAGAAAATCTTTTCAAGCCTTTTTTTATCCCCTGGGCGAATCTTTGGACTTTAAGGATGGCAGTTTACTGAAAAATGAATCTGATTATTATCTGGTTTCAGCCGGAGCTTTACGAAAATTTTCCTCACCAGAAACAGCTATTCAAATGGGCTTTTTTCCGGAAGCCTTCCAAATGATTGATCCCGCCTCCCTAGGCTTGAATCCATTGGGCAAAGAAATAACTCTCGATTCCCCCTATCCACAAAGCTCCATTTTCAAGATCGACGATGAATTCTATCAACTAACCAAACCGGAAACTTTGCAAAAATTCGTTAGCGAACAAGCCTATCTGACTCAATATTCTTCCAATCAAGCTATTGAAAAAAATTCGGATTTCCTAAAAAATTATTCGATCTCCCAGGATTATCTGGGTTTCGCTGATGGAACCTTACTGGCGGCTGGAATATCGGTTTATATCGTCAGCGATAACAAGGTTCTTCCAGTTAACAATCCTGTCACGTTTGAATCAATGGGTTATCAATGGGATGAAATCCTCCAAGCAAGTAGTGAAGAAATTGGAATTTATGAAAAAGCCAGTCTCTTTAAAATTGACAGTCCTCACCCCGATGGAACAATTTTTTACGCCCAAGATTCTCAAAAATATTATTACATTAAAAACAAGGAGCGACATGAAATTCCCAATAAAACAATTCTGGACAGTTATCTGCGCATAGCACCAGTCACAGTCCAGCAAGAAAGTCTGGAAAAAAGCATTGAATGTGAAATTCATTCCCATATCAGAGAACTAGGATTTTTTCATTGCCAAGCCTCAATAAATCCAATTGAGAATTTCACTGGCAATGATTACCAATTCTCATTTCCAATTGAAAATTCTATCCAATTGGATCAACTGGACATTGAATTTACCCAGATAGCCAACAAAGAAAATCTGCTCAAATCTCTAGCTGCTCTAAAAAATCGAGTATTCAATAACTACAGCCTTCAATAAATTTATGATCAAAAAAATTCGACAAAAATTCAATAACCACCAATTCTCCCTCGTGATATACAAGCTTCTGCACGATATCCTGCTTTCTTTGATTATTTTTTTTCTGGCCGGCTTGCTATTGGAAACCGCTCTTCCAACCATGGTTTCACAAAATAACGGATTTCTAATAGTAATATTTTTAATATTTGCCACAGTAGCTGGAATTTCAACTCTGGGCCGCAAACTTGATTCAGTTTTCACCAAAAAAAATCGACACCATCTGATGCCGCTAATTTTAATTTTTTTCTTTTTGATAATTGGCACGTCTTTGTTGAAATTTGCTCTCTGGCAAAATATCATCATCACCACCCTAAGCGTGACTTTCTTTCTAGTTTTTTATCATCTGATTTTCTTAGATGAAAAATAAATCATCAGGAACCACTTTTTATAAACGCCAGAGTCTTTTTGGCACATTCATCCCAAGAAAAATCTTGGCATCTCAAAAATCCTTTTTGTTTCATATCCTGGGCAATTTCTTTTCGCTCTAAAATTGATTTAATTTTCCCAGCAAGCTCCGAGCTATCTTTTGACGAAAAATATTCAGCCGCTTCACCTCCAACTTCCCTAAGTACCGGATCATCATTTGCCAAAACCGGAACACCTGAAGCAAAAGCTTCCAAAAGCGGGATTCCAAATCCTGGAGAAATTTCCGGAAAAACAAAAAGGCTCGCTTTCTGATAAAAAACCGGTAAATAATCAAAAGGAATCGTTCCGGTAACCACAATGTCCTTTCGAAAAGGACTGTTTTCAATTTTTTGCAAAATCGACTCATAGTTCCAAGCTGACGCCCCGGCAATTACCAGTTTTAATTCTGATTCTTTTTGCCGAAGTTCTTCAAAAGCTTCCAACAAGGTCGCCAAATTCTTTCGAGGCTGAATCGCTCCAACGTAAAGAATGAATCGGGAATTATTTTTTTTATCCAAACAATCCTGCAGTCCAAACTCAGTTAAAACCTGCAAGATTTTCTCCTGGGAAATTTCTTTTTGAAAAATTCCCTCATCAAAACCATGATGGATAACCTTGATTTTCTTCTCCTTGATTTGAGGATAAAATTTCAAAATATTTCTCTTGGTAACCTCAGAAATCGCAATCAATCCATCCGCCCTGGGAATGACATAGTTGGTCAAACTATTTATTTTAACCAAATCTTTTTTGGGAAAATATTGCGGAAAAGTTTTAAAAGCCAAATCATGAATGGTTACCACCGTGCGCATGCCTTTTCGACGCCAAAGCGGTAAGTCATGCATCGGCATCCAAAGGGAGTCGATTTCCTTTTGATAAACTTCCCAAGCAAAACGACTTTGGGTCCAAAGAAAAGGAGAATTCTTCTGAACCAAGTGATAGTTTTCCAATTTCGGAACAGCTAAACTCGGATTAAAATCTTTTTTATGATAAATCCAAAACTCATCTTCCGATGAAATTTGTCCGAATCTTTTCAAGAGATTAAAGATATAAACCCTAGTGCCATCGATTCGATTTTCATCCAAATCGGCGGCTTGTATAGCAATCTTCATAGACAACTCAATATAGATATTTCACACTTTACATGAAAATAATTTCGTCGGCTTTTTGTCGAATTCCTTCATATCCCGGTAAAATTTCTTTGACCGTCTGCCAAAACTTTTCACCGTGATCAAAATGACGCAGGTGACAAAGCTCATGCACAATAATATAATCAGCAATATCTTTAGGCATCTTAAGCAAAATATAGTTGAAATTCAAATTACCATCCTCACTACAGCTGCCCCAAACAGTTCTTTGATTGCGAATCGAGATCCTCCCATATCTGAATCGGTGCTTCCTGGCGAAATATTCAACCCTTGCCGTAATGAAGCTTCGAGCCAATTCCTTGTTTTTCAGATAGTCTCGCCTGGAACATCTAACTGCCTTCCCCTGATTAATTTTCACCAAAGCATCGAAACGCTCCAAAATCCAATCAGTTTGAGAAAGAATAAAACGTCGCACCGTCAAATAATCCACTTTTGGCGGAACAGTCAAAACAAAAAATCCCCTCCTGGAAACCGACAAGCGCATCTGCCTTGAATTTGGACTGCTTTTTAGGTGGTATTTAATGCGATTATTCTTCAATTTTATGAATCTTTCGACTGTCATGGGATTGTGTTAATTTCAGAGGAAATTTAGCATACTTTCGCTTTTTTGGCAAAAAATTTCAAAACACAAAAAATCCCGCAATCCGCCAATTGGCGACACGGGATTTTTCAAACATATTGAAAGGTTTTGCCTATAAAACAGCGTCTTTAGCCGCTTTAGCCAAACGAAACTTAACTACAGTTTTAGCAGCAATCTTGATCTTTTCACCGGTAGCTGGATTAACTCCCATACGAGCCTTTCTTTTAGCTTTTACCATTTTACCAAATCCTGGCAAAACAAATTCCCCATTCTTCTTCACTTCCTTGTAGGCCAAGACTGTTAGCTCATCAAAGAAACCACTCACTTCTTTTTTTGCAAAGCCTGTTTTTTCAGACAAAGCTGTCACAATCTGTGACTTCGTCATTTTTGCCATAACGTTTTTTTTGTTAATTATTGATTACTGCGCGTTTGGCTTTCGCGCTTGTCCCGATTATAGCACACTTTTTGGCAAGAAAAAATATCTTGTCAAGTATTTATGGGGTTGAAAAATATTTTCAGGAAACTTATTTTTATTATTTTTTATTCCCCTAAATTAAATATATAAATTGCCGCTAATGATTAATTTGCTTTTTGATTGTCAGTTCTTCAAAACCAGTATTTTCATCCATTTCACGGTTAAAAATAAAATCTTCAGCCTCGCCAATTATGATTTCAATAGTTGTATGAATAATACAACCCTCTTTCAAATGTCCTCCAATCACATTTCCATTTTTGTCCGACATTGACATATGTAAATGACAATCATTGACCGACAAAGTCCCTACCAACGAAACTATTTCGAACTTACCCTTAAAAGTTTTTAAATCGGTTCCACCTGACATCCTAAGAGTTACACGGCTCAAGCTTCCAACACAGCTCAAAATAAAACCTGCGCTAATCTTGTTTTCGCTGGCATATTTCTCAATTGAACCTCTCAAGTCTTCGCTGGACTTAAATCTGATTGGATGAATTTTCATACTTTTTAAGATTTTATAAATTAAAGTAAAATTTTATCAAAAATATAAAAAACAAGAAACTACTGAATTTAACTTAAGCCCCATTACTCAATTATATTCAATCAAAATAATACTGCTCTTCCTGATTCTTTTTTATATTCTCCAAAAAATAAGCCAGCTTAAATTTAACTTTCCCGCCCCAAATAATATTTTCCAAACGACATTTTCCAAAATCCTCGAGTGTTTCTTTGAATCAGTTGTTTCAACATAACCGTTCGAATTAAACTACTCATCATTCAAATAAACTGAAAATTTATGCTGAGTATAGGCTGATTTTAAACCTGGATAACTCACAGACTCTTTCTCTTTGTAAACCCCACCTTGATCTTTAAATTTTAATTCATCCAAAATTCCCAACTCCTCTTTTAAGCCTCGTTGAGCCGCTTGAAGTGAATTTTCGCCTCTTTTTATTTTTTCCAAAACGGCTTGGGGAAAATTTCGGTAGCGAACATTTCCATCGGCAAAAACCTGCCGGTCTTCTTTGAGTTTATATTTATGACCTTCCAAATCTTCATAAAAAACTCCAATGACTGCTGATTCAACTTTTCTGACCAACTCTCCATTTTCCTCAACCAAGACCGACTCACCTTCTTCAATTTCTTTTTGCAACTCATCCAAAGTCTTGGCTCCTTTTTTACCCCAAGAATCCAAATCGACTCCAAAAAAAATCAACTTGCTTCGCAATTCTCTCGAATCAGTTTTTTCTGAATTATAATTTTCTTTTAATTCCATACTTTTTTAAAATTTCCACCCCCTCTGGCAAATCGCCGAATTAACTTCAATAATTTTACTAAAAATTTCGCTCAACAAACTCATCCACATCCAAAAACTCAATTTCTTCCCTGGTCGCTTTCAAATCCTTGATTGTAAAATTATGAGTCTCTTCATCGAAAGCTCGACAACAATCTTGAATAATTGTGATTGCAAAATCTCGATCATAGGCATCTTGAGCTAAGCTTCGGACACATAAATTGGTCAAAATTCCACCAAGCACAATTTCATCCACACCTTCCAATTCTTTTTCAAGATTAGTTTTATAAAACGGACTGATTTTGTTTTTAACAATGACCACGTCTGAGTCTTGTTTTTGAATCTCGTCAATTATTTGAACATTTTTTGAATTTGGAGCAAATTCTTGGTCAGAATCTTTTTCAACATGGACGGTAAAAATTATTTTGTAGTTATTTTTCCTGCAATATTCAATAAGTCGATTGGTTTTTTCAATCAACTCGGAAATATCGCCGACAAAATAATCTGAATTTTCATCAGTCCATTCTTTTTCAAAATCTACTAAAATAAGTGCTTTAGACATATAAATTGAAATTAAATTTCTATCCACCTAACGCCAGACATAAAAGCATTCACATCCTCTTCGTATTGAGAACGAGTAGCTTTTATAGAGAAAGAATCAATATTATACTTAGATGAACAACCCTCAAAAAGTCCTTTTGCTGCCCGCGCTTTCCCAACGTCAAGCCAATTAGCAACAATATTAAAACGAATCGATGGATCAACTTTTACTTGTTGGCGCAAGTATCTCTCGAAAGAACAGGTATCTTCCGTATTAAACTTTTCACCCAATTCCTCTGGACTTAATCTTTTGTCCATTGATTCAATTCCTGGTATTTTTTCCATAAATTTAAAATTTAATTTTTTACTCCCTAAAGAATCAAGATTATATCACCTACCGATACAAACAAATATAGCTTGAGGTTTGTTTAGCCTCGATAGTAAACTTCTCATTTTTGCCAATGGTAATTTCTTGACCTGGAGAACATTCCTTTCCATTGATTACCAGCAAACCAGTGAGACACCGCACGGTCTCCTGCCGCTCGGTAGTAAAACTATAAACCCCCGTCTCAACGACACCAATGGATTTATCAATTCCATTGTCATTAAATTCGATGTTTTGAAAACCGCCATTTGCATAACTGTTGTGTTTCATGAGATTTGTTTTAATAGTTGAAAAAATGCATTTCGCCTAACTCGTTTTTATGCGAAATTATGATTACATAATCACACAATATTGCCTATTATGCAAAATTATGCAGCACTGCAAACGCACTCACTTTATATTGAAAAAATTATCTTGAATGCACTCCGCCTAAATTTTCATCAAAGACAATGGATGAAAATTTGGGCGGAAGAAAAATGACAGTCCATTAAAATATATTTGAGTCAATTTTCTGAACTAGATATGCCGTATTCAACGATGTAAATTTTTTATCTCGTTGTCTATTAAACTAATCTTTATACTACTAATAGAAAATTTGATTTCTGTTTTTGATTTTGGGCAGAGGGGTAAGGGGTGAATGCCCAAAATCAAAAACTCCTTATTGTATTTCTTTAGACTTTTTACAAGTTATAATTGTATAAGGGATTTTCCAACCATATGGATCAGTTTGATTTGTTAAGGCTGTGCCCAACTCTTTGACATGCTCACCAATGTATTTCTTTGCTTCTCCGATTTGATTCGCTGGAGCGTTGATGCGAACAGTAAAGAATTCATCGAATGTTTCAAAAATTGTTGGGCCACTGTTCACCTTGCTAATCTTGTCAAAAATTTTTTCATGCATTTCGATGCCTTCTTTTTCTCCACAAAAATTAACAGCTCTTTTTGCAAAGCTAAAAATTTTATTAAAAGCGTTTGCTTGGTCTTGATTTTCGAATGAACCGAATTGACTGATTAAATAACCATCCTGCTTAAGAATGCGATATATTTCTTTAAGGATTCTGATTTGATCCTTGGTTTCAACATACTGAAAAACACTACGCAAGATAACGACATCGGCTGATTCATTTTCAAGCGGATTTTCTATTAAATTACCAACGACTTTATTTGCTTCAACTGGACTTTCTTCCATTGCCACCTTGTTTGTGTCAATCATAATCAATTGAGCTTCACTTCCTTTCTCCCTGAATTTTTCTCTAATATAGTTTCCTAAAATTCCTTGGCTTGATCCTGCATCAACAATAGTAGGATTTTTTATCTCGTATAATTCATCGGGTACATTCTGCGCAAATAATTCGCAATTTTCTCGACTTCCAAAAAAACCACCGTAGAGTTGTTCGAGCGCTTTACCTTTTCCTTCGGCTGCACGTTTGGCAGTTTCAATATCTTGTTTCATTCCTGAAAAAGGAAATTTTTCAGATGAATTTTGCATAGGCTAATATAATGTTTATCCGTCTTTTTTGCGATTCCAGGAGCAAAAAAGACACCTTAAGCCCCTTTATAAAATAAATAAAAAAATCAAATTTTCGTTGTAGCTTAATGCACAAATCCTAAATTACCACCAAGATAAAAATTTATTCATTGAACTTATTTTTATGCGAAATTATAGGACGTTTCGATTTAAATTGACTTTCCCCTCAAATTTCCCTATAATAAATTAATAATAAAACTTGTTTTTATTATATAAAAACCAAAAACAAAAAACAACTTAGTACCTAAAACCCCACGCCAGAAAGGAGCAAGACTATGACTGGAGATAAAAAAGGAGAGATAGATCCGGATAAATTATTAATAAGACTTGTTCTTGGCGCTGGGACATCTGAATGTATAGATGTCCCGCTTAACGCCGATGAAGAGCCTTGGAGCAAACGTATAACCATAGATGTTATCTACAGCATAAAACCCAGGGCACAAGAAATAAGGTATAGCATACCCAGAGAGACATTGAAAAATCTTAGGGATTATCTAAACCAAATAAATCTGGGTTAAGATGATACAGATCGATAAAAAAAGCTACGGTCCACACAACACCACCTACCCAACCAACCAAAATGGGAGGTGGTGTTTTACTTTTTCAGCAGAATCAACAAAGAAAATTCCAATAGTAAATCAAAAAAGCCACCAAATCATATCTTAAAGTTTAATTGACTTTCTCCTCAAATTTCCCTATAATGAATTGATAATTTACCTTGTTTTTATTATACTAAAATCAGCAATAAAGCACAATTTAAAGCCATGAATCCAAAAGTTGAAGATATTAAAAAAGAATACGCCCAAATCAGCGCCGAGCTCAATTCGCCCGAGATCCTTTCCGATACCCAAAAAATGGGAAAACTGGCCAAGCGCCAAGCCGAGTTGGCTGAAACCATGGCCTTGATTGAAAAATTGGAAAAAACTGCCGCCGACATGAAAGGTAACGCCGAGATCATGAACGGCGACAACGACGCCGAAATCAAACAAATGGCCGGTGAAGAAAACATTGAGCTAGCCAAACAAAAAGACGCCTTGGAAAAAGAATTGGAACTCCATCTGATTCCACGCGATCCTAATGATGACAAAGATGTGATCATCGAAATTCGAGCCGGGGCTGGCGGCGATGAAAGCGGTTTGTTTGCTGGTGATCTTTTTCGCATGTATTCACGTTACAGTGAAAATCAAGGTTGGAACGTTTCCCTGCTTAATTCCCACCAAACTGGCATTGGTGGATTCAAAGAAGTTATTTTCGAAATCAAAGGATCCGGAGTTTATGGTCAGATGAAATATGAATCCGGTGTTCACCGCGTTCAACGTATTCCGGAAACTGAAAAAATGGGACGAGTTCACACTTCCACTGCCACCGTGGCCGTTTTGCCAGAAGCCGAAGAAGTGGAACTCAAAATCAACGAAAATGATTTGCGCATCGACACTTTCTGCTCTTCCGGACCCGGCGGACAATCAGTTAACACTACCAAATCAGCCATCCGCATTACTCATATTCCAACTGGCCTGGTTGTTTCCTGTCAAGATGAAAAATCCCAACACAAAAATAAGGACAAGGCTATGAAAGTTTTGCGTTCGCGTCTTTTGCAAATGGAGCAAGAAAAAGCTGCCAAAGAACTGGGGGATGCCCGACGCAATCAAATCGGCACCGGAGACCGCAGTGAAAAAATTCGCACCTACAACTTTCCGCAAGATCGAATTACCGATCACCGCATCAAACAATCTTGGAGTAATCTGGAGGGCATTTTGGAAGGCAAAATGGAAGATATTATCGAAGCTCTGAAAGAAGAAGACAAGAAATTGAAAATGGCCTCCCAATCCAAATAAATGACACTGCAAGATCTTCAAAAAAAATATTTCAATCGCATTGATCGACTCGATTTAGATCTGATCATTGCCCACGTCTTGAAAAAAAACCGAGAGTTTATTCTGACAAACCCTAAACAGCATTTGGGTTTTTTTCAACTGATAAAAATAAAAAGTTTAATTTCTCGCCGCATAAAACATGAGCCACTAGCCTATCTAACTGGTCACAAAGAATTTTATGGTCTGGATTTTCAAGTCAATCGTCACACGTTGATTCCCCGACCAGAAACCGAATTGCTAGTTGAAAATGTTCTAAGACTACTAGGCCAAAATCGACAACAAAAAAACTCCAAACACAACCAAACGAATGTAAGTACATATGTAAGCAATTCCATTTTGATCGACATCGGAACTGGCAGCGGCAACATCATCATGGCCACCGCCAAAAATTTAAAAAAATCAAAAATTCAATATTTAGCCATTGACCAAAGTCGCCAAGCCTTAAAAATCGCCCGAAAAAATGCCCATCAACATCAAGTTGATCAAAAAATAAAATTCCTTCAAGGCGATTTACTAAAACCGTTTATCAAAAAATATTCATCCCAAATAGAAAATCTTTCTTCAATAATAATAGCCGCTAACCTGCCTTATCTTTCCCAAGAAATTTTGCAAAGCGCCTCGGTCGATGTCAAAAAATTCGAACCCGAATCAGCCCTTCTCAGTCCACAAAAAGGACTTGGACACTACGAAAAACTTTTTAATCAAATCCAAAAAATTCATTTGAATAATCCAAAATTACCAATCACTGTCTTGATTGAATATAGTCCGGAACAAAAGCAGGACCTGCAAGAGATGATCAAAAAAATTCTCCCCGAAAGCCAAAGTGATTTTCAAAAGGATTTATCTGGACTTTGGCGAATCGCCCAAATCAATCTTTGATCCACAAAATATAAAAACTACCCAAACAAAAAACCGCCTCTTGGCGGTTTTTTGTCTTGAACTATATAAAAGAAAATTATTTCTTTTTAGTTGTTCTTTTTTTAGTAGTCTTCTTAACTGCTTTTTTAGCTACTTTCTTTTTAGCAGTTTTCTTAGCTGGTTTCTTGGCTACTTTTTTCTTGGTAGTTTTCTTTACTGCTTTTTTAGCAGCTTTTTTTGGAGCTTTTTTAGTTGCTTTTCTAGTTGCCATGATATTCACCTCCTTCTAAATACTGTCCGATTTTTTTCAAAGCGCGAAACGGTTAGCCCCGCGTCTTTTTCGATAAATTTTGTTTTGGTTTTTGTTTTGGAAATATTATCAAAAAAAGACGCAGCGCCGACACTCTCACACTTTATCGACAGCCGTTTTTTCAAACAAATAATTTTGTTGAAAAAATTTATTTTAATTTTTATTTTGTTTCAATAAAAAAATATTTTTTATCTACGTTAATTATAATTTATTTTTTTAAAAAAGCAATGCAAAAAAGTTATCCACAGAAAAAAATAAAAATATTTTTTAATCCTAAAAATTTTCTCTACACATAAAAATATTTTTAAACAAAAAACCCGCCTAAAAATGACGGGTTTGAGAAAACTAGAATTTTAGAGTCATTCAAAGCAGGCCGATTAAATCAAGCTTTGCCTTCACTACCAAAAGAAATAATTTTTTGCTTAACAACTTCCTTGACCGCATCTCGTGATTGTCCTAAAAGCTTGCGGACATCAAAAGATGCTCCTCCGGCCTGGCTCTTGATTTGTTTAGTCAAAGAATTAATAAAGGCGATACGAGTTGCCGTATCAACATTGAAACAAGATATTCCCCGCTTAACAACTTGACGAACTCTCTCCGCTTCCCAATCAGAAGCTCCATGCAAAATCAAAGGTATGGAAACTTTTTTGGAAATTTTTTCCAAGCGATCATAATCAGGCTCACTTCTTTCTTTGAAGAAACCATGCGCATTTCCAATTGCCACTGCCAAAGTATCAATTTCCGTTTGTTTGACAAAGTCTTGCGCTTGATCCGGATCAGTCATATATTGATCCCAATCCTCGTCCTTCATTTCAAATTCCCCTAGATAAGGGACGCTACCGAGTTCACCCTGAACATCAATGTTGCGCGAATGACAAAAATCTACTATTTTTTTCGTCATCATCAAATTATCAACATATTCCTTTCGAGAGCCGTCATACATAACCGAAGAAAATCCAATTTCACTGCAGCGTTCGATAAGTTCAAAACTTTTTCCGTGATCCAAATGGATTCCCAATGGAATTTCCGGGGCATAAAATTCAGCATCATTTTTTACCAAATGAAACATGCCTCGACCACCACCGTACTCCATGGTCTTTTCGGTGATTTGAATTATAACTGGAGCTTTTAATTCATGGGCCGCCTCCACTATCGCTCTGGTTGTTTCCAAATTAACAGTATTAAAAGCCCCAACCGCATAACCTTCCTTTCTGGCTTTAACCAAAATTTCCTTTACTGAGGTAATCATAAATAATTTAACCTAGCCGGCAATTATCTGACGGCAATCAGTTTTTTAATTTTTATCAATACTTTGAACAATTTTTAAAAATTCTCCCGGAACCAAACTTTCTCTTCCAACCAAAACTCCATCCATTCCCGCTTCCAGGCAAAGCTGTTTAACATTTTTAGGCTTAACTGAACCGCCATAAAGAATTGGGACTTTTTCTGCTAAAACCGGACTGTAAAGCTCGGATATTTTTTTTCGAATTAAAATTTTAACTTGCATAACCTCATCACTGCTTGGAATCTCATCACTGCCGACTGACCAAATCGGTTCATAGGCAATAATTAATTTATCTATTTGAGTACTGACCACTTCTTTCAAGGCGGATTCGATTTGCCTGGAAACAACTTCAAAAGTCAGATCATTTTTACGTTGATCCAAATTTTCACCCACACACAAAATAGGTTTTATTTTTTCCTCCAGCGCCGCTCTTAATTTCAAATTGCAAACTTCGTCAGTTTCTCCAAAAAGCCTCCGCCTTTCACTATGGCCAACAATTACCCACTCTGCGCCAAAACTTTTTATCATCAAAGCTGAAATTTCTCCGGTAAAAGAACCTCTTTGCTCAAAGTAAATATTTTGAGCACCGACGGAAACTTTTTTTCCGCGGAAAAAATCAATAAATTTCTCCAAATGAAAAGACGGCGGACAAATAATCAACCGACTTTTGAATTTTCCAGCTTTATACACTTCATCAATAAAAGATTTAAGATAATGATCGCGCTCCGCCTGAGTCAACAAGTTCATTTTCAAATTTCCAATAACATATTTATCCATACGGTTCAACTTAATTCTTTTTTTCTTAGACTATAATTTAAAATCCGCTCTTCACGCAACCACTTTGAGTACAAGTCACATATCGGTTTTCATCAGCACTGTTTTCAAATCTGTAACAAAAATGTCCATTAGCCCTATTTCCCCCGCAAGTTCCATCGCTATAAACAGAGCAATCACTTTCATCCGAAAGCAAGCACCAAGAAAAATCTGCATAGCCCCAATCACTGCCAGTCCCAAGACTTGGCCATTTTGGATAACCAGTAACCGTACAAATAGAACCTCCAGCTGATGGAGCCGGAATACTTTTTAGGGCAGCTGTTGAATTACCACTGGTTAAACATTTAAAAGCCGCTCCTTGGGTGCTGGCGATTGTGACATAAGCCGCCCCATCCCTAGCTCTCTCTCTGGCTGAACTAACGCTGACCAAAATTATCCCCGCTAAAATTCCAATAATAGCAATGGTCGCCATCAACTCAACCAAAGTAAAACCATTCTTATTTTGAATCTTTTTTTCAATCAAATTAATTTTCATTTTGTTTTTTATTAATAATATCTCTTAGATATTGGGCGGCCACTTCAGGTTGGATGGTGGAAATTTCAATCCCGGTTTCCAGTTCAAATCCAGCCCAAGTTGAAGTGTGCGGTAAAATTTCAATATGCCAATGAAAGCGTGGGTAATCTTTTCCGTCACAAGGGGCGGTGTGGATATAAAAATTATAAGGAGGATCTTTCAAGGCCAACCAAATCGAATTAAGCGCTTTACCAAAAACTTCAGCCAATTTTATTTTTTCCGAATTGGTTATTCTTTCAAAATAAGGTTGGTGTTTTTTTGGCATAACCCAAACTTCAAAAGCTGCTCGTGAAGAAAAAGGACAAAAAGCAATGAATTCATCGTTTTCAAAAACAACTCGTTCTTTCTTTTCGCTTTCATATTCAGCCATCGTACAATAAACACAGTGTTTGTTTTTCTTATAATAAATCTCTGACCCTTGCAATTCCTGACTGATATAGGGTGAAATAACCGGAATAGCAACTAATTGAGAATGCGGATGAGCAATGGAAGCCCCAGCTTCTTTGCCATAGTTATGAAAAATAACAATGTAGTTAACACTTTTTCGATTCATCAAATCCAAATATCTATCTTGGAAAGCATCGAAAACCTCAGCAATTTCAAAATCTTCCATTTCCTGCAAATGATGATAATGATCTCGGGTTGCAATAATTTCATGATACCCGCTTCCATTCATGGCAAAATAGGGACCACTTTCGATTTTTTTAGGTAGCTTACCGCGAGAAAAAGATGGATATTTATTAGGAAAAACCCGTAAAGTCCAATCTCCATCCTCTTTATAATAAATCAACGTGTCCGGTTCCTGTCCACTAGCCACCGGATCCTCAAATAGACATTTTTCAATTCCGCTATCATTCTTTATTCTTTCAAAGGCCGCAAACTCATCTGGTCGCTTGGCTCGTCCAGTAGCTATGACCACCCAATCACCAGTAACCAAATCCTGCCTCAATTCAGAAACCGATTTATTATCATCCTCCTTGATTGTTTGATTTTTATTTTTTTCTTCTTTTAACGAATCAGCTTCGTTTTTAGAAGAATCAGCATTTACCACATTTATATTCACGTTTTTTTAAGTCGATTTAAGCCCATAAAATGAGACTAAAACGTACCTTATTTATTTTTATTTTTTTGAATTTTCTTAATTTGCTCACTATTATAATGTCCTCGAAAAATGCGCCATCTGGTTTTCATTAAATCTCCCAGTGCCTGCAAAAAACTATTTGGACCAATCAACTTCACTGCAGAATTACTTTCATTAAGCCAACGCACCGGTAATTGTTTAATTTTTAAATTCAAAATTTTAGCAACCGCAATCAACTCGAAGTCAAAACCAAACCTATTAACCACCGTTTTCTCACCTATTTCTTTAGCTGCTTTCTCGGAAAAAGCCTTGAATCCACACTGAGTATCCGGATAATCCCAAAGTCCCAAAACTAATCTTATAATAAAATTGCTAACAATACCCAGAAATTCTCGATATTTAGGCTGATGAACCTGAATAAAAGAATCCTTCAAATAACGCGATCCAATCACAACATCTGAACCATTTTCCAATTCCGGCAAAAACTTATCCAAATGTCCAATTGAAGTTGAGCCGTCCGCGTCCAAAAAAACTCGAAATTTTCCCTTTGATTCCAGTAGTCCCCGCCTAACCCCGTAACCCTTTCCATTATTGCCATCGTTTTCAATTACTTTCAAATTATTTATTCTTTGAGCGTAATTTTTAGCAATTTCGCCTGTATTTTTACTGCTTTTTCCATCAACTACAATTATGATTTCGTACAAATAATCTTTTTGTCGCAAATAATGATCGATTTCTAGCAATGTTCTTCCAATCAACTCACCCTCTTGAAATGCAATAACAATTACTGATAAATATGGCGTCATATTTCATCTGAATAAAAATTACTGTCCACCCAAAAATTCCAATAAATTTAGCTTTTCACAATTTTATATTCAAATATTTTCAAATCTGAAAACAATGTTAAGGCATCTTTTGGAATAATTTTAAAAACTACTTTTTTAATCTATATTGACCCGTCATCATTCGCCACCTAACCTGAAACAATTCTTTGAATGTATTTATGTAGGCGCGAACATTGACCAAGCTCTGTCCAGCGTCCACCCATATTACCGGCACTTCTGTGATTTTGTATTTGAATTTTTTGGCCAACATCAACATTTCAAAATCACCACCCCAACGATCAACCTTCATCATCGGAACAATATTTTCAATTGCTTTTCTCGATAGTGTTTTGAAACCGCATTGCGTATCTTCAATGCCTCGCAGACCAACTATGAATTGAATGAAAATATTTCCAGCATCGCCCAAAAATTCTTTCCATTTTGGCTGATGTTTTTCAATTTTAGCCTCTTTCAAATCTCGCGAGCCAATAACCACATCCTCCCCTTTTTCCAGATGAGGCAAAAAACCTTCCAAATTATCAATGGCCGTAGCTGCATCCGCGTCAGTCAACAGGGCAAATTTTCCTTTAGCCGCCAAAAATCCCTCTCGCACTGAAAACCATTTACCGCGATTCTCCTTGCGATCAATCAAGTGAAAATTCTTCACAATCGGCGCAATACCCTTAACAAATTCAGCGGTATTATCCTTGGATCCATCATTGACCACAATCACTTCGTAACTGAGATTTTTCTTTTCGAAATAGTCTGCAATTTGTTGAAAGTTTTTTCTAAATTCATCACCTTTGCGTCCACCTTCATTGTAAGCTGGAATAACGATTGACAAAAAAATTCCTTGATTATCCATTATTTTTATTATTCAACCAATTCGCGAAAAAACCTCCACTAACTGGTCTGGTAGAAAAAATTAATCATTTACAATCCCATTATAACATAAATTTCAAAAATTCCTACAATAAATCAATGCCTATCCAGCCAACTTTGCAAAATTATCCGAGCTGACTCCCCATCGTCCTTTTGAGAAATTTTCTTATCACCCCGCTCCCTCAAATTGTTTTGCGCCATGCGAGTTGTAAACATCTCATTTTCCCTTTCGACTAAAATCCCAGTCTCTTGCTCAACTTTTTCCAGAAATTTTTCCAATCGAGAAATATCCTCAACTTTCTGATTAGGATTATTTTGACCAAAAGGCCAGCCAACAATAATCCGCCCTATCACTTCCTGCTGACAAAAATTTTTTAGTTTGCTCCAAAAATTCTCATCATTTTTCCACACATCCAAAACAAAAGCTATCTTGGTCTCATTTTCAGCCCAAGCCAGCCCGATTTTACTTCGGCCAAAATCGATTCCCAGAGATTTTCCTGTTTGAGCCAATTCTGGCTCAAGCCTTGCTTTTTTCATAGATTTATGCTACAATTAACTTAATGGTAAATTAAATTGAAATTTTGTCAAATTACCCTTTGAAACGCGCAAAATAGGCATTTTGCTCTGTTTTTCGTACTTGAAAGGATAATTTTTGTTATTTAAAATTCGCGCTAACTAGCGCTTATACATATTCCATTAACCGTTTTATTGGAGGGAGTGACAATGCAAACAAATTCAAGAATTTTTACAAATCCAATAACTGATAAAGAGGAAAGAAAGGAAATGAATGGAGAGACTGCAGCGTTCATTTTCTTTTTTATACTTTTCCTTGCTCTTCTTCTGTTCGTATTCACAGATACGACAGAACAGAACAAGGAAAAACTTCGAGAATTCGATGAGGCCACTGTAATATTTAAGTGGTAAATCCTCTTTGAGTTTCTCAAAACAAAAAGCCCAGCGCCGTCAACAGCGTCTGGGCTTTTCTCTTTCCTCTAACCAAAAATTGCACCTACTTTTTCACCGTCAAAACCTCCACTCCCTTTTTTGTTACCAAGATAGTGTTTTCATAGTGGGCCGAGAGTTTGCCATCAGCAGTTTCAAAAACCCAACCATCCCTGCTCATTTTGGTTTTCCAAGTTCCCTCATTAATCATTGGCTCTAAAGCCAGAGCCATTCCTTCACGTAAAATCGGATCAGGCATCTGAGGTTCGAAATAATTTGTCACTTGAGGATCTTCATGCAAGGCGCGCCCAATACCGTGTCCAACCAAATCCCGCACAATCGAATAGGGAGTTTTTTTTATGCATTCTTCCACGCCCTTGGAATATTCACTAAGCCGCACCCCTTCCTTGATCCGATTAACTCCCGACCAAAAACATTTCTCGGTCTTTTCAATCAAGTCTTGAGCTTTGGGACTAATTTTTCCAACCGGAAAAGTTCTGGCCATATCCGCAAAAAATCCTTGATACTCCAAGCCGATATCAATCTTGAAGAGATCCCCTTCCCTTAATATTCTTTTCTCACTGGGAATTCCGTGCACAATTTCCTGGTTGATTGAAGCGCAAATTGTAGATGGAAAAGGATTGAATTTTTCACCATAACCCTTGAAAGCTGGGCGACTATCTTTTTCTAAAATCAATTTTTCGGCCAGCTCATCCAACTCAGCAGTAGAGACTCCCGGTTCAATTTTTTCAGCCAATTTCTCCATTACAAAACAAAGCCGGCTTCCGGCTTCGCGCATAATCGCTTTGGATGCTTCGTCTTTTACGAATATTTTAGACATGACGATTTTCAATTTTATCAATGATTTCAGCGGTCACCTGCTCAATGCTTCCGCGACCATCGACTTCAATTAAAATTCCTTTTTTTCGATAATGTTCAATGACTGGAATTGTTTTTTGATAAAAATCATCCAATCTTTTTCGGACTCCTTCTTCACTATCATCCACTCGCTGCGATATCACCCCGCCACACTCCGGACAAGATTTGTCCTCGGCTTGAATATGCTGACCTAAAATAAAATTCTTTCCACAGCCTTGACAAACGAATCTCTTGGCAATTCGAGTAACTGAATCTTCGTAAGGCAAAGTCAAATAGAGTGCCACGTCGATATCTCTTTTCAAATCATTGAAAATTTTCTCAACTCCTTCGATTTGTCCTTGGGTTCGCGGAGCACTATCCAAAACTAATCCTCGAGTTGACGGGATTTTAGCCAAATAAAATTCCAAAATTTGCAAAGTAATTTCATCCGGTACTAGTTTTTTATCTTCGTTAAATTCCTTAACTTTTTTTCCTAGTTCATTATCCTCTGTTGAAATTTGACGAAAAATTTTTCCGGTTTCAATATGATTCAAGCCAAACTTTTCAGCCAAAATAGCTGCTTGTGTTCCTTTGCCACTTCCTTGTGGCCCGAATAATAAAATATTCATTAATCTTATTTTTAGATCTTGATAAAAATGTCCCTAAAATCCTTCGTAATCGCGCATTACAAGTTGTCCTTCAATCTGTTTGATAGTTTCAATCACCACTGAAACTACGATTAAGATGCTGGTTCCACCGATAGTAAAAGTTTTAATCCCGCTGATTCCTTGAACTAGTAAAGGCAATACAGCAATTAACCCCAAAAACAAAGAGCCTGTCAAAGTGATCCGATTCATGATCTTATACAAGTGATCACCAGTGGCTTGACCTGGACGAATTCCTGGAATATAACCACCTTGCTTTTGCAAATTCTCAGCAATCTTAGTTGGATCAAAAACCACCGCCGTATAGAAGTAAGTAAAGAGCACAACTAAAATAAAGTATAACAAACCATAGAAAAGCTGGTTTTGAAAAAGGTTATTAACAAAGTTGGCAACCCCCACCACTGTTTCATTATTAACTCTGGCCAAGAAAGAAGCCGCCATGGTTGGGAAAAGCATAATAGAAATGGCGAAAATTATCGGAATAACACCAGCTTGATTGACCCTAAGCGGCAAATGCGTAGTTGAGCCGCCAAAAGTTTTCCCGCCCCGAATTCTCTTAGCGTAGGAAATTGGGATGCTTCTTTGTCCTTCTGAAATCAGAACTACTCCAGCAATTGTAATCAATGAAACCGCTATCAAAAGCAGGTAGGTAAAAAATTGCGTCGAATCAAAAGTAGAAAAAACCCGCACTATCGAAGTTGGCAAACCAGCTACGATTCCAGCAAAAATCAAAAAGGAGACTCCGTTACCAATTCCCTTTTCGGTAATCAATTCACCCAGCCACATCAAGAAAATCGTTCCAGTTGTAGCCACGATGATTATGGTAAGCATTTGGAAGAAATTCAAATCTCCGAAAATATTTTGCGATTTGAGCAAAGTAACCATGGCAAAGGTTTGTAGAACCGCCAATGGAACAGTTAGCCAGCGAGTCCACATATTGAATTTTTGCCGCCCAGTTTCACCCTCCTCTTTATAGAGCTGTTCGATCCTTGGCACAATCATGGTCAAAAGTTGCATGATGATTGAAGCGGTGATGTAGGGACCGACACCCAACAAGACAATGGAGATGTTGGAAATTCCACCGCCGGAAAACATATTCAAAAGTCCCAAGAATTGATTGCCTTCGAAAAGCTGCTCCAGCTGAGCATGATTAACCCAAGGCAAAGGAATATTGGCTGCCACTCTAAAAACGATCAAAATTGCCACAATGAAAAGCAATTTATTTCGTAATTCTTTTATTTTAAGAATTTGTTTTATTTTTTCCAACATTAATCGAATCGATTAAAAAAGTAAGAATTTAAAAAACTACTTTTCAATTTTGCCACCAGCCTTTTCAATCATTTCCTGGGCTGATTGCGAAATCAAAAGATTTTTGTCGATAACTAATTTTTTAGAAATTTTTCCATCAGCTAAAAGTTTAACCCCTCTAACCAAATCGGTTTTTTCAATCAAGCCGGCCTCAATCAAAGCTGCTGTGTCTATTTTGTCCCCATCTTTAAACTTGGCTTGCAAATCACTCAATTTAACAATCTTTTTCTTAGGATGAATAGATTTGAACCCACGAATTTTCTTCATTCTGTCAACCAAAGAAGATCGTCCTCCTTCAAATAGCGGATCAAGTGAAACTCCGCTGCGAGCTCCCTGTCCTTTATTTCCGCGACCAGAATAGGTCCCGCGTTTACCACCGCGACCGATTGTTTTTCGAGCTTTTCTATTTTTTGGTTTAAGTTCGTGAATTTGCATAATTATTGGAAATCAATCTTTTCAGCTTGGAATTGAAAAGATAAATTATTATCTTATTGGGCTTTTTGCTTAACATCGCGTGGAGCTTTCAATTCCTTCAAAGCTGCTACCGTTGCTCGAGCCACGTTTAATTTATTTGAGGATCCTAATGATTTTGAAACAATATCTCTAATTCCAACAAAATCAACCACGGCGCGCACAGCTCCTCCAGCGATAATTCCCCGACCTTCAGTAGCCGGTTTCAAAAGCACTTTAGCGCTACCCAATTTTTTGGATACATCATGAGAAATCGTGTTTTGAGCCAATTGAACGCTGATGATATTCTTTTTAGCATCATTGAAAGCCTTACCAATCGCATCTGAAACATCAGTACCTTTGGCTACTCCTACGCCAACTCGTCCTTTACGATCGCCAATTACCAAGGTAGCTCTGAATCGAAAACGACGACCACCTTTAACAACTCTGGTAACTCGAGCCAAGTCAAGAAGTTTTTGCTCAAACTCCGGCTTCTCTCTCTTCTTAGGTTTTCTACTATTTTTATTAACCATAATTATAAATAAATTTAAATCTCAGTTTAACTATTTTAGAAATTCAATCCACCCTTTCGAGCCTCTTCAGCCAAAGCCTTGACCTTTCCATGATATTTATAGCCACCACGATCAAAAACAATCTCGGTTATTTTCATTTCTTGAGCTTTCTGAGCAATCAATTTTCCGATCTGCTTGGCTCCCTCTAAATTATTTCCCGCTTTGGAAATCTCTTTCAGATTAACCTGAACCAGCGTTTTGCCAGCCATGTCATCAATCAATTGAGCGTAAATATTGGTCAAGCTTTTATAAATACTTAACCTTGGTCTCTTGTCGGTACCAGAAACTTTAGCTCTCACCCTTCGGCGCCTTTTGAGTCTTAATTGTTTTTTATCCATCTTATTCATAACTAATGAGTTTTATATATCCTTAAAATTTAGGCTGCTGATCTTTTACCTTCCTTGCGCCTAACAAATTCACCTACATATTTAAATCCTTTACCTTTGTAAGGTTCAACTGGTTTCAATCTTTTGATATTAGCTGCAAATTGGCCAACTAAATGCTTATCAATCCCAGCAACTGTCATCACATTTCCTTCAATCTTTACTTCAATCCCTTCTTCGATCTCAACTTCAACTGGATGTGAAAATCCTAAAGCTAAATTTATTTTTTTTCCAGCTACCGCCATTCGGAAACCAACTCCGTTAAGCTCTAGCTTTTTTTGATAACCTTCGGTAACTCCGATTATCATATTCTCAACAATACGAGCAGTCGTACCCCAAATTGCCGCAGCTTCCTTGGAAGATCCTTTTTTATCAACCGTTAAATTTCCTTCCTCAATTCTTATCGCCACTTCGCGATCTTTAAATTGAAAAGAAAGCTTACCCTTAGGACCTTGGACCAAAACTTGGTCATCCTTAACCTCGACTGTTACGCCGCTCGGTATCACTATGGGTTTTTTGCCTATTCTGCTCATATCAATAAAAATAAATCAAAATTTAAAACTATCACTAAAAAATTTAATTACCAAACTTCACAAATTACTTCTCCGCCCAAACCTTTCTTGAAAGCGTCCTTTCCGGTCATCACCCCTTGAGAAGTTGAAATAACTGAAATTCCATATCCATTCTTCACTGACTTAATTTCGTTCTTCTTAGAATAAATTCGCTGACCTTCTCGACTCACTCTTTTTATCCCCTGAATTACTGGAACTTTACGATTATTCGAAACTTTATCATATTTAAGTCCGATCAAAATTTTCAGAGCTATTCCTTCTCCTTGACTGGAAACATCTTCAATAAATCCATTTTCCTGCAAAATCTTAGCAATAGCCAATTTCAACTTCGAAAACGGAATCTCGACGGTCGAGTGTCCAGCTCGTTGAGCATTTCTTATTCTGGTAAGCATGTCGCTTATTGTATCTAACATACGCTTTTATTATAAATCAAATTTTAATCAATTATCAAAAATTTACCAACTACTCTTCTTTACTCCTGGAATTTCACCTCGACTGGCTAATTCGCGAAAACAAATTCTGCAAATATCAAATTTTCTCAAATAGCCATGCTTTCGTCCACACCTCCAACAGCGACGAACTTCTCGGGTAGAAAATTTCGGTTTTTTCAGTGATCTAGCTTGAGTTGATAATTTTGCCATAAATATTTTCTATAATCCTATTATTATTTTATTTCAATTTAAGTGGAAAACCCAATAATCTATATAATTCTATTCCTTCTTCTCGACTTTTTGCAGAAGAAGTTACAGTCACTTGCATTCCAAAAAGAGTCTTAACCTTTTCAGGGGAAATTTCTGGAAAAATAATCTGCTCTTTGATCCCTACATTCAAATTACCTCGACTGTCAACTACTGATAAATTCAATCCTTGAAAATCTTTGGTTCGAGGTAAAGTCACGTTAACCAATCGATCAATAAAAGCCCACATCCTTTTGCCTCTTAGGGTTACTTTGGCACCAATCACCATACCTTGTCGAGTTTTGAATCCAGCAATCGCTTTTCGAGCCTTAGTTTCAACCGGTTTTTGACCAGTAATCATAGCTAGTGATTCAAGCACTTCGCCCATTCTGTCTCCGCCTTCCTTGACTAATTTTCCAGCTCCAACATTAACAACCACTTTGGAAATTTTAGGAACGGCCATCACATTGCCATAAGCAAATTTCTCCTCCATTTTAGGGGCAACAACTTGGCTGTATTTGTCTTTAATTGAAATTACTTTCATATTTATATATTATCTCAAATCTAATTAATCTCTTTTTGACATTTTTTACAAATTCTTTTCTTACTCTTATCGCCAATCACATAACCAATTCGGGTTTTCTTTTTGCAATGAGGGCAAACCAACATAACATTGGACACATCCAAAGGAGCCGGCATTTCCATGATCTGACCTTTTTCACCTTCTCGTCGGGGTTTAACATGTTTTTTAATCAAGTTAGCCTTCTCCACTAAAATCTTTTCCAACGATGGAAAAACCTTCAGGACTTGGCCTTTTTTACCTTTGCTTTTTCCAGCAATAATTTCTACTTGATCTCCTTTTTTTATCCTCATATCGATTTTCTATAATTATTCAAACTTTTTTCTATAAAACTTCCGGGGCTAAAGAAACAATTTTACTATATCCACCTTCTCTTAATTCACGCGCCACTGGTCCAAATATACGAGTTCCTTTTGGTTCTTTTCCGTCAATAATAACAGCTGCATTCTCATCAAATCGAATATATGATCCGTCTTTTCGTCGCAAAGACTTGGCTTGACGAACAATAACCGCTCGGACCTTATCTCCTTTTTTGACCATTCCACGCGGTTCAGCTGACTTTACTGAAGCTATGATGATGTCTCCAATTTGAGCGTAACGTCTGCGACTTCCACCCAAAACCTTGAAGCATTTGATAATCTTAGCTCCGGAATTGTCAGCAATCTTTAATTTTGTTTCTGCCTGAATCATATATTTATTCTAATCCTTATTTACTATTAACTTAAGATTACAAAACTCGATGAGATTTACCCTTGCTAATCGGGGCGCATTCAACAAATTCTATCATGTCACCCTTTTTAAACTTATTCTCCTCGTCATGAACCTTATATTTTTTGGTTGATCTATATTTTTTCAAATATTTCGAGTGGGTTTTTAGGGTTTCGATTTCCACCACAACAGTTTTGTCCATCGCATCGCTGACTACTAAACCCTTTTTAATTTTTTTACTATTATCCTTTTCCATGCCAATTAAACTTATAATTTAAATTATTGCTCTTTTTCAATTTCAATTTGGTTCAAAAAAGTCAAAGCCTGCGCTATTTCCTTGCGAACTTTTCGGTACTGCTGATGATTTTTAGCTTGCTTAGCAGCAATATCAAATCGAAGTTTGACCGTCAAAGCCTTTTGTTCAGCTATAAACTTCTTCAGCTCTTCTTTTTTCATTTCTTTTATTTCAGAAATCTTCATAATCTTGAATCCAATTTATTTATAAACTATTTTTGTCTAATTACGAATTTGGTCCTCACGCAAAGTTTATGCGCAGCCAACCTCATTGCTTCCTTTGCTATCTCCTCAGTCACTCCATCCATCTCAAAAAGCATTCTGCCTTGCTTGGTCTTGGCAACAAAGTGATCAACACTTCCTTTTCCTTTACCCATCGGAGTTTCATCACCTTTTTTTGTCATTGGTTTATCTGGAAAAATCCTAATCCAAACCTTTCCACCTCTTTTGATGTATCTGGTCATGGCTCGACGGGCAGCCTCAATTTGTCTAGAAGTTATCAAACCCGAAGTGGTTGCTTGTAAACCGAAACTTCCAAAGCTCACTAAATTTCCTTTAGTTGCTATTCCACGGATTTCACCTCCTCGATGAATCTTTCTATGTTTTACTTTTTTAGGCATCAACATAAGCTTGTCTCTTATTCAAATCTTTATTTTTTATTAAACACTTCCCCCTTATAAATCCAGGTCTTCACTCCAATTGCTCCATAAGTCGTAAAAGCAGTGGCTCTGGCAAAATCAATATCTGCTCTCAATGTGTGAAGTGGCACAGTTCCACGCGAAAGCCACTCGCGACGCGACATTTCAGCTCCACCCAAACGACCGGAAATTTCTATTTTCACTCCTTTTACATTTCGATTTTTTTCGATTTGATCCAAGGTTGATTTTAGAACTCGACGAAATGGAACTCTTCTTTCCAATTGTTCAGCTACGTTTTGGGCAACCAACATAGCGTTTTCCTCAAACTGACGAACCTCTTGAATATCAACCTTCAAATCTACTGGTCGATTAGCAAAAAATTTCTCCTTAACCGATTTGGTAATATCCTCAATTCCGCTTCCACCTCGACCGATCAAAACTCCTGGCTTGGAAGTTTTAATTACCAATCGAACAGTATTAGCTGATCTTTCCAAGCCAACTTCAGCAATTGAAGCATTCTTCCAGCGCTTTGAAATAAATTCTCGGATTTCCACGTCTTGTCTCAATTTTTTAGCAAAATCCCGACCCGAAAACCACTTCGATTTCCAAGTGGTGGTAATTCCCAGTCTAAGTCCGGTTGGATCAACTTTCTTTCCCATGTATTTTCTATACTAATTACAAAATTATTCTTGGCTTAATTTTATTTTTTATCAAAATAATCTACTTCTTTTTTTCTAGTTTAGATTTCTCTTCTTTCACTGCCGATTTCGTCTTTGATTTCACTTCTTCTTTCTTCTCAACTTTTTTCGACTCGGCTTTCGATTGTTCTTTCTTTTCGGTTTTTTTTACTTTCCCTTTACTTTCTTTAACTTTTTTCTCGGTATTTTCAACCTTAACTGCCTTTTTTTCTGTTGAATTCAATTGGTCTTCCAGGGTTAAATAAATATTTGAAGTTCTTTTTAGCAAAGTAGTGGCTCGTCCATGAGCTCGAGGCAACCATCTCTTCAAAGTCGGTCCCTCACCAACTTTTATTTCCGAAACAATCAAATCTGCTTTATTTAGATTAAAATTATTTTCAGCATTAGCAATCGCGCTTTTCAAAAGTTTCCAGACTTCCCGACTAGAACCCTTCAGAGCTTTCTCGAGTTGCACCAAAGCATTCTCAACTTGCATTCCCTTGATTAAATTAGTAACCAAACGAACTTTTCGAGGAGATACTCTTAAATTTTTTAAACTGGCTTTCACTTTCATATTTTTTATCCTAATCCAAATAATTTAGCTTATTCCTTACTTCTTACTAGCTTCACCCTTGGCTGCCTTGGCGGCGTCTTGAGCTTTTTGTTTAGCAGCATTTTCCAATTCTTTCTGCATCTTTCCTCCATGACGGTTAAATGTTCTGGTTGGTGAAAATTCCCCCAATTTATGTCCAACCATTTCTTCAGTCACATAAACAGCTATGAATTTTTTTCCATTGTGAACATCAAAATTAAACCCGATCATTTCAGGAGAAACCGTACAGGCTCTTGACCAAGTTTTGATCTTTTCTCCTGGTTTGGCGTTTTTCACCTTCTTCAAAATCCTCTCATCGACATATGGTCCTTTTTTTAGACTTCTAGCCATAACAAACTTCTTTTAAAATTATTTCTTAACGTTTTTTAGTTCTCCTTTTTACAATAAACTTATCACTATATTTCTTCTGCTTTCTGGTCTTTTTGCCCAATGCTATCTTACCCCAAGGAGTCTTCGGATACTTCAGACCTACTCCTTGGCGACCTTCTCCTCCACCATGTGGATGATCAACCGGGTTCATGGCACTTCCGCGAACTGCTGGCCGCTTATTCTTCCAACGACCTCTTCCAGCTTTACCAATCTTTTCTGCTCCGTGTTCAAAATTACTTACCTGACCAATCGTAGCAAAACACTCTCCACTTATCAAGCGAATCTCGCCTGAAGAAAGTTTCAACTGAGCCATTTTTCCATCGATTGCCATCAGAGTTGCTCCACTTCCAGCACTTCGCACAATCTGACCACCTTTTCCAACAACTAATTCAACATTGGAAATGATCATTCCAGCAGGAATATTTTTCAATTTAAGCCTATTTCCTTTTTTAATTTCAGCATTTTCCGAGGTCACAACTTCAACTCCTTTTTTCATTCCTTCACTAGCCAAAATGTAACGCTTGTCTCCATCTTGATAATGAACCAAGGCAATCAAAGCACTCCTATTTGGATCTTTTTCGATCGCAAAAATCTTTCCCGGAACATCCAATTTGTCCTGACGAAAATCCACCAAACGATATCGGCGCTTGTGTCCGCCTCCTTGATGACGCACAGCTATTTTTCCTCCAGCTCTTCCAGCTTTTTTGGATAGCTTGGCCAAAAGTTTCTTTTCTGGTTTTTTGTCAGTCAATTCGTCCGGTTTGATAACAGACATATTCCTTCGTCCGGCCGTATTCCTTTTATAAACTTTAATTGTCATAATATTATTCTAATTCCTATATAGCTTACTTATCAAAAACTATTAAGCTCCTTGAAAAATTTTTATCGAATCACCCACTTTTAAACTTAATATGGCTTTTTTATAACCAGACTTAACTCCTTTGCGCCGTCCAAAATACTTAGCTTCGTCATTAATCTTAACCATGGCTACCTTCTCAACTGAAACTCCGTAAATTCCCTCTACTGCCATTTTCACTTTTTTCTTCGTAGCTGTCTTAGTTACCTTGAAAACATATTTATTCTGAGCAATTAAGCCATGAGTCTTTTCAGTAATCCAGGGTTCCAACAAAACATTCTGAGCAATTTCGGAATTTTTTGAAGAAAAAACTATCTCCTCTTTTTTGACTGATTTTTTTTCGGTCTTTTTTGGAGAACTTTTCACTTCTTCCTTCTTCTCCTCAATCTCGCTATTCTTTTTTTCCTTATTAAATAAAGCCATACTTCTTAGAATTTAAATTATTTTACCTGTTGCTCACCCAAAGCTCTTTTCTCGATAAACTCCATTGAGGTTTTGGTAAGTAATAATTTTTTATTATTCAACAAATCGTAAACATTAAGATTTCTTGTCAAAATATTGCTAACATTCTCCAAGTTTCGACTATAAAGACGAATGTCTTTTTCTGTTTCATCAAAACCAACCAAAACTCGATTAGAAATCTTCAAACTATCTAAAACCTTAGCAAAATCCTTAGTTTTCTTCTCTTTAATCTTGAAATCTTCCACTACCACCAAATCTTCCTTTCTGATCTTTTCTGCCAAAGAAATCAAAATGGCTTTTTGTTTCATTTTTCGATTAATGTTTTTGCTGAAATTCCTGTCTTTGGTTGGACCAAAAGCTACTCCACCCTTGCGCCAAACCGGATTTCTCTTTTCACCCACGCGAGCATTTCCAGTTCCTTTTTGACGCCAAGGTTTTTTGCCAGAACCAGATCTCTCCGAACGATCCTTGGTGTGAGCAATTGCTGATCTTTTATTAGCCGCAATCGCAACGTAAGCTTGGTGCAAAAGATCATCATTGGAAGGCAAAGCGAAAACCGCCTCGGCCACTTCAATTTCCTGTGTTTTTTTTCCTTCTAAATTATATACTGGGATCTTCATATTTTTCTTATTATTCAAAACTTTTTTTGCAAATCTTATCTTGAAAAATTTCTTATTTTATCCAACGATTTCAACTAACCTTCCCGCCACTCCCGGAACCGCACCCTTAACACCTAGAATATTCTTATCTTTATCAATGTAAACTACTTGAATATTCATTGAGCTAGCTCGAACACCTCCCATGCGACCAGCCATTCTCTTACCTTTGATCACATGCTGTGGCTGTTGTGCCCCGATTGATCCTGGAGCTCGATGATCATGTTTGTGTCCATGAGTTTTTGGCGCTCCAGCAAAACCGTGTCTTTTTACAACTCCTTGAAAGCCTTTAGCCTTGGTAATTCCGCTAACCTTCACTTTGTCACCCAGAGAAAAAACATCAACTGAGATCTCTTGTTCCAACTGGAAATCACCAACCTTCTCAACTCGAAATTCTTTTTTGAAAACCTTGTTTTTAGTTTTTGCAACCTCTAACTGAACAGCATCGTATCCATCTTTTTCAGTATTTCGCAAAAAAGAAACTTTATTTGACTGACATTCAATCAAGGTAACATTCAAAGCTCCCTTTTCCTTGTCATAAATGGTTGTCATTCCTAATTTTTTTCCGATAATAAATTTCATACTTTTATACTAGCTTTTGATTCTTTCTTAAGTTAACCTCTGACCTATCTCAATTTTCTAACAAAAAACCGGCCTGCAAGCCAGCTTTTAAAATCATCCGTGATTTTTCATCCTGGCTAGCTGAGTATCTTGCAAGCAAGACTTTAACTAGTGCGCTCTTTTTAACAGTAATGTTTTTTTATTTTTCAACCCAAAACTTATTTACATCTTGATCTCAATATCCACTCCAGCCGGTAATTCGAGATTAGTCAGACTTTCAATCGTTTTCGGACTTGGTTCCAATATATCAATCAATCTTTTGTGAACTCGCATTTCATATTGATCACGAGAGTCCTTGTGTACAAAAGTTGATTTGTTAACTGTAACCTTATGAATTTCAGTCGGCAAGGGCACTGGTCCGGTTATCGAAGCTCCGGTTCTCTCAGCAGTCTCAACTATTTTTCTAGCTGACTGATCGATAACCTTATTATCGTAAGCCTTGATTTTTATTCTTATTCGGCTTCCAGATTCTTGCTGCGTTTTTTTCGCTACCATCGATGTCAAAAAAATTATTTAATTTATACACTTATTATTAAGTGAACGATTGCAAGCACAACTCCATGTTGTGCTTGCCAAGTTCCCTCAACTATTTGATGATCTTAGTTACCACTCCAGCTCCAACTGTTCGGCCTCCTTCGCGAATCGCGAATCTCATTCCGTCTTCCATGGCTACCGGTGCAATAAGTTTGATATTAAGCTTAACTGCATCTCCAGGCATAACCATTTCAACTCCTTCTGGAAGAATAACTTCTCCAGTAACATCAGTAGTTCGGATATAAAATTGTGGTTTGTAACCCTTGAAAAATGGAGTATGTCTTCCACCTTCCTCTTTGGTCAAAACATAAACCTCACCTTCAAATTCAGTGTGCGGAGTGATTGATCCTGGTTTAGCCAAAACTTGTCCTCTTTCCACATCCTCCTTTTTAACTCCTCGAATCAAAATTCCAGCATTGTCTCCACATTGACCTCGATCCAAAGACTTATTGAACATCTCAATTCCAGTTACTACAGTTTTTTGAGTATCACGAAGACCAACAATTTCAACTTCCTCATTGATATTGATCACTCCTCTTTCAATTCTACCGGTAACTACTGTTCCACGACCTTCGATTGAGAAAATATCTTCGATTGGCAACAAGAAAGGTTTTTCCAAATCTCTGATTGGCTCTGGAATTTTTTCATCAACAGCTGCAATCAAATCCAAAATAGGTTTTGCAGCTTCATCGTCAGCACTGGTAGTCTCCAAAGCTTTCAAGGCACTACCATAAATAACTTTAGCATTGTCACCATCAAACTCATATTTTGAAAGCAATTCGCGAACTTCTGCATCTACCAATTCAATCAATTCTGGATCATCAACCATATCAGCCTTGTTGATGAAAACTACGATTTCAGGCACACCAACTTGACGAGCCAAAAGAATGTGCTCTCGAGTCTGAGGCATAGGACCATCAGTAGCACTAACTACCAAGATAGCTCCGTCCATTTGAGCAGCACCAGTGATCATGTTTTTGATGTAGTCTGCATGTCCTGGACAATCAACGTGAGCGTAGTGACGCTTCTCAGATTCATATTCACAGTGAGCAGTAGCAATAGTAATTCCACGTTCTCTTTCCTCTGGAGCATTGTCGATTTCATCAACTTTTCTCTCTTTAGCCAAACCCTTCAAGCTAAGCACATGCAAAATAGCCGCTGTCAAAGTGGTTTTTCCATGATCAACATGTCCGATTGTTCCGATGTTAACATGAGGTTTTGAACGTGAATATTGTTCTGCTGCCATAATTATTCTTTCTTCACATATCGCGGAACCCTTTCAAAGCTCCACGCAATGTAAACTTTATTTATTATTTAATGTTATTATTGCCACTAAAAAAGTGGTTTTTTATTCTATTTCTATATTATAAAATAATGCAGAAATTTTGCAAACAAAACGTTGATTTTTAGCAAAAAATCAAGTACCTGTCCAGTTTACACGAATATTTTTTATTGTCAAGACCCCTTACCCTTATAAAACCTTTACTTCTCCTTAGCCGCTATCGTTTCTGCTACATTCTTCGGAACTTCGTTATAATGACCGAATTCCATTGAATAACTAGCGCGTCCCTGAGTCATAGAACGAAGCTGGGTAGCGTAGCCAAACATGGAAGCCAACGGAATTTCCGAATTTATTTCTTTAACTCGAGCATTTCCTTCTCCTCGATCATTAATATCTTTAATAATACCCCGTCTCGAATTAACATCACCAACCACATCTCCCATAAACTGCTCTGGGCAAGTAACCTGAACTTTCATGATCGGCTCCAATAGAACTGGCTTAGCTCGTTTTACTGCTTCCTGGAAGGCCATTGATCCAGCCACCTTAAAAGCTGCTTCCGATGAGTCAACTTCATGGAAAGAACCATCATACAAGGTGACTTTGATATCAACCATTGGATAACCAGCTACTACTCCATTATTCAAAGCTTCTTTAACTCCCTTATTAACTGCTGGAATAAATTCCTGTGGGATAACTCCTCCCTTGATTTCATCTATAAATTCAAAGCCTTTTTCCTTATCTTCTTGCGGTTCAACCTTCAACCAACAGTGTCCATATTGACCACGACCACCGGATTGCTTGATATATTTACCTTCAGCTTCAGCTGAAGCTTTGATAGTTTCTCGATAAGCTACTTGCGGTTGTCCAACATTGGCCTCAACCTTAAATTCACGCTTCATACGATCAATAATGATATCCAAATGAAGCTCACCCATTCCTGAAATTATAGTTTGTCCGCTTTCCTCATCAGTTCGAAGACGCAAAGTCGGATCTTCTTGAGCCAATTTTCTCAAAGCACTGCCCATCTTTTCTTGATCAGCTTTAGTTTTTGGCTCAACTGCAATATCAATAACCGGCTCTGGGAAAGTAATCGATTCCAAAATCACCTGGGAACCTTCGTCGCAAAGGGTGTCACCAGTTGTAGTATTTTTCATTCCAACCAAGGCTCCGATTCCTCCGGCATAAATTTCTTGGATTTCTTCGCGATGATTAGCGTGCATCTGCAAAATACGGCCGATTCTTTCTTTTTCTCCTTTGGTTGAATTAATCACATAGGATCCAGCTTTTAAGGTTCCGGAATAAACTCGAAAGAAAGTCAATTGACCGACAAAAGGATCAGTAGCTACTTTAAAAGCCAAAGCAGAAAAAGGTTCTTCATCTGAAGACTTACGCAAAACTTCCGAACCGTCCTTAGGCAAAATACCTACAACCGGCGGAACATCTGTTGGGGATGGTAAATAATCTACTACCGCATCCAAAATCAATTGAACTCCCTTGTTACGTAAAGCTGTTCCTGTAAACACTGGAATAATTCTGGTTTCAATTACACCTTGTCGCAAAGCGCTTTTGAGCTCCTCAACACTAATTTCTTTGCCTTCCAAATATTTTTCTGCCAAAGCATCGTCCAACTCAGCAATTTTTTCCACCATTTTTTCTCGCCACTCCTTGGCTTTTTCCAACAAGTCAGCTGGGATTTCACCCTCAATTACAGTCTCTCCCATTTGGCCCTCGAAAGTATAGGCCTTCATATTCATCAAATCGATAACTCCAGAAAACTCACCTCTTTCTCCGATTGGCAATTGAACGGCTACCGCATTTGGAGTTAGACGATTCCAAATCGAATTTAAAGCGTTTTCAAAATTAGCTCC
Source organism: bacterium (assembly GCA_003251635.1). GTDB lineage: Bacteria > Patescibacteriota > Minisyncoccia > Moranbacterales > GWC2-37-73 > SZUA-486. The sequence goes on along the minus strand of QKEW01000011.1, from coordinate 10,308 downwards.
CTCCTTATCAATTTTGTTAATAAAACAAATTCGGGGAACCTTATATTTGTCAGCCTGTCGCCAAACAGTTTCTGACTGCGGCTCCACGCCTTCTTTTCCATCAAAAACCACCACTCCGCCATCCAAAACTCTAAGTGATCTTTCTACTTCCACTGTAAAATCAACATGCCCTGGAGTATCAATGATATTGATTTGATGATCCTTCCAAAAACAAGTTGTAGCCGCTGAAGTAATAGTAATTCCACGCTCTCTTTCTTGCTCCATCCAGTCCATGGTAGCCTCCCCTTCATGTACCTCACCAATCTTATGGCTAATCCCGGTGTAAAAAAGAATACGCTCAGTTGTGGTGGTTTTACCAGCATCAATATGCGCAATAATTCCGATATTTCTTAATTTTTCTATGGGAGTTTTTCTGGACATATGAAATTTTTTATCCGAATTTCCGTTAAGGAAAGATTTAGAAAATTCAATTCGCTAACGATAACGATTCGGGATTTTTGATTATTATTTTAAGTTTAAATTAAAAATTTAAGCAAAGTGAGCAAAGGCCTTGTTAGCGTCAGCCATTCTGTGAACTTCTTCGCGTTTTTTCATGGCTGCTCCTGTCTTATTAGCTGCCTCCACCAATTCATCAGCTAATTTTTCAGCCATTGCCTTGCCTTTTTTGGATTTACAAGCGGCCAAAATCCAACGTATTGCCAAAGTTTGACGTCTCTCGCCCAAAACTTGAACTGGCACTTGATAATTAGCACCACCCATTCTTTTTGATTTAAGTTCCAAAAGAGGTGAAACATTTTTAATAGCTTGTTCAAAAACATTCAAACCGCCTTTATTGGTTTTTTCATGAATAACATCAAAAGCGCGATAGACCACTCTTTCAGCTACGTTTCTTTTTCCATCGTCCATGATTTGTCCGATAAAGCGACCAACTAAAAGATTGCCGTACTTAGAATCGGCTTTCCAATGTTTTTGATAAGTTCTTGCTCGTCTTGCCATAAAGATTCCTGACACTGCCTACAAACAAAATTCATTCGAATGCAAACAATGTGTCCAACAAATTATATATGAATTTAATTATTTACTTATTCAGCCTTTTTAGGTCTCTTGCTTCCGTATTTGCTGCGTCCTCGATTGCGACCTTCTACTCCAGCTGTATCTAAAACTCCTCGCACAATATGATAGCGTACTCCCGGTAGGTCCTTCACTCTTCCTCCTCGAATCATCACAATTGAGTGCTCTTGCAAGTTATGTCCAACTCCTGGGATGTAGGAAGTAACTTCCATTCCATTGGTAAGCTTGACTCTGGCAATTTTTCGAAGAGCTGAGTTCGGCTTTTTAGGAGTTGTAGTTCCAACCTTCACGCAAACACCTCGCTTAAAAGGAGAATTGTAGTCCACTGAACGATTTTTTTTGGAGTTAAAACCAAAAGTCATCGCTGGTGACTTGGATTTTTTCTTAGTCGATTTTCGATTTTTCTTGACCAACTGATTGATAGTAGGCATAACTTTTCTGCTTCTTTTTACTTCTAATAATAATGAATTTCCTTTCTTGAGACAGCCCAAATGGTATTGAGCATGCAAACCAAACAAAAACCGCTCAAACTTTCGGCAACTCCTTGGCAAAAGTCTTTTTCTTACGGTAACGCAATATTACAAAACATTCCTAAAAATGTCAATATTTCCAAATTTATATCGACAATTTAAAAAATATGGTCAGCATCAAATTCAAGAAATTACCCAAAGGCCCGGAAAGAAAAAAGACTACAAACAAAAGTAAAACAAATCCAAACTGTTCCAAAAGCACAATCGTTTCAGACTTAACCGGAATAATTGAAAATAAAATCTTAGAGCCGTCCAAAGGCGGAATTGGAATCAAGTTAAAAAAGGCTAGGATCACATTCCAAAAAACAATCATCATCAAAAACACAAAAGCAATTGCTCCAACCGAGCCTGAAATAACTTGAGCCAAACCAGCCCAATCCGCCCATTTAACGGAATTTATGATGCTAATTTTCAACGCCTCCGGCAACGAGATTATTTTTGCCAAAAAGGCTGCGATTAGAGCTACTGCAATATTGGAAAATGGACCGCCAGCCGCCACCCAAGCCGGACCCCATTTTTGATCCCTCAGATTATAGGGGTTATAAGGTACCGGTTTAGCCCAACCAAAAGCAAAACGAAAACCAGTCAAAATAAGCATAAGGATTGGCACCATAACCGAGCCCCAAGGATCAATATGCTTGAGCGGATTAAAATTCAATCTTCCGGCATACTTAGCCGTCAGATCGCCTAACCGCAAGGCCACCCAACCATGAGCCACTTCATGCAAGATTATAGAATAAAGCAAAATTGCGAAATAAAATACAACTAGGATAATTTCATGAGCCATAGATCAATTAAACTAAAAATTTATTTTTCAATAATAACCCTTGCCAAAACTCAATTACTATGATAGTATAGAGATCGTAATAAATCAACCGACTAAACGAGTCTATTATCTTAAATTAGTAACTCGTTCAAATTTAAATTCATGAGTAAAAATTGTGATGTTTGTGGACGCGGAACAGTTGCTGGAAATTCTCGAAGTCATTCCAATATAGCTTCCAAAAGAAAATTTAAAATAAACCTTCAAAGCAAAAAGATTGACGGAGAAAAAATGAAGGTTTGCACCAAATGCATCAAAACTCTTTCTAAATAAATTTTCCTGTTTCGATTTCAAAAAAACACCTCAAGGTGTTTTTTTTATTTTTTGGATTTTTTGGAAGTTTCTTTCTTTTGCTCCACTTTGAAAATGCGAGTTAGATAAAATGAAACGATGACCAGAATGAAAGTTATCAAAACCGCATAGGCAAATTTAGCCAGAATCGTATTGTTACCGGCAGGAAAATATTTTTCAATAAAAGTTTTAATCGCATCGTTCCAAGCTAAGCCTGCCACCAAACCAAAACCGGCCGTAATGTAACCAACCGCCCGCTTTTTAAGCTCCAAATTAACTTCTTCACTTTTTTGAATAATTTTTTCCAAATTACCTTTCATAAAAACCCATTCTCTTATTTTATAGAATAAAAATCTAAAATAAAGATTCTAACCGAATAGTGCCTCTAATCCATTATCACACAAAATTCTTAAAGTCTCAATAAAAGTTTTTTTGTTTAAAAATTTGTTTCATAAAAAACCAAGAAAATAAAAAAAGAACCTTCCAGGAGGTTCTTTTTTAAATTAAAGCCATCTGATGTTTTGCCAATCACCCACCACAATTACCTTCAGTATATTCATATCTAAGGAAACCATAAGGCATACAAACAACATCCCAATAACCACCACACTGATCCAGTTGATTCAAAATAGTTGTTTGCTCCCAGGCACTGGCATTTACCACATAATTATTTTTGCCAACAAACTGACAAGTAAAATCAGATGGGATTGAAGAAGCACCACCCAATTCAGCTGCCGTCTTACAGTTTTCCCCATTTTCATCGCAATAAGCAGCCGCTCCAACATTACCGCCAACATGTGTAGTCAAATTACTAGCAATTGTGGATGTTCCAATCATAGCCTTGCTACCAACCGCCAAATCCCCAGTTAATCCCAGAGAACCACCTTTGACCTGAGGAACCGAACTCGTGTTGATCGGAGCGCCAATATTGCCATTTGGTGGATCAAGAGCTGGCTCAGTCCAAGCCGCCTTGGTTATCTGCAAAGAAACACCCAGGATAGCTCCAAAAATGATAATTCCCAACCAGTAAGAAGATTTTTTTAGAAACTTTTGAGTTTTTTGTTTCATTTTATTTTTAATTAATTAAAAACCTTACGCTCAAATTATAACATAAAAATAATGATTTTAAAACCAAACTGTAGATAAGTTAATTAAAATAAAGTTGGCTGATTTTGGAAGGTCATTTTTTTGTAAACTTCCCGGGTAGTATCAACATCCCGTTTGCAATATTCCAAAATTTCTTTAACCTTTCCTTTTTGAAAAAATTCCCAAACCTGCGATCCGTCAATTCCATCGTCTTTTGGTGACGGAATGTCCAAAGCCAAAGCCAAAGTTTCCAGTCCAACACTGCCCATTGACCACTTGCTCCATTCACGCATGGTATCAAAAATCGGAAAATTGCGATAACGGGCAAAATTCAACTCGATTGACGGCTGCACATTGTGCACAATTGAACGCTGATAAATAAAACGTAAATCAAAATCCATCACATTGTGTCCCACAAAAAGCTGGCAGGTCCTGGCTAACTCCCAAAATTCTCGCAAAGTTTTCCTTTCATCATTCTCATTATAGAAAACTTGGGATTGTTGATCATCAACCGCGTAGCCGATACATAAAATTCGCCCAAAAGCGCCTTCGAAAGTAGTTTTAGCCACAAAATCCTCAAACTTTTCTTCATCTTTTCCTTTTTTACTGAATATTTTTTGCAGTTTTTCCAAGCTTTCTTCCCCAGCTGGAATGGTTTCAATATCCAAGAATAATTTTCTAGACATGGTTTCTTTTTTGTTTTTAAAAAATTATCAAAGCTTTATCAGATAATTATAACGATTAACTTTTTCATTAAACTCTCCAACCTTTTTATTGTAATCCTTTATCACATCTTCATACTCCTCCAGTTTTTCATTGTAAACTTTTACTCGCTCATTGTATTTATCAATGTTGCCATCCTCCAGATATTTCTCCAGCGTCTCTTTTTTGTCTTTCAAATAATCTTCCAATGATTCAACTTCTTTTTTCAATTGCTGAATTTCTGCGGACATTTCATTAATTTCGGCTTTCAAGGCAACAATTTCTCGGTTAACCTCAACCGTTTTTATTATCCCTTCATACTCTTGCCCAGAAGTTTCTTGAAAAATTTCAACATCCGTTAATTTTATCTGCAAATTTTGCGATCCATTCTTGTCGAAAGAACCTATTTCCTCCAAGTCGGCAGCCTGACCAACCCCAGCTTTCAAATTAGGCACAATGCCGATTTTAGCCCCGTTGCTGGTAGTTTCTACAAAACAATATCCACTGGAATAGTTTGAATATTCCATCGGACATTGGACCCCCACTGCCATATGATTTTCATTTTCAAACACAAAAATTGCCGTTCCATAACCCAGCTCGCGCAAAAGATCGGCCGCTAAGAAACTTTTGTCCGAGCAAACCCCTTTATTGTTGTATAAAACTTCATATGGATAACTAATCAGCTCATCATTGCTACGATTCAAAATATTAGCCGCCTTTTGCTCATCATAGGGAATAGCTTGCACAAAAGCTACCACCAATTCCACCAATTCATCTTCAGACAAACCATTTTGCAAACCTTGAACGCGAATCGCCTTTAATAGTTGTTCAATGGTATCATCCTTATCGTTTTTTGCTAAAAACATTCCATAATATTGTTCCTCCCAGTTTGCCGGCAGTTCATTAAAGTAGGTATAGGTCTTGGGCTGATCCTGATAAAACTCATAGATCGAAGCATAAAGGGTCTGATTGACGGAATATTTCTTACCGGCATATTGCCAAATAAAAGTCCTTAGAGATCCGTCAGAAAGTTTGGATGGAAAATTTTCAACAAAATTTTTCTGAGCCTGAGAAATTTCCTTTTGCAATTCAACCGGAACATCATCCAGGGAATCCAAGCTACCATGCTTATCTTGATAAATTTGACGGAATTTCCAGCCAATCAAAATCAGGGCTGCCACAATCGCCAGATTCATCAAAAACAAAAAGAATTTTTTTAAAAAGTTGGGCATAGTGAAAATATTTTAACTTTTTTATTATATACTAAAACAATCATTTTGGCATTTTTGAGAATAAAAAAAGGGAACTGGAATAAATTATTGTAACCAGTCCCCTCTCAGCCACGATTTTGTCACGGCTGTTTTTTAATTATTTTCCCTCCTGCACCACAAACCCCCGTTACAGCCAAGACTTTCCTGAAATGCTCTTCTTTCTTCTTGAGCAACGCTAGTGTTGGCAGGATCAGCAGTAGAAACAACCCCGCTTGTTTTTTCTACTGTCGTTAAACTACTCTCTTTAGTCGCATTTACTTCAATCCCATTACCCGTTCCGCCTTTTAGTCCCATAATCATCTCCTTCGGCTTGAATTATTAATACCATTTACGCTCAAACAACGCTTCAGGGAATTCAAGAGCATAAAATCGACAAAATTTTTTACAGGATTGTTACCAGGATTTCGTAATTTTGACTCTAAATCCCTCACAATAACCGGGTAATTGGCAGTTATATTTGGTAAATGAAAATCATCCATCATTCCCTCCTAAAATATAGTCAACTCATTGGGTTGTCAGTTTTAAGTTGATAAAATTGTTAAGTAACTAAAAATCCCGGCTTTTGCCGGGTTCTTTCCAAGAAAATTTTTATTTATTTCCTATGAAACTTTACCCGGCAAAAAATGGCGCACTCCAATGAGTCCGAGAACAATAATCGCCAATTTTGTTGAGTAATTCTTCATAGGACCAATATACACAATTTCAAAATTTCTGTCAACACAAAAAAACCGGCTAGTGAAAACCGGTTTTTCAAATAAGATTTTTCTGCAAATATTCTATTCCAAAATTCCATCCAAATTTACATCGTAAAGAATGGCTTCCTGTAAAGATCGGTATTTTACAATTTCACTTTCATCAAACCAAATCTTAATTTCTCTTTCAGCTTCTGAAGGTTGGTCAGAACAATGAATCAAATTGCGCACAGCCCGTTCATCCAAGCCGGCCAGGTCATAGGAATCCAAAGTTAAATCGCCTCGAATGGTTCCCACATCGGATGAAAGCGGTTCGGTTCCGCCTACCAACTTGGTCACCACACCAACTGCTTGATTACCTTCAATTACCATCGCCAATACCGGACCACTGGTCATAAATTTTACCAACTGCCCAATAATGTCCCGACCGTATTCAATTGGTTCTTTTTCCAATTTCAAACCGCGCTCCTCTCTTTGCTTGGCAATTTTGGTGCCTTTTTCCAAAAACCACTTATCATCTTTATTATAGTGCGTCCAGCATTGTTCTTCTTTGGGTACCAAAAATTTCATAGCTGTAATTTTCAAACCCGTGCGCTCAATTCGTCCAATAATCTCGCCCACCAAAGACCGCTGCACGCCATCCGGCTTGATGATCACAAAAGTTCTTTCTTTTTTAGGATGTTTTTCCATAACTTTTTAAAAATTAATTATTTGATTTCATTGGCTAATTTAGCACGCTTTTCAACCTTTGACAATCCTGATTTGGATCTGGACATTCAAAAATCACATCCCCGACTTGATCGGTTCGCCAAATTTCGCTGCCAAGGCGCGAAAGTCTTTCCAAGATTTCTTGGCTCGGATGACCATAACTATTTTTGCCAACTGAGATGATTGAGATCTGGGGCTGAACTTTTTGCAAAAATTCCTCACTGCTTGAATATTTGCTGCCATGGTGAGCCACTTTCAAAACATCCGCCTCAATATCCACGTTGCTGTTCAAAATTTCCAATTCTTTTTCCGACGGCAAATCTCCGGTTAGCAAAAAACTGTTTTGGCCAAAAGTTAATTTGGTCGTTAGGCTGGCTCCATTCGTGTCTTTAATTGAGCCAGAAACGCTTTCAAAGGGAAAAATTATTTTCAACTGAGCTTCTTGCGGCCATTTAATTTCCACTCCGACTGTGCCCTCAATTTGCACGCTGTTTTCTTGTTTGATTAAATCTTCCAAAACTCCAAAGGTTTTTGAATCACTTTGAGCCCCGGTTTGGATCACGCTATCAACTTGATAAGCTCGAAAAATTGCCGGCAAACCGCCGATGTGATCAAAATCTGGATGAGTGATCAAAACCGTTTCAATTTTCCGATCCCAAAAAGGCACATAGCGCCCAATCTTTTCCAATAAAACCTGTTCGCTCTTGCCACCATCGATCAAAAGTTGATTTTTGCCCTGCGAAATCAAAATCGCATCGCCCTGACCCACATCAAAGAAAATTACTTTCAGTTTTTTGCGATCCACTGCCAAAATAATCCCAGCCAAAATCAGCGCCAGGACCAATAAAACAAAAATTAAAAAATAAATCGGTTTACGATTTTTCATTGTCGTTTATTTTTGTTTTTAATTTTATCAAGAAAAAAATAAAAGCCAAAATCAAATAATAGCTAACCACCCCAAGCACGCTAAAACTTCCCAGCTCCCGACTGGCCCAACTAAAACTGCCCAGAAATTCAATCACCTTGATCTCCCAATCTAAAATCAAAAAGGCCAGCCAGGCCATAGCATTCAAACCATCTGGTAGGAAAAATCCGCTCAAAGCCGCCAAAAAAGAAAACAGCATGGCCAAGGGAATGACTGGCAAAATCAAAATGTTGGCTAATAAAGAAATCAGAGAAACCGTTTGAAAATTAAAAGCAATGATCGGCCAGACCAAAATCTGAGCACAAAGCGTCAGGAAAATAATTTCTCCAATTCCGCCGAAATCATATTTTTTCAAAGAAATTTTTTCAGCCAATGGCGCAAAGAGCACGATTCCCAAAGTCGCCAAAAAAGAAAGTTGAAAACCCACATCATAGCGAAGGAGCAGCGGATTAAACCAAAGCATCACCGCCCCAGCTAAAAAAATGGCATTGAGTGAATTGGCCAGTCGTCCACTTTTCATAGCCCAAATCAAAACCGCCCCCATCACTCCGGCGCGCACCGCCGAAGCCGGAAAACCGATCATGGCCACGAAAATAAAAATTCCAATCAGAGCTGCCCAAAGTGCTTGATTCCGCCACAGACCCAAAAATATGCCGACCAAAACCAGATACTCGGCAATGATGGTCACATTAAAACCGGACACGGCCACGATGTGTGTCATGCCGGTTCGCGAAAAAGCTTCTTGCATTTTTTCCGACATCGCACCGCTACCGCCAAAAAGCATGCCGTTGGCCAAAGCCGCTTGGGGCTGCGAAATGGCCCGGTCAATATTTTTTTCCAAACTTTTTTTAATTTGCAAAAAACCGCCGTAAATTCGGTTGCCTTGCCAGCGGTCAGTCGAGATGATTTTAGCTTTGTCGCCCAGATAGTAAATTTTATCTTTGGCCAAATACATTCGGTAATCAAAATTATCATCAAAATTTTCCGGGGTTTTCAAGACGCACTCGATTTCCAAATCCTGACCATAGGAATATTGCTGGGCCAAATTCTCAGTCAACAAAACTTTCTTCCGACTCTTTTCCAATTCGACCACGATTTTTTGAGTGGTTTCTTTTCTCTCGGATTTTAAGACCCGGGCTTTTTCCTGAATTTTTTGACCGTTCAAAGAATTTTCCTGAGCAGCCGAAAGAGCGTTTTCGCTTCGCCAGACGCCCAAAACAAAAATCAACAAAAATCCGGCCAATAAAAAAGCGGTCTTATTTTTCCAAAAGACCGCCGCCAGGGAAATTGCCAAAATTAAAAGCGGGAAATTTCCAAAGGAAAAATCCCGCCAAGATTGTAGCCCCACCGCCCCGATCCAAACAATTGTTCCGACTAAAAAAATTTTCGACTTAGTCATGTTTGGATTATAGCAGAAGTTAGCAGATACCCATGTGCATTTCAATATCCGCTTTTCTATCCCCCTTGTATCTCTTAAAAATATATTCTGCCATTTCAGCTTTATATTCCTGATCAAATATCTTTAATATATCAAATGGAACTTCTTTCAAAAGATAATCACATGCAACATCAATATTGGGTTCTTTTTTGATATATTCCAAAAGAAACACTTGCCATTTTTCAATAGACAGAAACATCCATTGTTCATCACAATTAAATACCTCGCGATAAACAGAAAATAAGTCTTCTAAGTTAAAACAAAGGTCCAAAGCAATTTCCAAACATTTTTTCCGAAAAAAAACATCGTCTAAAACGAAATATGCTTCGCATGCTTCGTCCAAGGTTTGGACTTCGCCAATAGAACTAATAGCCCGTTCAATTAGGGTGTCTAGTTCCGATTTAATAGACCAGAGTCTTTTGAGAATTTCACTCATATCAAACCTCCCCAGCGAGATAGTAAAAAATCCGTATTGATAATCCAGCTGAACATAAAGAATTAAAGAACTAAAACAACGCTGCATTCTAAATTTAAATTAGGGTTTTGTCAAGCATAGCAAGCCCAAAAACAAAAGCAACTTCACACTCAAAACCTACTCCCCCACATCCACCATCTTCACTTTGGCCGATTGGCCCTCCCCCCAAATTTTGAACACTATACTTGTATAATTAATTAAGAAAAGTTAATGTACAAGCATTATGAAAAGACACAAAATCGCTCCTGAATTAAAGGAGCAAATCATCAATCGTATCAAAAATGACGGCGTCACTG
>QKEW01000012.1 GCA_003251635.1 bacterium | reverse complement strand
TACAGTGACGCCGTCATTTTTGATACGATTGATGATTTGCTCCTTTAATTCAGGAGCGATTTTGTGTCTTTTCATAATGCTTGTACATTAACTTTTCTTAATTAATTATACAAGTATAGTGTTCAAAATTTGGGGGGAGGGCCATGGCTAAGTGGGGCAAAATTGTGACCTATTTAGTTTAAAAATATTAGATAATCAGCTTTTTAAGCTCATTAGTATAAGAGACTATTTGCTGGTTAATTAAAATCAAATCAGAAATTAGTTCATTATAATGCGGAAACATTTTTTGTATTTCTTGCGGAGATTTATTTTGGTGCTGCACTTTTTCAAGTTCGAACTTAAGCCATCGTCTGTATCTTGCTTGCCATCTAGTTAAATGTGGTCTAAGTCCACTGTTCAAGGAATCGATAAGCAATTTTGTAAGAATTTGAGTATTATTGTGCTGAAGCTGGCTAGCTGGTATATTTTTCACAAGTTCTCTTATGCGATCAAATAGCATATACCAGGAATCATAAACTTCTGATATGATATCGTGCTCCATGTCTATGGGTATTCCAGCTTTTCTTGTGGCTAATTCCGTCCATGCCTTATGAGCAATTTGGGTAACATCATAATTTTTTTCAATTGAAATTGTCCCTATTCCGCCAAGATTAACATTTAATTTTACTTCATCGACAGATAAACTACGCTTCCTTGGAATATTGATTATCAGGATGATAACAAGAATCACAAAGGCGATTACAAAAAAAGTAATTCCCACCTCAATTTCTAAGGAGAGGTTTTTTGTGAAAGATATTGATAAAATTTTTTGCCAATCCATATTAGCGGTTATTTATATATTGCTTATGAAAATTGTCAATCAGTTTTTTGTGAGTAATTCTGCGATTGAAAGCAGCCCCTAAAAGACTTGGAATTGTTACGGGAGTCAAGTATGGATATAGACCAGGCCAGAAATAAACATTGGCAAATCCAGACTCAATATTGGCAACTGTTCTGGGATGCAGATATGGAAAAATTAATTTCAAATTTAATCTACCAAACTGGTCAAATGGACTTATTGGAAAAGTTGGCAAAATCATAACAACAAATCCAGAATGACCACCAACTTTTGCGCTTAAGGCTGCGGAAATTTCCCAATCAACATGTTTTCTCTCGTGGGTTTCGGCTCCATATAAGGCAACGAGAATAGAGGAGTGGGAAATGTAATCTTCTTGGATTAGGCGTTTTATGTAGTCGTCTTCATTATCAGGATCAATATCACCATATTTAACTGATTTGCTTATAATGTAATCCTTGTATTTGGTTTCAAATTCTACTTTGTATTGTTCATCTTTGTGATGAAAACTTATAAATACATTGTGTTTTTGTTGGGATTGTTGCGAGCTGTGCATATTTTTGTTTAAAATAATTAGTTTTTTATTATTTGTTCAAAATTCCAGAACCTGATACAATACAAGTTGCAAGGCAAGTATTGTGTTTTCAGGAAAGACGCGGGGAATATTGACGTATTTTCGCGTCTTTTTTAATTTTTAAATTCTTTTGTCATTTTTTAAAATTTAATATTTATATTCTATTGGTTTTTGTATACAAAAAAAGAGCCATAAAAATATGCTTTCCCACAATTCGACATACTTCTATAACTCTTTTTTCAATTAAATTGAATTTGCAGCTCTTTAGGATGTTTTTTGTGTTTTCTTAATTCATTCGATATGAGTTTTTATTTTGGTTTTATCTGCTGTTTACTTTATTATAGCATATATTCTTAAATAAGTCAACTTTTTAGAATCAGGCTTTTTATTTACTTTTTTATTCAAATTTAGGTCAAACTGAAATTAAAAATTAAATAAGCCTAATTTTTACTTGACTATGCTATGGTCTGAAATCCATGAACATAGTAACGGTCTCGCGATCGTTTTTTTGTTTTTTTGTCGAGGGGGAAGGGGGGGGCAGGTTCGAATCTGTCTCGATAAAAATCAAAAAGCCATCCAAAAAGGATGACTTTCTTGATTTTGTTGGGGATGAGGGATTCGAACCCCCGCGTGTCAGGACCAGAACCTGATGCCTTACCGCTTGGCTAATCCCCAATATTTTTTATTATTTTTTCTTTCTCCTTTACTCCATAGTAACTTTTTAAATATTTCTCCCTATTCCTAGCTTCTAATCTGGTTGAATGCTGTTCCTTATAAATCAATTCGAACGGTCGTCTACTTTTTGTTGAGAATGTTTTTCCGTTATTGTGCTGTGCCAATCTTTTATCTGGGTTTTGGGAAATTCCAATATATAACTTACCATCCTTCTTGCTTTTTAAAAAGTATACGTAATACATTTGTCGTGGTTTTGATTTGATGCCTTACCGCTTGCCTGCCCGCGGCTGCGCCTTGGGCGCGGCCAGGGGCTAATCCCCAATATACTATTTTCAAAAAAAATTAGCTGCGCCTTGGGCGCGGCCAGGGGCTAATCCCCAATATTTTCTAAATTCTCATCAAAGACAAGTATAGCAGATTTTTGATGAAAATCAACCATTGGTCGGCAAGGCAATGATTTTATGATATAATTGGTCTGTAAAAATAAAAAATGATTTCTATGAAAAAATATAGCTGGTTGATTTTTGGTTTAGTTTCAATTTTTTTCTTGAGTGGGTGTGATTTGAACTTTGCTTCAAACAAAACGGTCGAAGTTGATTGGATGCCCAAGGCCACGGTGATTAAGACCGTGGACGGGGGAAGTGATTGGCAGGCGAAAGTCAGAATTGACGATAAGAAGAACATCACAACTTTGAATGTACTAACTGGTGCCATTGATCCGTTTGATTCAAACCGAATCTATCTGGGTTCGGAAAAAAATGGAATATTTTTGTCTGAAGATGGGGCGGAAAGTTGGGTCCAGGTCAAATTTCCGGAAAAAGTCTATTCAATCGTTTTGGATCATCAAAATCAGGGAACGGTTTATGCCAGTGGGGCGCTCAATAAGCGTGGCAAAATTTTCAAAAAAGTGGCCAATGAAGATGAATGGAAAGAAATCTACACTGAGCCATCCGACGACACAGTCGTTTCCTATTTGGCCATGAACCCTTTTAATTCCAACATGGTTTATGCCGGAACTAGTGCGGGAGTGATTTTCAGAACGATTGACGGAGGCAATACTTGGAATAATGTCTACAAGGCTGAAGCTCCAATTATTTCCATTGCTTTTGATAGTCAAAATCCAAGCGTTGTCTATTTCGGAGTTTTTCAACGGGGAATTTTGAAAACAACCGACGCCGGTGAAGAGACTGAAGAAATTACCAACAAGATTCTGACTTTGAATGGAAATCGGCAAATTTTTTCAGTAGTTACCGATCCCTATCACACCAATCGTCTCTATGCCGGAACGGCCGACGGAATCATCAAGAGCGTTGATGGTGGAGAGAACTGGGAAGAGCTGGACATTTTGGGCAGCTCAAAAAATTTCCCAATTCGATGCATTTCAATCAATCCGCAAAATTCCAATGAGCTGATGTATGTGGCTGGCAAGGCAATCTACAAGACGACCGACGGGGGAGAGCGCTGGTCAACCTTTCAATTGGACACCGAGAAGAACGTGAGTCGAATCATTTATGACACCAAGAATCCAGCCAACGTTTATGCGACTTTGAGAAGTTTTCAATAGTTTTTCGTTTGCCTAAAACTCAAGGCCAATTTATAATAACTTTGCATTTAATAAACTAATTTTCTCAAACTTATGTATCAGGAAATCATCAAAGAAAAAAAGAAAGATTTGGATCGAGCTATCGAGCATTTGCAATCGGAATTGGGAAAAGTTCGAGCCGGACGGGCCAATGTTTCTCTAGTGGAAGATTTAATGGTTGATTATTATGGCAATAAGATACCTTTAAAGCAGATAGCTTCCATCAACGTACCAGAGCCGCGTCAAATCACGATCCAGCCGTGGGATAAAGGGGCTATGGTCTATATCGAATCGGCTATTTGTGAATCTGATTTGGGAATAAATCCAGCTAATGACGGCAACATAATTCGTTTGAACATTCCATCTTTAACAGAGGAGAGGCGCAAAGAGTTGGTTAAGATTTTGAATTCTAAATCAGAGGAGGGTCGAATAGCGCTTCGCAACATCCGAGAAGAAATTTTGAAAAAGGTTACCAAAATGGAAAAAGACGCTGAGATTTCCGAAGATGATTTGTTTCGAGCCAAAGATCAAATCCAGGAAATCATCAGCGAATATAACAAGAAAGTTGAAGAAATTCGCGAGAAAAAAGAGAAGGACATCATGACAGTCTAAATTTTTAGCAATAAACTATGCTGGCTTTAATCGTTTTTATTTTAATCTTGGGCGTTTTGGTTTTGGTTCATGAGGCTGGTCATTTTTTGGTGGCGCGGCGTAATGGCATCACTGCCCATGAGTTTGGTTTTGGTTTTCCGCCCAGAGTTTTTGGCGCTTACAAGGATTCCAAGGGAAATTGGAAATGGGTTTGGGGGCGAAAGGATGTCAAAACCAAAAACACCATCTATTCTTTGAACTGGTTTCCAATTGGAGGGTTTGTCAAAATCAAGGGAGAGGATGGGGGATCCAAAGAGGATAAAGATAGTTTTGCCGGCAAATCAGCCTGGGTGCGGATTAAAGTTTTGTTGGCTGGAGTTGTGATGAATTTTGTCTTGGCCTGGATTTGTCTATCGGTCGGTTTTATGATTGGAACTTATCAAGAAGTTGAGGATGGGACGGGGGTTGGATCTAAAATTTTAATCAACAGCGTTTCGCCTTCATCGCCCGCGGAGCAAATGGGTTTGCAAATGGGAGATGAGCTTTTGGGAGCCAAAAAAGCAGGTGTGGAAACTAAATTTCAAGGCGTGGGCCAAGTTCAGCAATTCGTGGCTCAAAATCGTGGACAAGATTTGGTTTTGGAAATTTCTCGAAATGGGCAGCTTCTGGAGGTTCAAGGAATGCCACGCTCAGAAGTGGTTGAAGGACAGGGTTATTTGGGTATCGGTCTTTCTCAGGTGGAAAAAGTACGCTTTTCTTTTTTTGAGGCACTCTGGCGCGGGCTGATCGAAATGAAAAACTTTTTCATTTTGATGTTTTGGACTTTCAAGCAACTTTTATTCGGACAAGCTAGTAGCGTGGATGTGACTGGAATTGTGGGAATTGCGGTTTATACCGGCCAAGTGGTTTCTTTGGGAATTGTGCAAATTTTACGTTTTGCGGCAGTTTTGAGTTTGAATTTGGGTATAATCAATGCTTTACCCTTTCCGGCTTTAGATGGAGGGCGAGTCCTTTTCGTCTTGATTGAGAAGCTTAAGGGCTCCCCGGTCAGTGAAAAGATCGAACAGGGCTTTCATGCGGCTGGTTTTGCTTTTTTGATGATTTTGATGGTAGTGGTGACTTTCAAAGACTTTGCACGCTTCGATATTCTTGATAAAATCAAGGGGGTCTTTTAGCTTGACAGAGTGGGTGAATTTTTGTTAACATTGGGCCTATCGGGTGAATCAAAGTTTCGCCATATTTTTTTGGCGAAATCTTTTATTAAATTAAATTTAAAAAATAAATGACTAGATTAATCACAAAAGAAGGCCTAAAAAAACTGCAAGACGAATTGGACGAAAGAAGGGGAACTATTAGACAAGGCATAGCGGCCGCCATCAAAGAGGCTAAAGAACAGGGAGATTTGAGTGAAAATGCTGAATATTCCGAAGCTAAAAATCAACAAAACGAGAATGAATCTCGAATTGCTGAATTGGAAATGATTTTGAAAGAATCTCGCGTGGTGGATGGAACAACAACTGACGGAAGCGTTGGTTTGGGTTCAGCTGTGGAAGTTGAATTTAGTGGACGAAACATGAGCTTTCATATTGTCAGCTCCAATGAAGCTGATCCGACCAGATTTCGAATTTCCAATGAGTCACCTTTGGGCAGAGCTTTCATGGGCAAGCAAAAAGGCGATGAAGTGGAGGTGACAATTCCCAGCGGAGTGGCCAAATACAAGATTTTGGATATAAAATAGTCATTATATTTAGATTTTTGCTGATTTAATCTCCGGCTCGACCGGAGATTTTTGTTTGCCAAAAAGAGCCTGGCAAGTTATTATTTATTTAGTATAAAACCTAAAAATAATTGAAATTATGGTTAGAGATGACATTTTGCAAACCAAATTGGGAAAATTGCAGCAGCTTCAAGAAAATCAAATAAATCCCTATCCGGAAAAAACCGACAGGACTCACAGTGCAAGTCAAGTGCTTGAGGATTTTGCTGAACTTGAAAAACAAGATAAAAAAGTCATTTTGGCCGGAAGAATTCGTTCTTTGCGACCGATGGGTGGCAGCGCTTTTGCCTCAGTTGAAGATGCATCGGGCAAGATCCAACTTTTTCTCAATAAAAATAATATTGGAGAAAAAGATTTCAAGCTTTTTGTTAAAACGGTTGAATTGGGAGATTTTGTCGAAGTTGGAGGCGAAGTGTTTCAGACTAAGACGGGCGAGAAAACTTTAAAGGTGACGAATTGGAAAATGCTGGCCAAAAATTTGCGTCCGATCCCGACGGAACATTTTGGCATCAAAGATGAAGAAGAGCTTTTGCGAAAACGTTACTTGGATCTGATGGTTAATCCCCAAACGCGTGAACTTTTTCGCAAGAAAAATATTTTTTGGCAAAGCGTGCGTAGTTTTTTGGTAGAGCAGGGATTTTTGGAAGTCCAAACTCCGGTTTTGGAACACACGCCGGGTGGAGCGGACGCCGAACCTTTTGTGACGCACCACAATGCGCTGGATCAGGATTTTTTCATGCGTATTTCTCTGGAGCTGCCCTTGAAAAGATTGCTGGTTGGCGGTTTGGAAAAAGTTTTTGAAATCGGAAGAGTTTTTCGCAACGAGGGAATTGATCGGCAGCATTTGCAGGAATTTGATCACATGGAATTTTATTGGGCCTATGGTGATTTGGAAAAAGGGATGGAGATGGCTGAAAAAATGTATCGTCAAATTGTACAAAATGTTTTGGGCGTCTTGGAACATGAATATGATGGACAAAAAATTGATTGGTCCAAAAAATTCCCAAGAATAGATTATTTTGAAGTCTTCCGAAAAGAAACCGGTCTGGATTTATCAAATGTGTCGGTTGAGTCGCTGCGCGCCAAGGCGGATGAGCTGAAAATCAAATATGACCAGACTTATGGCAAGGGCAAAATGATTGACACGATTTACAAAAAAACCGTGCGTCAAAAAATGATCCAGCCCTGCTTTTTGGTCGGTCATCCGATTGAAGTTTCGCCGTTGGCTAAAAGAGACCCAGAGAATCCGCAGAAAGTTTTGCGTTTTCAAATCGTGGCCGGCACCGCTGAACTTTGCAACGCTTTTTCCGAACTCAATGACCCGATTGATCAACGAGGGCGTTTTGAGGATCAGATGAAACTGCGCGAAGCTGGGGACAGTGAAGCTCAAATGATTGATGAAGATTTCTTGGAAGCCATGGAATATGGTTTGCCACCAGCCTTTGGATTCGGGATGAGCGAGCGCTTCTTTTCTTTTTTGATGAATCGTTCAATCCGCGAATGCGTCATCTTCCCACCGATGAAGGAAAAAGGGGAGGTAATTGCCAAAGAAAAAGAGGCAATGATTGCAGCTGTGGTTATCAATAACAGTGCTGGCTTGGAGCAGTGGCAAAAGATGAACACAGTTGCTCATTTGAATGCTGCTTTTGCCGCCAGAACTGGCGGAAAATTATTTTTACAAGATGAAATTTTAACAAAAGATGATAAAAAAATAAAATTGAATATTAAGCATGCCATCATGATTAAAGAAGCTGTTTCAACTGAAGACATCTCGGATTTAGCAATTAATGCTAAGAGTCAAGGATTTGAGGTGGCCGAATTTACTAGAGAAATGTTGGAAACCACTAACGATAAATTAGTGGCGGAAAAAACCAAAGAAAAGGATTTGAATAAAGTTGAATATTTAGGAATTTTAGTTTTTGGAAGAAAGAAAGAAGTTGAAAAGCTAACGGCTGGTTTTAAGTTGATGAAATAAGGATTATGGAAAAAATAAGATGCAAAAATAATTTTGGGCAATGGGTTGAGATTCCGAAGGAAAAGTTCTTTTTCTGTCCTAGTGTTTACGGTTTCGTAGTTAAAAATGATAAGGTTTTAATGTTAACAAATAAAAGTAATGGAAAGTTGTGGTTGCCTGGGGGCGGAGTTGAAGTTGGAGAGAAAATTGAAGAGAGCTTAAAGCGGGAAATAGTGGAAGAAACCGGTTTGTCTGTCGAGATTGGAAAAATGATTTTGGCTAAAGAGAATTTTTTCTACTATCAGCCGTTGGATCATGCCTTTCATGCTTTTTTGTTTTTCTATATTTGCAAACCAATAACCGAATTCAAAAAAGATTATAAGTCTGATGATCTTGAATCCAAAAAACCTCGTTGGATAAAAATAGAAGAAATTAAAAAAGATGAGTTGTCTGATTTGGAAGATGATATTTTTGGAATTTTGCAGGGGTTGGGAAAGTAAAATTAATAAAAAACAAATGGAACCAAAAATTGAAAGTGTTTTGCCTATCAGTAAGCCTGAATCATCTGAAACAAAAGAAGTTAAAAATAAGGAATTATTAAGAGAAAAAATATTGGCCGCTTGGGGATCAGCTAGGGATCAATTGGGGGCGCCAAATAATGCTCGCCTAGCGGAATTGCTTTATAAATCTTTATATGAACAGGAATCTTTTGAAGAAGGGGAAGTTGTTGATAGGGGTAATTTCAATCGAGAAGAGTTTCTAAGAGAGAAGATAGATGTAACTATTGAATCTAAGCCTGATAAGAAAGAATTTGTTCAGGCAATTAGGAGGGCTTTGACTAGCGAAGCCGATTTTGAATCGTGTTTGTATGAAGGTGCAAAAGAAACTTTAAAATTTTTAGCTGAAATAGGACACGTATCGATTTGGACAACTGGTGATGTCCATGGATTTAAAAATGAAGAGGGGTCAGTCGATCAACCTGGTAGTCATGAACAGTACAAGCGAGCTGCTTTGTCTGGTTTGGGAGAGTTGAGGAGGGAAATTGGCAGAAAAAAAGCTGTTGATAATAAAGATGTTTTATCTATGTATGCATCAGAGGATAAAATGGGACTGGTTCCAGATGTTTTAGAAAATATCAAAACCAGGAACCCAAAAGCAAGAAAAATAGTTGTTTTAGAGGATCGTTTGAAAAATATTGAAGAGATAACTAAAAAAATAGTTCAGATTGATCCGGAAATAGAAATTGTTCCTATTTGGGTCAGACAGGGTTTAGCAAAAAAAAGCATACCAAATGAAGCCGGACTTTCGCTGGAAGATTGGATGAAAAGAGCTAATGCAGTGGATTCAATTTCTCAAGTTCCTGATAAATTGACCGAAATGGGAATTAAGAAAGGGGATGAAGACATTGCTTTTGTGGTTGATTATGACGATGTTATTTCTAATGATGAAAAAAGAAAAGATGCCCAAGTGAAATCTGTCATAGAAAAACTTTTAGAAAATGATTGGATTTAATTTTTAGATAACTATATGAGCAAAGTTATTATTGTTTGTGGTTTGCCGGGTTCAGGAAAAACGATTTTGGCTGATAGTCTTTCGAGAAAATTGAAAACTGTTTGTATTCACAAAGATACTATAAAAGAAAAGTTATACGAGAGTTTCAATTGTTCAACTATGGAGGATAGTAAGCGTTTAGGTAAGCCCTCGGTCGATATTATGTTATGCTTGGCTGAAGAGCAAATAATCAAAGATATTGATGTTATTATTGAAGCCCCTCTTAATTTTTCAGAAGATTATGCAATGTTTAAGGAGTGGCAATTAAAATATAAAGTCGATTTGTATAGTGTTATTTGCTTCATAGACTCAAAAGAGAGAGAAAGAAGGTTTAAAGAGCGGAATAGAAATGGGGCACATCATGACCTTGTAAAATTTGGAGGTGATGAATATGATTATGCTGAAATTCCAGGAAAACAAATTAGAGTAACAACAAACAGGCCAGTTGAGGAATTGATAGAAGAGGTGATTGCGCAATTAAAATAAAATTTTATGGGTATTGCAGTTGAATTCAATCCGGACTTGGCTTTGCGCGACATTGGTGAATTTGAAGCGGGCGCAAGAAAAATCCAGGAATGCATTCCAAGAAAACTTGTGGAAGACAAGGTTTACGATTTCCTCAAAAGGGAGCAGCGTTTGTATTGGCTAAAAGGTGAAATTCCTTTGATTGAAACTAAAGGCAATGAAAATTTATCTAGGCCGAAAGCTAGTATAAAAATCTTGGAAGCCACTCATTTTATGAATGATGGAGAGATTTGGACAAAAGGCAAATATGAAGTTATTAAAGTTTTGGATGGCAAAGAAATTTATTTTGAGTACCTTGATCCGATCAAAACTAGAAAATTTTAGATATTCTCTGAAAAATATATGGCGAAAGAAAAGTTAAATATTGTAGATGAAAATGACAATGTCATAGGAGTCGAAGAACGAAATGTTATTCATGAAAAAGGCTTGTTGCATCGAGAAATTCACGTTTATTTTGTCACGCCTAAAAATGAAATAATTTTTCAACATCGTGCCAAAAGCAAAGATACATTCCCTGATCTTCTAGATGGAACAGTCGGCGGACACGTAGAAATTGGAGATAGCTATGAAAAGACTGCTGTTAAGGAAACTCTAGAGGAGACGGGGCTAATAATAAGTGAAAATAATTTGATATCAATCGATAAGGTTTGTGATAAATCTAGGGATGAAGTAAGTGGTAAGATTAATTATGCCTTTAAAAAAGAGTTTGTCTATATATATGAAGGTAGGATTGAAGATTTAAAGATCGAAAAAGGCAAATCTTTTGGATTTGAAGTATGGACAATTAAGAACTTGAAAAATATAGAAAAGAAGGATGTCTTGAGATTTGTTCCATATATTTATAATTTTACAAATGATAAGTTAATTCGGTTTATAGAAAATAGATTTTAGTAGTTATGAAAATAATTATTTTTGCCAGTATGTCTGCAGTAAAGGAAGTGGCTTAAATTTTATTATTTCTTGACTCAACTTTTTTGGCGCCAAAAAAGTTGCAAAAAAGCGCAAGCCATGTTTGAAAAAAGCCTATTGAAATAGGCGTTTGGGAAAAACAAAACCGCACGTTAGGTTCAACGGCGGTTTATTTTGTTTTGTTTAAAATTAAAAGTAACTAAATAATCCAATTAACCATCGAATTGGGTCAAGAGTAAGAAATCTTGTTGGAAAATCTTTTTCAGACCTATTGGTTTGACCATGATTTCCTGGCAAATCCTCCATAACGTAAATTGCTAAATCGAAATCTGTCCCTGTTGTTTCCATGTTGCCCCCCTTGTGGTTATTGGTAAATTTCGTAAAAAAACGTAAATCCATGGTATAAAATAATTCTGACATTTCTAGTCAAAAAGTCAATCCAGTTGGTTTGCCAAAGGTCTTTTTTACGGGTAAAATGGGAGCATAAGAAATAAAGGCTAAAAAAATGTTGGATATCAAATTTATTCGGGAAAATGCTGATTTGGTGAAGAAAAATTGTGAGAATCGGGCGGCTAAATGCGAGGTGGATCGACTTTTGGAATTGGATGAAAAAAGGCGAAAATTGATTCAAGACGTGGAAAGTTTTAGTGCTCAGAAAAATTCTCTCAACGAGAAAATTCAGAAAGCTTCTGCCGAAGAAAGACCGAAGATCATTGAGGAAGGCAAAAAAATTAAAGCCGAGTTGGAAGCCAAAGAGCCTGAGTTGAAAAAAATTTCCGAGAAGTTTGAGCAAATTTTGTTGACGGTGCCAAATCTGACTCATCCGGATTCACCGATTGGAAAAACTGACGAAGAAAATCAAGAGATTGCTGTTTATGGAAAAATTCCGGAGTTTGACTTCCAGCCAAAAACCCATGAGGAAATTATGTTGGATTTGGATTTGGCTGATTTTGAACGAGCGGCCAAAGTGACTGGTTCTAAGTTTTATTTTCTGAAAAACGAAGGCGCGCTTTTGGAAATGGCTTTGATTAATTTTGCTTTGGATAAATTGGTATCCAAAGGTTTCGTGCCGGTGATTACCCCGGATTTGGCGCGGCAAAAAGTTTTGGAAGGAATTGGTTTTAATCCGCGCGGGGAAGAATCGCAGATCTATAATATTGAAAATACGGATTTGTCATTGGTTGGAACGGCTGAAATCACCATGGGAGGCTATCACAGCGGAGAGGTTTTGCTGGAAAAAGACATGCCGAAAAAATATGTGGCGCTTTCACATTGTTTTCGAACTGAAGCCGGAGCCTATGGCAAGCATAGCAGCGGACTCTATCGAGTTCATCAATTTACCAAGGTTGAAATGTTTATTTATGCCAAACCGGCTGATTCAGAAAAAATTCACGAGCAGCTCAAAGAAATTGAAGTAGAAATTTTTCAAGATTTGGAAGTGCCGTTTCGAGTGGTGGATATTTGCACTGGCGATTTGGGCGGACCGGCTTATCGCAAATATGATTTGGAAGCCTACATGGTCTCCAAAAATGGCTGGGGCGAGGTGACTTCAACTTCCAACACAACTGACTATCAATCGCGTCGCCTAAATATCAAGGTTCAAAACAGCGACGGTTCCAAAGAATTTGCCCATTTGCTCAATGGTACGGCAGTGGCCATTTCACGGGCCCTAATTACTGTCTTGGAAAATCACCAACAAGCTGATGGCAGTGTGCTGATTCCAAAAGTCCTGCAAAAATGGATGCCGGGGAATTTAGAGAAGATTGAGATTAAGAAGTAATTTTAAATTAGCATGACATTAATAATATTAAGCGTTGCTATCTTGCTATTGTTAGGATTAGTTGTTTGGCTGGCTATTAAAAATAGTTAAAGACATCCATAAAAGAAAGTAATAAAGACGAGCTTGAATTAGTCGGTTGACAAATTCTTTTTCATTACCATATTTTAATATATGGTAATAGAAAATTATTTTGAAAAAAGTATGGTATAATTTTGGTGTAAGAATTTTATTTTTGCTAATGGCCAAAGTTAAGCCTCATACAGTTAAACCTAAAGAAAAATACCAAGCTATTAATAGTTTATTTGAGGTTGTTTCTAGCTTGAAAACCAAGCAAGAAATTATTAATTTTTTTCTAGGACTGTTTACTCCCAGCGAGGCCTTGATGGTGGCAAGGCGTATTCAGATAGCTCAAATGTTATTGGAAGATAAGAGTTATGAAGAAATTCGAAAAAAATTGAAAGTTGGTACCGCCACAGTTCAAAGAACTTATCAATGGTTGCACGGTGGAGATGACAAATATAACAATTGGTTGCAAAATAAAATACAAAAGATCGGGAAGAGCGACAAAAGTAACCAAATAAATAATACGATTGAGTATGATAGCTTATTGGATAAATATCCATACCATCGTTTTATAAAAAATATTTTTGGTAAATGATTTGTGTGAACTTTTTTGAATTAAAGAATAAATTGGTTTCGTTACCATATATTAATATATGGTAACAGTGGGATAATATTTGTTGCAAATAAGTTTATGGAAAAAAAGAATAAGAAAATTAAATTTTGTCATTCTGAACTTGATTTAGAATCTTTAATGTAAAGTAATTATGATGGAAGATTACGATGTTTATTTTAAGGCCAATGAAATGTTTGAATCGAATTCTTTAAAAGTCAGGATGTTTGATACGGATTTGGACTTTGTTTCCAATAGTGAAGGAGTTATAGATAAAGTTGGAATTTTAGTAAAAGCCGAAGATCAGGTTTTAGCCAAAAAACAAGCTGAAAAAATTGCCAAAAAGATAAACGACTGCTTTGCTTATTTGTATGGAAATTTTGTTATGAGTGAACCATTTGAAGAAGACACTATAAAATTACCAAATGGTAGACAAACAGTTACAACAAGATTGACCATAAAACGACTCATTAGATCAGAATTTAATTTGGATAAATTTGAAAAAAATGTTAATAAATTAAGGAAAAATAGAAAGATTAGACTTGTTAGTTTATATGGAAATAAGCGTAGGGAAACATTAAATGATAAATTTCTCACATTATATGGAATTTTAATTGAAAAATTTGGAGATCATAAAAAATTGAATAGCTTTCTTTTATCTGAATGTGTAAAACAAAGAAAGAGAAGAGATAAAAAAATTAAAAAGCTGATATCAAAAGCTTGGGTGGTTACGGTTAGGGATTCCATAGTTTATGATAATTATTTCGTGAAAGAGAAAGAAATAGATGATTTGGATAAAATAGTCAAAAGTATTACAAAATAAAAATAAGTTTTAATTTTATGAAGAAAAAAAAGAAAAAATCAATGCCGGAAAATGCCAAGAAGGTTTTTGCCGGAAAGATTTTTGATGTTTACCAATGGCCGCAAGAAATGTTTGATGGCAGCACGGAAACTTTTGAAAAAGTGGTAAAGAAACTTGATACAGCTAGCGTGATTGCATTTACTGAAGAAGGAAAAGTTGTGGTTTTAGAACAGGAGCAACCGGTAAGAGGTAAATTTTTTAGTATTCCGGGTGGTATGATAGATGAAGGAGAATCGCCGGTCGAAGGGGTACAAAGAGAATTTTTGGAAGAAGCCGGATTTGAATGTGGAGAAATAAAACTTTGGCACAGTGCTCAACTGACTTCCAAAATTGACTGGACTTTGTATTTTTTTCTGGCCAAAGATTGCCGCAAAGTGACTGAACAAAAATTGGATGCTGGGGAAAAGATTCAAGTGTATCTGGTGGAGTGGGAAGAATTTTTGGACATGATTTTTTCCGGCAAAATGAGGGGTAGTGAATTTTTGGTCAAATTCTTGCAAGAAAATCTTTTGGTTATCGATCAACCCAAAACCGCCGAAAAAATCAAAAATTATTTTGAGAATTTATGAAAAAATTAAAATTTCCTGAGGGGTTTTTGTGGGGAACGGCCATCTCTTCCTATCAAGTTGAGGGCAATAATAAAAATACCGATTGGTGGCGCTGGGAGCAAGAAGGCAAAATCGAAACCAAGTCCGGCCTGGCCAGTGATTATTACAATCGCTTTAAATCCGATCATGATTTGCTGCAACAATTGGGCTGCAACACTTTTCGTCTGTCAGTTGAATGGGCGCGTTTGCAACCGGAAAAAGACAAATTTGATCAAAAAGAATTCAAGCATTACAAAGAAGTTTTGGGTGATTTGAAAAAAAGAGGTTTGCATGTCCAATTGTCTTTATGGTGGTGGGTTAGTCCGGATTGGTTTACAAAAAAATACGGATTTCATCACCAAAAAGCGTCGGATTTGTTTGCCAATTATGCTCAAAAAGTGGTGGATGAATTGGGGGAATTTGTGGATATGTATCAAGTCTTTAATGAACCAATGGTGCCGTTAGGACAAGGCTATTTGGGTAAAGTCTTTCCGCCGGGATTCATGAATCCCTGGAAATTTTTTCGAGCGGCTGCGGGTGTGGCCGAATCATACAAAAAAGCATATGAAATTATAAAAAAGAAATATCCCAATGTTCCAGTTGGGATGAGTTATTTGTACAATTGGTATGAATCTGAAAATCTTGGTTTTGTAGTTAAAATCATAAATCGAGTTTCAAAATGGTTTCGAGTAGATTTGATTGATGGAAAAATCAAGGACAAACTTGATTTTATGGCGGTTCAATATTATCGTTTGGGAAGAATCAAATTTGATTGGAAAAACATCAGAATGGATTCGAAAAATCAAATTTATTTTGGAATTAGAGTTGAAGATAATAAGCAAAATTTGATGGGCTGGATCACTTATCCAGATGGTATCTATAAAGTTTTGAAAGAAGTTGCCAAAGAGCGCAATCTGCCGATATATATTACTGAAAACGGAGTCCCGACGGATGTGGGAATCGATGATCAAGAAAGAATAGATTTTATAAAAGATCATCTGAAATTTATTCACCAGGCCATTGAAGAGGGCGTAGATGTGCGAGGTTACAATCATTGGTCCTTGATGGATAATTTTGAATGGCTCTATGGTTTTGAACCGCGTTTCGGTTTAGTGGAGGTTGATTTTGAAACTCAAAAGCGTACACCGCGCCGGAGTTTCTATGAATACGCCAAAATCTGTCAAAGTAACGAGTTGGAAATTGAAGAATAAAAACCTTGATTTTTTAAGCCAAACCTGTCATAATATCGGCATGTCTGGAAGATGCGATCCATCAAGGTAAGTCGGCAATCACCTTTGGTTTTCGGACCAAGAGAGGAAAGTCCGGACATTCAATCGGTTGAAAAATCGGTGCGGGCAGCGGGTAACTCCCGTCGAGAGTAATCTTAGAGGTGCGAGCAGAGACGTGTTTGATCGCAAGATCAATAGCCCGCTTTTTAAGCGGGAAAGTCCCTTGGTAACAAGGGGGTGAAACGGCTAAATCCTTGCCTGAATGCAAGACCGTATTCCGGCGCCAGTCGTCGGTCTGTGTCGCTCGAACTTATTGGCAACAATAGGTCCAGATAAATGATTGTCCCTGACAGAATCCGGCTTATAGCTTGCCTTGATGGATTGTGAATTTCAGATATTAGTGATGATAAAAATAATATATGAAAAAAAAATCTGAACTGATCTTCAGTGGAATTCAATTGCCAATTGATGCTTTGATGATATTTTTGGCAGCAATCAGTGCCTTTGCAATTCGTAACATTCCGGAACTTTTGGTTTTGAGGCCTAAACTCTACGTGTTTTCTTTTAACTCCTATATGAAGGTGGTTTTGTTGGTGGTGCCGATTTTTCTAATAATTTATGCTTTGGAGGGCCTCTATAACATCAAAACCACGCGAAAATTCTGGCAGGAAACTTTCAAGGTTTTTTCTGCTACTTCAATTGGGTTGATGACGATTATCGTGGCCATCTTTTTGAAGAGGGAATGGTTTTCTTCCCGTTTTATAATTTTAGCTGGCTGGTTTTTGGCAGTAGCCTATGTGACTTTCGGCCGCTGGGTTTTGCAAAAAATTCAGAAAAATCTTTTAGTCAAAAAAGGTCTTGGAGTCCATCGAGTTCTTCTGATTGGCAATAATGGGAAAATAACCAAAGTCAGTCAGGCTATAAAGAATAATCCGGCACTTGGCTATAGGATTGTCAGTCACATAAACAATGGCAGTATTCGTCGGATTAAAGAGATTAAAAATGAAGAAGGCATTGATGAGATTATTTTGTGTGATTCGACTTTGACTGATGACGAACAGGAAAAATTGATCGATTATTGTGCTATAAACAATATTGCTTTCAAGTTTATTCCAAGCACTTTGCAGACCACCAGATTGGAAATGGGAATTTTCAATGATGAACCGATCATAGAAATTAAAAACACTCCCTTGGAAGGTTGGGGTCGGATTATCAAAAGAGCCTATGATCTGATTGGATCTTCAGTTTTGATTGTCATTTCATCGCCAATAATGTTGCTGATTGCCATTTTGATCAAAATTGAATCTTTGTCGGAAAGTAAAAAAGGCGGACCGATAATTTATAAAAATGAAAGAATCGGTTCAAATGGTAAGAAATTCTCGGTCTATAAATTCCGCTATCTAAAATGGGAATTTTGTACTTTTTCGGATACTGAGGATGGAAAAAAGGCTTTAGAATATGAAAAAGAATTGATTGAAAAGCTTTCCATCAGAAAGGGACCTCTCTATAAAATTAAAAATGATCCTCGCAAAACCGCAATCGGGTCTTTTATTGAAAAATATTCCCTGGATGAATTGCCGCAGCTTTTCAATGTTTGGAAGGGAGAAATGAGTTTGATAGGGCCGCGTCCCCATCAGGAAAGGGAAGTGGAAAAATATAATGAATATCACCGACGCCTTTTGACAATCAAGCCGGGCATCAGTGGCATGGCCCAAGTTAGCGGCCGTAGCGATCTGGACTTTGAGGATGAGTACAAACTGGACGTTTATTATATCGAAAATTGGACTTTTTGGCTGGATATTCTGATTTCACTCAAAACTATTCGGGCTTTATTTCGAAAAAGGAGAAATTGACAAAAACTTAATTTTGAACTATAATTGTAATGAGGAGTGTGAGTTGGTGATTTTTCAATAAATCGCTTAAATAAAGGCTCCTAGCTAATAATCATTAAGAAAATTAAAATGACAGAAGAAAGGGCAACTGACAAGGATTTTCTGGAGTATGCTGTGAAGGCACTCGTTGATCATCCTGAAGATGTTAAAGTTGAGAGGAAAATTGATGAAATGGGCGTTCTCATCACCTTGGATGTGAATCCAGCCGACATGGGAATGGTTATTGGCCGAGAAGGTCAAACAGCAAAAGCTCTAAGAACTATTCTAAGAGTGATTGGTGCAAGAAACAATGCACGTGTAAATTTGAAAATCAACGAACCAGAAGGTTCTAGTCGACCAAGAAAAGAAGAGAAATCTTCAGGAAAAAGCATTGATGACGTGGTTGGCGATTTGAATATATAATCTTTCAATCAGCTTGGTCTGATTTGAAATGACCATAAACCACCCTTACTTTGGGTGGTTTTTTGGTAGAAATTTTTGAATTTTTCTTTTGTAATAAATTTGAAAAGTATCTTAATAAAATTGAGTTAGCTCCCGCCGGTTCATTGCCGGGGGCTATAATTGTTTTCGATTCGAGATTGCCTTTTTTGTCCCACTTAGCTAAAAACTGAGATTTGCGAAGGATAAATTATTATAGCCCAAGGAGGGTTAGTTCAATTGAAAAAACATGATAGTTTTTGCTTCAATTGTTCCACACTCGTTTTATCTGGTGGGAAAATCCGGTAAAAATTCACCGGAAAAACTAAAAAAGACACGTCTGGCCTTAGACCAGCTCCGTTTGAATTTGGAAAAAACCAAGCCGGAGGTGATTGTGTTGATTTCTCCGCACGCCCAGATGGAAGATTACCATTTTGTAATAAACTCAGCTTCGGTTTTGAAAAATCCAAGCGCCAATTTTGAGGCCGGAAAAAAGATGCGCCTAAAAAACGATTTGGATTTCGTGCGAAAGATAAAATATTCTTGCGAGTTGGTGGATCATTTCGTGCACCTTCACGAAAACGAATTGGACTATGGGGCTCTGGTGCCGCTAAGTTTTCTTTTGAAAAATATAAACCCCAGAATTATTCATCTTTCCCATTCCAAATTAAGTTTTCAAAAACACTATGAATATGGGGAGATCATGTCCAATATTTTTCGCAAAAGCAAAAGGCGAATTGCCATTTTGGCTAGTGGCGAACTCTCTCACCGAAAAGGTTTTCAAAATTCTACAGATGATGATAAAAAAGGAAGATTTTTCGACTATTGGGCAATTCATCATTTGGCCAATCGGGACATCGAGGCGCTGGTTTCAATGGAAAGAGAGGCTCTAGAACAGGTTCAAGAGTGTGGGCTTCGGTCATTTTTGATGATGCTGGGAATTTTGTATCAGGAAAAATATCAGTTTAATTTAATTAGTTATGAATATCCTTTGGATGTCGGTTATTTGGTGGCTCGTTTGATTTAGGGTCATTTGTAGTTTTTGCTTGAAAGTGTTAAAATCGGAATATGGAAAAAGAAATCGTGATGTACACCGATGGCGGTTCTCGCAATAATCCGGGGGAGGCAGCTATTGGCGTTTACATTGAAACTTTAGGAAAAAAAATCGGCAAGTATATTGGAATTAAAACCAACAATGAAGCTGAATACGCGGCTTTGATTTTTGGTTTGCAGACTGTGAAAAAAGAACTGGGAAAAGATCAGGCCAAGAAAAGTTCAGTTAAATGTCATCTGGATAGTGAACTGGTTGTCAAACAACTCAAACACGAATATCGCTTGAAGGAAAAACATATTCAGGAATTATTTTTGGAAGTCTGGAACTTGATGTTGGATTTTGCCAAAGTGGAATTTTTGCATGTTCCACGTGAAAGAAATACGATTGCTGACGCTTTGGTTAATAAAGTTCTAGACGAAAGAGAAAAGCAGGAATCATTTTTTTAAATAATCATGTCAAAAAAGAAAAAGATCATTTGGATTTTAGTCATAGTTGCTCTGGTTTTAATTTTGTTTTTTATTTTCCGACCAAAAAAATCAGCCGTGACCTATACGACCGAAGCCGCTCAGGTTGGCCCTTTGGTACAAACTGTTTCTTCCACTGGAGATTTGACGGATGAACGGGAAATTACTTTGAATTTTGAAATTGGTGGACGCATCGGCACGATTTTTGTTCGTGAAGGTCAGACGGTGGCGGCCGGTGATTCGATTGCTATGATTGATAATCCGATTTTAAATTCTCAGTTAACTCAAGCTCAGGCTGCTTGGGATGCGGCGGTAGCTAAATCTGGAGGCAATGATGATGCGATTCGAGAAATGGAGGTTTCGGTTGAAAATGCTGAAGATTTTTTGGATGACACCAAAGATCTTAACGAAGAGAATTTGGCGGCGGCCGAGACAGCTAAGGATAATGCTAAAGATTACTATGAAGCAGCCCAAGATTATTATGATCAAATAGTTGATGACAGCGGGGAAGGCAGTTCAACAGCTAAATATGCCTATCTGTCTTTGCAAAGCGCTTTAAATGCCTACGAAAGTGCTCAGAAAAATAAAGAGGTTGCTGAAAGTCAGGCTGATCTTTCCAAGACAAGTGCAGAAAATGCTTTGAACAGCGCTGAAGCAAAATTGAAAACTCTCAAATCCAAATATACTCAAACCGTTAATGACGCTTCGGTTTTATCCGCCAAGGCGGCCTATGAAATTGCTCAAGAAAATTTGGCTAAAGCCACCTTAAAATCGCCGGTCAATGGGAAGATTACCAAAATCAACAACAAGACGGGAGAAGTACTGGGGACTGGCGTGATCAAGGAATCTTTCACCAAGGTTATCGCTAATGATTTTATTTTGGAATCAAACATTCCTGAGTCAGATATCGTCAAGGTTTCTTTGGGTGACAAAGCTCAAATTACTTTTGATGCTCTGGATTTGGAGGATGTTTTTTCGGCCGAGGTTGTGCAGATCGACACAGACGCTACTATTATTCAGGATGTTGTTTACTATCGAGTAAAGCTAAAAATAGAAGATGTTTCACCGAAATTGAAACCGGGTATGAGCGTCAATGTTGACATTGTGACCGCTCAAAAAGACAACGTAGTTCAAGTTCCTTCTAGGGCTATAAAATTAGAAGGAAAAAGAAAATACGTGGAAGTTTTGCAACCTAAAAATGAGGTTGAGCGGATCTGGGTAGAAACCGGTCTTGAAGGTGATGAGGGAATGGTGGAAATCATTTCCGGTCTTAGTGGTGGCGAAGAGGTCATAACTTTTTCATCCGATACTCAGAGTTGATTTTAAAAATAAGTTAAGATTAAAGAGATGAGTCTGATAAAAGTTCACAATTTGAATAAGATTTATGGAGATGGGGAAATAAAAACACACGCATTGAAAGATGCGTCTTTTGTTATTGAACGAGGAGATTTTGTTTCGATTATGGGTCCGTCAGGCAGTGGCAAATCAACTTTGATGCAAATCTTGGGTTTTTTGGAGAATGCCAGTAGTGGAGAATATTTTTTTGAAAACCAAGAAGTGCACAAATTTTCCGATGATGAAAAGGCCCGGATTCGCAATCAAAAAATCGGATTTATTTTCCAATCTTTTAATCTGTTGCCGCGCACAACAATTTATGAAAACGTGGAGTTGCCTCTTCTCTATGACGAAAATCATATCGAGATGATCTCGGATAATTCTCAAAAAATTCAAAAGGCTTTGCGTTCTGTCGATATGGAACACCGAATTGATTATTTGTCTAATCAAATATCCGGAGGAGAAAAGCAGCGGGTGGCAATCGCTCGGGCCTTAGTTAATGATCCGGAAATTATTTTCGCCGATGAACCAACTGGTAATTTGGATTCCAAATCCGGACTTCAAATCATGAGGATTTTGCAGGATCTTAATAATCAAGGACGAACCATAATTTTGGTTACTCATGAAACTTACACCGCCAAACATGCCAAGCGAATTTTGCTCATGAAAGACGGGAAGATTGTGTCAGATGAAGCAGTAAAAGATCGCATGATCGCTAAAAGTGAAGAAAGCTTACTCAAATAATCCGAATCTTCATGAAAGTTATTGCTCCGATTAAAATTTCCTACAAGAATTTAATGGCAGCCAAACTGCGTTCTTTTTTGACTATCTTGGGAATTATTATTGGAGTAGCGGCTGTCATAATCGTCATGTCAATCGGAGAAAGCGCTCAGCGGTTGGTTTTGGATCAGGTTAGCGGAATTGGCAGTGATTTGATTGGAGTTTTGCCGGGAGCTGCCGATGAAAAAGGTCCACCAGCTTCGCTTTTGGGCGTGGTGACCACCACCTTGAAATATCGTGATCTGCAAGCCATTGCCAAAACTAAAAATGTTCCGAACGTAAAGGAGGTGGCAGGTTACGTGAGTGGGGTGGGGATTTTAAAGTATGAAAGTTTTTCGGGTAGTGTTAGCTATCAAGGAGTTACGGCTGGATTTATTGATGTGGAAAATGTCGAGTTGGAAGAAGGTCGATTTTTTACCCAAGAGGAGGAAAGAAATTTGGCCAGAGTCATGGTGTTGGGTAATGATCGGGCTCAGGAAATTTTTCCCAATCAAAATCCTTTGGGAAAAATTGTAACCCTGGGTAATTCTAATTTTACGGTTATTGGAGTTTTGAAAAAGAGAGGATCGGTAGCTTTTTCCAATAGTGATCAGGCTGTTTATATTCCGCTTTTTACAGCTCAGAAAATTTTGCTGGGAATTGATTATCTGAATTTTGCCAGAATAAAAATTAATAATACCCAGAATTTGGAAAGAGCTATGGTGGACATCAAGGCCACCTTGAGAGAGATGCACAATTTAAAAACTGATCAAGAAGATGATTTTTCCGTAAGAAGCGTGGCTCAGGCTACGTCGGTTCTGACCAATGTTACCAATGTGTTGAAATTTTTTCTAGTATCAATCGCGGCAATTTCTTTGATAGTTGGTGGGGTTGGGATTATGAATATCATGCTGATTTCAGTTAATCAGAGAATTAAGGAGATTGGACTTAGAAAAGCAGTCGGGGCTCACAACTATCACATCATAGTTCAATTTTTAGCCGAGGCGATTTTTGTGACAGTGATCGGAGGAATTGTGGGAATTATTTTGGGAATCGTCATTTCTTTTTTGGCGGCGGTTATAATTTCCAGACTGGGCTATGAATGGGATTTTATTATTTCACCTTTATCCATCTTTTTGGCAACGCTAGTTTCAATTTTAATTGGAATTATTTTCGGAATTTATCCAGCTTTCAAAGCTGCTAAGATTTCTCCAATGGAAGCGTTGAGATCCGAATAAATATTTACTTAGCATGAAAAAACTTTGGCAAAAAAATATAGTTTCGTTGAAGCTGGCCTTCCAAAATTTAAATTCCAATTGGGGTCGGACATTTTTAACCTTATTCGGCGTTATCATAGCGACTACGGCGATCATTTTGGTCATGTCATTCGGTAGCGGATTGGAAAGTTTTGTGATGGGGCAAGTTGAAAGTTTCGGAACCGATATCATACAAGTTGAAGTTAAAGTTCCGTCGGTTAGTAAAACTTCGACTGAAAACGCTACCACTCAAGCAATGGGAGTGGAGATTACGACTTTGAAAATCAAAGATGCTGAGGCTATCGGAAAAATTTCTAACGTGGAAAGTTATTATGCTGGAACGATCGGTCAGGAAGTTGTTAGCTACGGCAGTGAAAATAAGCGGGCTTTGCTTTTTGGGGCTGGTCCGGCCGCTTCCGAGGTTGATGAAAACATTAAACTTAAAGAAGGGGTTTTTTATTCCCAAAACGATGATCGGGAATTGGCCCAGGTGGCGGTAATTGGCAGCGATATTGAGGAGAAAATTTTTGGCAATGAAGAAGCTTTGGGAAAAAATCTTAAGATCAAAGGACAAAATTACAAAGTAATTGGAATTCTGGAACCTCGTGGTACTGTTTCCTTTTTTAATTTTGATGAAATAATCTATATTCCAGTTCAAACTCTGGAGAAAAAAATCTTGGGAGTTGACCACGTGAAGTTTATTTCGGTTAAACTGAAAAATCCTGATTTGGTAGAAGCTACTTCAGTTGAAATTACTGAATTGATGCGACGAAGGCATAATATCGATGACCCAAACAAAGATGATTTTTCCGTCACTTCAATTGAAGAGGCTCGAAAAATTATTGGCAATGTTTTTGGAGCTATCCAAGCCTTGCTTTTGTCTATAACGCTGATTTCCTTATTAGTGGGAGGTGTTGGAATTATGAATGTTATGTATGTGGCGGTTACTGAAAGAACTTTTGAAATTGGACTGCGCAAGGCGGTTGGTGCCAAGGGAAGTGACATCATGTTTCAATTTTTATTGGAAGCAGTGATTGTGACTTTGTTGGGCGGTTTAATTGGAATCATTTTGGGTTTTGTGGTTTCCTTGGCTATCTCAAGCTTATTGGAAAGCTTGGGCTACGATTTGATTTTTTCCGTTACCAAAGAAGCAGTTGTTTTAGCAGTTAGTTTTTCGGTTATGATTGGGATTTTGTTTGGTTATTATCCGGCTCGAAAAGCGGCTCAACTTAGTCCGATGGAAGCGCTGAGGAAAGAATAATTTTCCGATATTATGCTGGAAAAACCGATAAGCGTCAATATTGTTGGGGTTTTCGAATTGTGTTAAACTAAACACGTTGTTAATTAATAAAGAACGATAAATATGGAAAAGGACGCCATAAAAAATTCGACGGACGAAGTTTTGGAAGCTCGCAAAGCCAGACGGGACTTGAAAATCGAGTTAATTTCTTTTTTTGTGTTGGGAATCTTGTTGGGAATTACTTTGAAAAGTGAGGCTGTAAAGAAAATTACAATTGGTTATAATGACTACAAGGTAAAGACCGCAATTGATGATTATAATGTTTCTCAATTGAAAGCTGATATGATAGAACAGGCTCAAAAAGAGGCTATGGAGGAGCAAGAGACAACTGAAACTGAGCAGAATGTTGAAGAGGCTCAAGAATAAAGAAAAGTTCAGGCTAACTAGAAATTATTAATAATAAAAAATATGGAAACGCAGGATAAACAAAAAAAGGAGGAAAAATCGCATTCAAAGAAAGAGAATAAAAATTTGGTTAAGAACTTGGTTTCACTTTCAATTTTATTGGGTGGTCTTTTTGTGGGTAGTCTTTTTGTGGATGTGGCTCAGATGTTCCGTAGCGAAGGTTTTTCTCAAAAAGTTCTAAACGGAGCGGATGTTTTTACTTTGGACGATAAAACTTGGGTGGCCTATGATGAGCCGATGATTAACGTAGAAGTTTTAACTGACGATTCTTCTGAGAGTTGTGATGTTTCTCAGGCTATCTTGGCTTTGAAAACTGATTTGCCAACCGTAGCGGTAAACAAGATAGATATCAATTCTGAAGAAGGCAAAATGCTAGCGGAAAAGTATGAAATAAAATCAGTTCCATTCTTTGTTTTCTCTAAAGAAGTTGAAGAATCAGTAATTTTTCCTCAGGCTCAAAGTGTTTTCAAAAAGAAAGATGATCAATATTTGCTAAGTTCTGAAGCGATTGGAATTGCTTCTTGCAAATACATAGAAGCTCCTCAAATCAATGAAGATGACATTAAAATAGGTGAGCAATCAGATGATAAAGTAACCATCATTCAATATTCTGATTTTCAATGTCCTTACTGCAGCAAAATGCACACAACCGTGATCGAACCAATTTTAAAGGAATACGGCGATAAGGTTTATTTCGTGTACAAGCAGATGCCTTTGAGTTTTCATTTGCAAGCCAATAGCGCTGCTCTAGCTAGCGAATGTGCTAACGAACAAGGAAAATTCTTGGACTATGCCAATAAGCTTTTCTCTTCGCAGGATGACTGGGGCGCAAGCAAGGACACTCAAATTTTTAAAGCCTATGCCCGTCAACTTGGTTTAAACGCAACGCAATTTAATGAATGTTTGGATTCAGCTAAATATCAAGACAAGATTGATGCTAGTGTTCAAGCGGCCCAAGACTTTGGAATCAGCGGAACCCCTGCAGCTTTTGTGGGAGATGAATTTGTGGGTGGTTTGACTACCTATGAGGACTTCAAGGCTCTGATTGACGAGCAATTAAATAAATAAACGATAAGGGAAAAAGAAGGAGATTGGAACATGACTGACTGGGTTGCATTGGGCTGGATGGTAGTCAAGGGTTTTTGCTATTTGGGAATTTTTCTTTTAGTGTTGGATATTTTTGTTCCAACCGGTCTAATATTCCACAAAAAAATAAAAAAATAAAATAAGAAAACGACAAGCATAAAATGAAGGGTCTTTGATTAAAATCAAAGACCCTTTGCCATTTATACTATAAATCCCTCGTTCGGAAAGTCGGACGGGGGGTTTGCTATATCTGAAAAATAAAAAACGTACGTACGTTAGTCAGTACGACCGTACGGACAAGCGTACGTACGAAAATAAAAATTATTTTTTGCTGCGGATTTTGTAGCCTTCGCCGGAATCTTCAATTAGGAAACCTTTTTGCTCCAAGAGATCGCGGAGCTGATCAGATTTTTGAAAATCTTTTTGTTGGCGAGCTTTTTGTCTATCCTCTGCGATTTGTTGAATTTCTTTGGGGATTTGAGCTTGGCCTTGCAAAATAAAACCAAAAACCAAATTTATTTTTTGCCAAAAACTCAAAATTTCTTGAGCACTTTGAGACGAGAGAGAATTATTGGATAAAAGTTTGTGGGTTTCACTGATTAGTGAATAAAGGAAACTCAGGGCCAACGGAGTATTGAGATCATCATTCAGAGCTTTTTCAATTTCAGTGCCGAAATTTTCCAAATTCGGATCCTGGCCGGATTTTTTTTGTTTGGCCACGATTTCCAATTCCAAAACGAAATCATTGATTTTTTGCAAATTCTTTTTGGCTTGTTCCAAAGCTTCCCAGGAAAAATCCAAAGGTGAGCGATAGTGCGAAGAGAGAAAAAGCATGCGAAGATCCATTGGAGAGAATCCTTTTTTGATAATATCTGGTAAGGTAAAAAGATTACCCTTGGATTTGCTCATCTTTTCGCCGTTCATCAAAAGGTGACGGGCGTGGAGCCAATAGTGGACGAATTTTTGACCGCTGTAACACTGGGTTTGGGCGATCTCAGCTTCGTGATGAGGAAAAATGTTATCTTCGCCGCCAGTGTGAATGTCGATGGTGCTGCCCAGATATTCAGTACTCATGGCCGAGCATTCAATGTGCCAACCGGGATAGCCGATCGACCAAGGTGATGACCATTTCAAAATATGTTCTTTGGGAGCTTTGATCCAGAGGGCGAAATCCCAAGGATTTTTCTTGTCCGGGTGTTCTTCGACGCGGGCGCCGACCTTGAGATTTTCCAAAGTGTTGCCGGAAAGTTGTCCATAATCGGGAAAGCTGGTTACGTCAAAAAAAACATTGCCATTTTTTTTATAGGCATGACCTTTTTCCAAAAGTTTTTCGACAATTTTAATCATCTGGTCAATGTGGGCGGTGGCGCGAGGAAAGTATTGGGCTGGCAGAATGTTCATTTTTTCTTCGACTTGATGAAAATCTTTTTCAAAAAAACGGGCGATTTCTTCTGGCGTCTTTTTTTCGGCTTGAGCTTTGCGGGTAATTTTATCTTCGCCGCTGTCACCTTGACCCTGGGAATCTTCGGTTAGGTGCCCAACGTCGGTGATGTTTTTGATCATTTTGACTTCAAAGCCGAGATAGGCCAGATAGCGCCGGAGAGTGTCGGAAAAAAGATAGGATCGAATGTTGCCAATGTGAACAAAATCGTAGACTGTCGGTCCGCAAACATACATGGAAACTTTGCCGGGATTGAGCGGTTCGAAAACTTCTTTTTGTTTGGTAAGAGTGTTATATAACTTTAGCATAGGGACGTTTATTTCGGATATTCCAACTTTATGCTAGCATAGAATCAGTGGCTTGAAAATGCTCAGCTAAAAATGGGGCAGAGGCTGAAATTTTACAAAATCAGGAGAGGTGGGCGAATTACTTGGAAATATCAAATTCTAAATAGAAAAGATATAAGAGGAGAGGTTTTGATGGATATTGAAAATTTTTTGAGAGACGTCAGGGGCGAGGCTGAAATATTTCCAGTTCGGATCGTTAGTTGCTTCTCTGGATCGGAAAAAATCTTTGTTGTTTGGTGCTTGGATGGAATGTTGGATAAGATGCAATTGGGAATAGTGAAAAGGCATTATTTTGCCTGTTTGAAATCTAAAAACGGTATAATTCGACTGGGGGTTTTCCACTCTTTTCCGGATGCGCGCATGGCTTTGCATAAAATGTCAGAGTCAAAAATTTTTAAAGACAAAAAAATTAAAATTTATTGAAAAAGGAACGTTGGCAATGACCAAAACGTTCTTTTTTTTAAGCCATTTTTCCGTCAAGCTATTGACAAATTCGGAAAAATGGTGTATGATACAAAGTCACAATGGTTGTGGCAAAAATACGGAATAGATAATAGATATGTTAATAATCAACATCAAGGAATTAAGGAGGATTTTTATGAAAATCGTTGATTATTTAAAAGCAAAAAATGGCGAGGGTGAAAGATGAATTCGGGTATCTTTTGTAGATGAGGAAGAGCCTGGAAATAAATGAAATTTCAGGCGGTGCGTGGATGATTCTGCGCATCGTCTCTTTTTATTTAAATAAAAAAATGCCTAAAACCACTTCCTAGCTTTGAAAACTGAAATTGTGAAGAGGGAGATGATGCCCATGATAACCATGTGGATCCAAAAACCGTAGGGATTTTTACCAAACGGAATGTCGGCGCTCATGGCCAGGACGTTGGAATAAACAGTCATGGGAAGCATGATGGCTGAAAAAATGGTCAAAACTTTCATGGTCAAGTTCAGCTTGTTGGAAAGCAGTGAATTGTTGGTCTCTTCCAAAGATTCAATGGTTTCCTTGTTGGATTCCAATGAATTCCAAAGACGAATGTTGGTACCGATCAGATCGAAAAAATAAGGCTTGATGTCTTCCGGAACAAAAGGCATGTCTTTTTGAGTCAGAGATTCCAAAACTGAACGCTGAGGTTTGAGGGTGCGACGAAAATTGAGGATATCTCTTTTAACCACTGAAATTTCAAAAACCATTTCTTTTTCTTGGCCATTGAAAACCTGAGTTTCAATTTCCAAAAGATTTTCATGGATATGATCAAGACGGGGAAAACAACTATCAAGCAAAATTGAAAGAATTTGATGCAAAAGATGAGCCGGACTTTTGGCCATGTGCTTTTTTTGCAGCTTGGGACTCTCAGCTAGATCCCTGAAAAAATCAGTCAATTGGTGAATTTTTTCTTTGTGTCCCGTGATTAGATGATCTTTGGTCAGCACGATATCCAATTCTCCCGGGTAGGTGGTTCGGGTTTTGGTATCAAAAAGTGGGATGTGCACAGTCAAAAAAAGACAATTTTTGTATTGAGTGGCCCGCGGTCGAATGGTTGGGGTAATGAATTCATCGATGGCCAATGGATGAATTTTGAAATTTTCTTGCAGATAGACGATGTTGTCGGCCGAGGGATTTTCAAAGTTGAGCCAGGTCAGGTTTTCAAACTGGATTCTTTTCATGAGATTGTATTAAGGTTTTTGTGTTTGGGATCCTCTTTATTATACAACGAAAAGCCTGGTTGACAAAGTGAGAAAAAAGGTTTAATCTTTAAGATAATATGAAGTTACGAAAGATTGTTTTGTTGTTGATCAAGCTCTATCAAAAAACCCTTTCTCTGGACTCGGGTTGGCTATCAAAAATTTGGCCGACGCGAGTTTGTCGTTTTCATCCAACCTGTTCACAATACACTTTTGAAGCAGTGGAACGGTTTGGGGTTTGGAAAGGTTTAAGATTGGGCAGTAAGCGAGTGTTACGCTGTCATCCTTGGAATGAGGGTGGTTATGATCCGGTACCAAAAAAGTAAAAAAGAAAAAATTTTAGTTGAAAGTTATTTTTTAAAGATAGTGGTTGGATCTTTAAAAATTTAGAATATGGAAGGCATTATTTGTTTTTCTGATAAATCTTTTTAACCTTTTTTGTGTGTGGAGGTGATGATGCATCAGGTATGTCAAGCTATTTCAAAAAAAACAAGAAACCCCATGGAGCTAATCAAATAAAGAAAAAATGTTATTTGGATGAAAAAGTCAAATATAACGATGCAACTTGCAAGCGAAGATATGATAAGTGGATCTCGCTTGCAAAAAATGACAAAGTAATTCAGCTCAATGGTTGCAATAATTGTTCCCACAGGAAAGTGAGAAACTTTTTTTGAGATATTTTCGCCCGCCATTTATATTGTGGCGATTTTTCTAAACTCTCAAGAGATTGGAGAAAAGAACATGGCAAAAAGGAAAGAATTTAAGAAGGCGGTCACTAATCTTGTCCCGTGCGTAGGTGGTTCTGGCAATACGGAATGCACCGGAACCACAAAGCATTGTGTTAACTGCCGGGGCTACTTGCGTCTCACATAAAAGGAGATGTGCTGATGTGTGTAGTTGATGGCGGGGTTGTTGAGAAAACGGTACATTGTCAACAACTAGAGGCAGAAATGCCTCTGTCGTTAGCAATGGAAGTTTTGGAAAAGCATCCGGAAGATTGTGACGGATGCACAAATTGTCATTTTCTGGAACATGAAACCATAGTTGTATAGATAAGGGGTATTGTATATTTTATAAGCCGCCCTAGATCGAAGTTTAATCTAGGGCGGTTTTTTCATGCCTTGTTTTCCCAATTAGCACTCGCACTTGACGAGTGCTAATGGATGAATTATAATGAAATTGAACTAAATTTATGAATACTCGACAAGAAAAAATTTTAGCGGCGGTGATTGAGGAATACACCAAAAATGCAGTACCGGTTGGTTCAGCTTTTTTGGTCGAGAATTATGATTTTGGCGTTAGCAGTGCCACTATCCGAGCCGATATGTCTGAGTTGGAAGAAGAAGGTTTTCTTTACCAGCCACACATCAGCGCTGGACGCATTCCAACTGATAAGGGTTATCGTTATTTTGTCGAGGAGATTATGGGCGACAAAGAACTGTCGCGAGTTGAACAACAAAAACTGCAAAAAGAATTTCTGAAACTCAAAGCTCAAAACACCCGCTTGACTCGAACCATGGCTAAATTGATTTCGCATCTATCCGGTAATTTGGCCATTAGCGGTTCAGGCCGAGATGAATTTTTTGATTTTGGTATGAAGGAATTGATGGAGCAACCGGAGTTTCGAGAAATTGATGAAGTTTGTCGTTTGGTGGAAGCTCTGGATTATATTGATGAAAAATTTGATAAATTGATCGGAGAGTTGGGAGAAAATGAAACCAAAATTTATATTGGTCAGGAAAATCCGATTGGAGAAATTTCCAATTGTTCCATGATTGTTTCGCCCTATCAAACTAAAGATGGAGAAAAAGGGATTTTGGCTTTGATTGGTCCGAAAAGGATGAAATACGCCAAAAATAAATCAATCATCGAATATGTCCGCAAAATGTTGGGTGGAGCGATGGTAATGATAATTTTTGTAAATATTATTTAAGTACTAAATTGATAATAAATATGAAAAAGAAACCTTTTAAAAAAACAGATTCCAAAGAGGAGGCAAAAGATCTCAAAGACGTGGAAGAGGAAATTGTGGTTGAACAGGGTCAGGAGATTTCTGAATTGGAAAAGAAGAGCAAGGAATATTTGGAGGGTTGGAAAAGATGTCAGGCGGATTTTGAAAATTACAAAAAAATCCAGAGTGATAATCAAAAAGACTTGATTCGCTATGCGGCTCAAAACGTGATTTTGCAAATTATTCCGGTTATTGATAATTTTCATGCGGCGACTGCGCATGTGCCCGAGGATCAGCAGGGTGGAGGTTGGGTGCAAGGAATTATGTATATTCAAAAACAATTGGAAGATGTTTTGGTGCAAAACGGAGTGAATGAAATTGAGGCTAGGATTGGAGATGAATTCGATCCGAATTTACATGAAGCTTTGGAAGAAAGCAGTGACAAGAAAAATGATGACGAGGATAAGGCTCATAAGTTAGAAAATAAAATTAAAAAAATTATTCAAAAGGGGTATCGGATTGGAGAGAAAGTGATCCGTCCGGTAAAAGTGATAGTGGGATAAAAATTCCCCGTCACCTTGTGGGCAACGGGGCGGAAAAGCACACGGGCAGTTCGTGCGCTGAGAGAGCGGATAGAGCTAAATAACTAATCTAAGTATAATAAATTTTTAGATAAAAAACAATTAATTTTGAGAATGTCATTTTGTGGCAAAATGAAATGAAAATTCTCGCAAATAATATGGCAAAAATTTTAGGAATCGATTTGGGCACAACCAACAGTGCTATGGCGGTGATCTCAGGTGGTAAACCGGAAATTATCGAAAATAAAGAAGGAAATCGTACCACACCTTCAATGGTGGCAATTTCCAAAACCAACGAGCGTTTGGTGGGTCTTTTGGCCAAGCGTCAAGCTGTGACCAATCCAGGTAACACCCTTTATTCAATCAAGCGCTTGATTGGAAGAAGTTTCGAGGATCCGGAAGTACAGAGGGATTTGGATATTTTACCCTACAAAATTGTCAAAGCAGAAAGCGGAGTGAAAGTAACCATGGGAGACAAAGACTATACTCCACGAGAAATTTCCGCCATGGTTTTGCAAAAACTTAAAGCGGATGCCGAAGAGAAATTGGGGGAAAAAATTGAAGAAGCCGTGATCACCGTGCCAGCTTATTTTGATGACTCACAGCGAAAGGCTACCAAAGAAGCTGGGGAAATTGCTGGACTCAAAGTGCGTCGCATCATCAATGAGCCGACAGCAGCCGCCTTGGCTTATGGTTTTGACAAGAAGAAAGATGAGAAAATTGCCGTCTATGATTTGGGAGGAGGAACTTTTGATATTTCCATTTTGGAAGTTGGCGATGATACGGTGGAAGTGAAGTCAACCAATGGCGATACGCACTTGGGTGGAGACGACTTTGATCAAAAAATCATCAGTTGGATTTTGGAGGAATTCAAAAAACAGGAGGGAATTGATTTATCCAAAGATCCTTTGGCGCTGCAACGAATTAAAGAAGCAGCTGAAAAGGCTAAGATTGAACTTTCAACTTCCATGGAAACGGAAATCAACCAACCCTTCATTACTTCCGATGCCAGCGGTCCGAAACATTTAGTGATGAAAATGACTCGCTCTAAATTGGAAGAATTGGTGAGTGAATTGGTAGAAAAAACTTTGGAACCGGTTAAGAAGGCTTTGGCGGATGCTAAATTGGATGCTAAGAAAATCAACGAAGTAGTGATGGTGGGAGGAATGACCAGAATGCCTTTGGTTTTGCAAACAGTTGAAAAATTCTTTGGCAAAAAACCAAACATCACAGTTAATCCGGATGAAGTCGTGGCTTTGGGCGCAGCCATTCAAGGCGGAGTTTTGGAAGGTTCGGTTAAGGATGTGTTGCTTTTGGATGTGACTCCATTGACTTTGGGAATCGAAACTATGGGCGGGGTTCGTACACCTTTGATTGACCGCAACACGACTGTGCCAACCGCTAAATCGCAAATTTTCTCAACCGCCGCTGACAATCAACCGAGTGTGGAAATTCACGTGCTTCAAGGTGAACGCGAGATGGCGACTGACAATAAAACCTTGGGAAGGTTTATGTTGGATGGAATTCCACCGGCTCCGCGCGGAGTGCCGCAAGTGGAAGTGACTTTTGATATTGATGCCAACGGAATCTTGCACGTAACTGCTAAAGATAAGGCGACTGGCAAGGAACAGTCAATCAAGATTGAAGCTTCCTCTGGAGTGAGCAAAGAGGAAATTGAAAGAATGACCAAAGAAGCTGAAATGCATGCCGAAGAGGATAAGCGCAAGAAAGAATTGATCGAGGCGCGCAATATGGCGGACACTTTGGTTTATACCACTGAAAAAGCTTTGAAGGATGCTGGGGATAAAATTACCGCCGAAGAGAAAAAGCCGGTTGAAGAAGCTATTGAAGAATTGAACAAGGTCAAAAACGGCGACAGCTTGGAAGAAATCAAGGCTAAGACTGAAGGCTTGAGTGCAGTCGCGCAAAAGATTGGCGAAAAGCTCTATAAAGCCAGTGAAGAAGCTCAAGGCCCGGCGGCTGGGGCTGAAGGAGAAAAGAAAACCGAAGGCAGCGAAGAAAAACCGAAAGACGCCGAGGTTGAAGAGGATAAAAAAGACGATCAGGAGAAAAAATAAGTTGAACTTTTAGTTGAATATTTTCTGACCAGAAACGAGGGAGCAATCCCTCGTTTTTTGGTGTCCCAAGCTTGATTTTTCTCAGACTTTGTGCTAAAGTTTTGGGAAGTTTAAAAAAAGTAGCTTAACAATTAGGTTTTTAGGCGAGGGGCTAAAATTTCTGGAGAAAGGGTATTTGAAGATGAAAAACTTATTTTTGACTTTGGTAACAGGTGGTGGTAAGTGGTGTCTTGGATATCAAGGCTTGAAAAAAATTTTTAACGCCAGGGAAAGTAACAGAGCATTGGTTGTTATTAAACACTTAAAAATCCCGGGTTGGCTATTGACGGGCATGAGCGTGGCAATTTGCAATAGTAATAAATGGAATTCCAAGCTTAATTTTAATTTTTCATTAGATGACGATTTAGCGCAGCTGATGATTGTTGATACTGATTATAACGATATAACTTTTTACTTCGGCGATGATGTTAACGCTGA
This sequence comes from bacterium, assembly GCA_003251635.1. Classification (GTDB taxonomy): domain Bacteria; phylum Patescibacteriota; class Minisyncoccia; order Moranbacterales; family GWC2-37-73; genus SZUA-486. Next base: position 93,206 of record QKEW01000012.1, on the reverse strand, counting down.
AAATGTCGGAAGAGTGGAGTTTTATCTAGCTGACTTTTTGGATTTTCTCAAAAATGGTTTGCGAACCCATTTGGAAAATATTTGGGTTTTTAATCCGGCCAATATGGACATTTTGGCCGGATATCAAACTTTATTATTCAATGCAGTTAGCGAATACAAGCGCGATATTTATCGAGCTTGTAAGAATAAAAAAATCACTAACGGCTATCTCTGGGTTGTGCCTCTGGACGAGGATCCTTATGGTGCGGAAAGTGTTGACCCGGTTAAAAAACTCAGCATTAATGATGAGACATTAAGTTTATTGGCTTTTTTCTTGGGATGTGAAAAAGTTTTTGAGCTTTATAAGATATATAATCCGAACAGAACTCATCACCAAGCCTTGGCCGTGAAAAAATCAATAGATGGAATGTTGGCTTATTGCTCTTACCTCCCGATGTTTATCATCCCGGAAATCCCTGTGGAAATTCAGCAGTTTCTCGCTTTATTTCCCGAGGAAGAAGATTTGGAAGAATATGATTTTGATGAAGATGAGTCTGAGCCACTGGTTTTGGGTGGTGAAGACTCGGGCGATTGAATTGTTTCGCGAAAAGGCGAAGTCCAAACGGACTTCGCCTTTTTCAATTTCCAAGGAAATTTTTCAGGTTTTATGTTAAAATGAAAACATATGAATAACAAAAAACTAAAACAAAAATAATGTTAAAAAAGAATTTGAATAAAATCCTGATGGTTGTGATTTTGGTAAGCGCTTTATTGTCTTGGTGGTCAATCGATCGGGCAATAATGGTAGAATCGGCTAGTAATTTTTGGTGGCCCTTTTTGATATTTTCCATTTTGGCTGTTTGTCTGGTTTTGTTTTTTGCTCTGGAGCGCCAAAGATTGATGATTCTGGCCGTTTGTTTTGGAGTGACGGCCTTGAGTCTAATTTTTGTTTTTAAGGCCGGCCATTTGTTGTTTGTTTTGGTTGGAGTCCTGCTTCTTTTCAAGGGCTGGGTAATTGCTTGTGGAGATTTTGATTCCAGTTTGAAAATAAGTTTTCGCCGCAATTCTCAGCGAAGCATTTTTTACATAATTGTCGCTCTTTCTTTGATTGTAACCAGTCAATATTATTTTACGGTCAGAAATTTACCTGAAATAAACTTGTCACTTGATTCTAATAAACTTACAAATGGAATTATTGATTGGAGTTTATCCAAGGTCTCTCCCGATTTTTCCAAAATGAAGAGTGATCAGATTTCCATGGACGATTTTTTGGCCGAACTCTATGAGGTCATTTCCGCCAAGCAATCTGACAATAAGATGAATGATATTCTTTCAAGCAGCGCTTCGGTCAGTGAGAGCGAATTGCGACAGATCGTTGTTGATGATTGGAAGAAACAACTTTCTCAGACGGCTGGTTTCAAAATTGCGGGAGACGAGAAGGTAAACGATGTTTTTGTGGCCTTAATAAATTCCAGGATGAGCAAATTTTCGGTTGTGAGGGGACAAGAAAATTCTCCCCAGCTGCTTTCATTTGTCTTGGCCTTAATTTTGCTTTTGACTCTGCTTTCGCTCGGTCCATTTTTGCGTTTTTTTTGGCTATATCTGGCTTCAATGGTTTTTTGGATTTTGAAAAAAACAGCCATTGTGCGGGTAAAATTGGAAGATCGTTTGGCGGAAATAATCGTTTAAATAAAAAGTTATTAATTAGCACTCGTCCGAGGGGATTGCTAAGTTTTGATTTTGGTTGTAGAATGGTTGGGCAAGGAAAAAATAGCAATTAATTTTTCTGAAAGATTATGGCAAAAGATTTTTACGATACTTTAGGCATTTCCAAGGGAGCTTCAGATGATGAGATCAAAAAAGCTTATCGAAAACTGGCCCACAAATATCATCCCGACAAAGCTGGCGGGGATGAAAAAAAATTCAAAGAAATTAACGAAGCCTATCAGACTCTTTCTGACAAAACCAAACGAGCTCAATATGATCAGTTTGGTCAAACTTTTGGCAGTGGCGGACAGGGTGGCTTTGGCGGTTTTTCTTCTCAAGGCGGATTTGATTTTTCCGGTTTTCAAGGTGGTTTTTCCGGAGATTTCGGCGAAGGTTTTGGAGATATTTTCTCTGATATTTTTGGGGGTGGTCGCTCGCGCAGTCAAAAACAACCAGGCAACGATGTGCAGGTGGATGTGGAGATTTCTTTTGAAGAAATGGTCAATGGTGCAGATCGGGATATAAATTTGTATTTGAAAACCGAATGTGATGTTTGTCATGGAACAGGAGGAGAACCGGGTGCCAAAGAAGAAACCTGTTTGACCTGCAAGGGGTCTGGCAAAGTTCAACAAACGGTGCGCAGTATGTTTGGATCATTTGCGCAGGTTTCAACTTGTCCAACCTGTCAGGGATCAGGCAAGACCTATTCCAAAAAATGTCACAAGTGCGGAGGAGACGGTCGCATTAAACAGGAGAAAAAAATAAATATCAAAATTCCAGCCGGAATCGATTCGGGTCAAACAATTTCAATTCGCGGTGCCGGAGAGGCCGGAGAGAAAGGTGCTCCCAATGGCAATCTCTATGTGAATGTGCATGTGCGACCGCATCGGGAATTTCAGCGAAAAAACAATGATATCCTTTCTTCCCAACACGTTTCTTTTGCTCAAGCAGTTTTGGGTGACAAAATTCCAATCAAAACAATCGAAGGTCAAGTTACCATGAAAGTGCCGTCGGGAACTCAGTCAGGTGAAACTTTCCGAATCAAAGGCAAAGGCGTGCCAGTTTTGCAGGGATCTTCGCGAGGTGACCATCTGGTTAAAATCGTGGTGGACGTTCCCAGAAAACTTTCTCGCCAGCAGAAAAAACTGGTCGAGCAACTTCGAGAGTTAGATTAAAAGACTAAAAGCGGTCGATTGTCGGCCGTTTTTTATTTTTTAGTAACACTAAAGTGTGATAGATTTACTTACATATGTAAGTAATGTTTACGTAAATGAAAAATTGTTTGATGTTAAGCGGAAAAATAAATGAAAAGTGAAATTTCCAAAATTAAAAAAGATTTGAGACAAGTGGCTAGTATTGAAAAAGCCCAAATTTTGCGGCGGTTTTTCAAGACTGGTCAGGGGCAGTATGGTGAAGGCGATCAGTTTTTGGGAATCGTGGTGCCGGAAATTCGTCGTTTGGTCAAAAAATATCGAGAGGCTTCTCGCGAAGATATTTTGACTTTGCTGCACTCCGCTTTTCACGAAGAGCGTCTCTGGGCCTTGCTGGTTTTGGTGGATCAATTTGAAAGAGGTGACGAGAAAACCCAAAAAGATATTTTTGAAATTTATTGGCAAAATACCAAATTTATCAACAATTGGGATTTGGTTGATTTGACGGCTGACAAAATTGCGGGAGCCTATTTGAAAAATCGAGATCGAAAAATTTTGCTGGAACTGGCCGAGTCGAAAATTTTATGGGAAAGACGAATTGCCATTTTGGCCACCTTTCATTTCACTAAAAACGGTGAATGCGAATGGACCTTGAAGATTGCCAAAAAGCTTTTGGGCGATGAGCAGGATTTGATTCACAAGGCGGTTGGTTGGATGCTGCGCGAAGTTGGCAAGCGCTGCAGCGAAAAAGTTGAATGTGATTTTTTGGATCAGCATGCCCTGAAAATGTCCCGTACAATGCTGCGCTATGCTATTGAAAAATTTGAGGAGAAAAAGAGAAAACATTATTTGGATCTGAAATAAAAAATTTGGTAAGGATTATAATACGTATTAAATTTTGTCATGGGTGTTTCGGTCGCTTGGGAATTGGTGTATAATTGAAAGATAAATGGATAAATTACACTAAGAATCTATGGAAAAAGCAAACTTTTCTTCTTTTTTTGAGCCCAAGTCGGTAGCAGTGGTAGGAGCCAGTGAAAAGCCAGGCAAAATTGGCACAGCCATTGCAGAAAATGTTTTGAAACTTGGCTTTGCCGGAGAGATTTTTTTAGTTAATCCTTCCTATACTGAGCTTTTTAAGCAAAAATGTTATCAGAATCTGGATGAAATCGAAAGTCAGGTTGATTTGGCTGTGGTGGTAGTGCCGGCCAAATTTGTCTTGGATGTGGTTAAAAATTCCGCCAAAGTCAAGAATTTTGTGATAATCTCAGCCGGTTTTGCTGAAACTGGCAAAGAGGGGGCTCAATTGGAAAAAGAATTGGCTGATTTGGCTCGCGAGAAAGGTTTGAACATTTTGGGGCCAAACTGTTTGGGATTTCTCAATCCCAGTTTGAAATTGAACGCTTCTTTCGCGGTTGGGATGCCGGAAGATGGTTCGATTGCTCTTGGTTCGCAATCCGGAGCTTTGCTGGTGGCTATCTTGGATGTGGCCAAAAAAGAAAATTTAAGTTTTTCCTTGTTGGTTTCTTTGGGCAATAAAATGCAGCTAAGTGAAACTGAAATCTTGGAGCAACTGGAAAAAGACCAAAAAACCAAAGTTATCGGCATGTATTTGGAGGGAATAAAAAATGGAGCGCAATTTATTGAAACGGCTGAAAGAGTGGCGCGTCAAAAACCGATTGTGATTTTGAAAGCTGGCAAAACTGCCAAGGCTCAACAGGCCATTTCTTCACATACTGGTGCGTTGGCTGGCAGTGATGAGATTGTAGAGGCAGTTTTTGAAAAAGTCGGAGTGGTGCGAACCGAGACTTTGGAAGATTTCTTGCAAACGTTGAAGATATTTTCAGCGGCCAGGGAGTTTTCTAATGAGAAAGTAGCGGTAATTACCAATGCTGGTGGAGGTGGAGTTTTGGCTACCGATGCTTTCAAGGGTAAAACGATTCAGTTGGCAGATTTTTCTGATGAGTTCAAGTTTCAACTTCAAAAAGAATTGCCAGCCGAAGGCTCGGTCAATAACCCGATTGATATCTTGGGGGATGCTGATGAGAAGCGTTACGCTTGGGCTTTGGAGAATTTGGAAAAAGAGGAGCTGGGAGCTATCATCGCGATTTTGACTCCACAAGAAAAAACCCCGGTAGGGGCCGTTGCGGATTTGTTGATTGATTTTAAAAAACGGTCAAGCAAAAACGTGGCAGCGGCTTTTGTCGGTGGCCAGTTGGTTGAAGAGGCTCGAGCTAAAATGCAAAAAAATGGAATTTTAGTTTTTGATTTTCCGGAAAAAGCTGTGGAAATTTTAAACAGATTCTATGTTTGGCAGCAACGAAAAAATCTGACAATTGAAAATGGAGAGTCGCTAGCGGAAAGTCAAACTGAAAACCAGAAAATGGCTGGGGAAATTTTGGAAAAAGCTCAAAAAAGCGGACGCAAAGCTTTGGATTTTTTGGAAGCCGCTAAGGTCATGGAGCTTTATGGGATTAAGACGGTCCAGTCTTTTCATTTGAGTGGAACAGATCAAATTCCCCAAGAGATTGAATATCCGGTGGTGGCTAAGATTGACAGCGACCAAGTCTTGCACAAAACCGATCAGAAAGCTTTGGTTTTAAATATAAAAAATGCAGATGAATTGAAAGCGGCCCTGGCTGATTTTCAAACCAGATTTAATGGCGAGAAAGTATTGGTCCAGTCAATGCTTTCAAGGGGTATGGAATTGATTTTGGGAATTAACCGTGATCCAATTTTTGGTCCGATAGTGGTGGCTGGTTTGGGTGGGATTTATACGGAAGTTTTCAAGATGGTAGATTTTTTTGTAGCCCCGCTGAATTTGGTTGAAATTGAAGAAAAACTCAAAAAAGGAAAAACCAGTTTCTTATTCCGGCAAACTCGTGGGCAAAAAGAGTTTGATGTCAAAGAGCTTGCTCTGATAATTCAAGGCTTGATGAATATGGCCCAGGATTTGCCGCAAATTGCAGAGCTGGATATTAATCCCTTATTTGTCTATAATGATGGACAAGCCGCGGTGGCAGTTGATGTGAAAATTATTTTTTAGTGTCGGGCTTTGGGCGATAATTGTTGAAAATGATGGCTAAATGAAGTGGAAAATTAATTCAGATAAAATTTCTTTTGATAATATTGGAATCAGCCAAAAAAAATGGTCTGAGGTCTTGTTGAAAATTTTGAGTAAGCGTGGTTTGAAAAATTTGGGAGAAATTGAAAATTTTCTCAAATTGGATTATCAAAAAAACTCTCACAGTCCTTGGCTTTTTCAGGACATGCAAAAAGCGGTGGGACGAATTACCCAAGCTCTAGAGAAGCACGAAAAGGTGGCGGTTTTTGGAGACTATGACGCCGATGGAATCACGGCTTCAGTTATTTTGAAAGAAACCCTGGAAAAAGTCGGCCTGGAGGTTTTGGTGTATATTCCGGATAAAAAAAGTGAAGGCTATGGAATGAACTCAAAAGCTATTCAAGAATTAGCTCAAAAGGAAATAAAATTGATCATCACGGTTGATTGTGGAATTACAGGAGTAAAGGAAGTTGAGTTGGCACGGCAACTAGGTTTGGATGTGATCATAACTGATCATCATCATGTACCGGAAAAACTGCCAACGGCTTTGGCGATTATCAATCCAAAGGTAAAGGACTGTGGTTATCCTTTTAGCGATTTGGCTGGGGTTGGAGTGGCTTTCAAGTTGGCGCAAGCTTTGTTTGAAAAGTTGTTGCCAGAGGAGTTGGATCAGACTAAGTGGTTTTTAGATTTGGTGGCGATCGGAACTATTGCAGATTGCGTTCCTTTGTTGGATGAAAACCGTCTTTTTGCCAAGTTTGGCCTTTTGGTTTTATCTAAGACCAAGCGGATTGGCTTGCAACAGATTTTTGCGGTGGCTCGGCTTAATATTGATGAAAACAATCTGCCAACAAGTCGCGATGTGGGATTCAAAATTGCTCCGCGTATCAATGCGGCTGGTCGGATCAATCACGCCAATCTAGCCTATAATTTGTTGGTTGAAAAGGATATTGCAGCGGCGCGAGTACTGGCTTTGGAGCTAGAGGAGAATAATGCTAATCGCCAGAAAATGACAGAAGCAGTGACGGAGAAAGTTAAAGCTATGGCAGCGGATAAATTTGCTTCCAAGAAATTTATTTTTGCCTGCCAAGAAGATTTTCCCATTGGAATCGTTGGTCTGGTGGCTGGCAAAATTAGCGATAAATTCAATAAGCCGGCAGCTGTTTTGCAAAAAGGAGAAACTGAAAGTGTTGGGTCCTTTCGTTCGATCCCAGCAGTCAATATCATTGAAGTTATTGAAAAATGCAGCGAATTGCTTTTGAAATTTGGCGGTCACGCTCAGGCAGCTGGAATTTCAATAAAAAATGAAAATTTGGAAAAGTTTTATCAAAAAATGGATTCGGAAATCGAAAAGATTTTAGATGGCCAGGAAACTGATCCGGAGTTAGGAATCGATGTTGAGGTTAGCTCGGGTGATCTAAATTTTGAATTGGCGGCTGAAATTGAACAGCTTCGTCCATTTGGGGAAGGAAATCCTGAGCCAATTTTGGCAAGTCGCCAAATGGAAATAATGGAAGTTCGAAAAATGGGTAGTAAGGAAAACCACCTCAAACTTTTTTTGAGTGGAAATTCCGATGACCCAAAGATTTTGGAGGCCATCTTTTTCTATAAGGCGGGGGAATTTTCACATTTGCAAAAAGGCGATATAATAGATGCGGCCTTTAATTTGCAAAAAGATAATTGGAACGGTAATCAAAAAATCCAGCTAGTCCTAGTGGATCTAAGAAAGGAATAACGTGTTTTATGGATAATGTCACAAGTTTTATTTTTTTGGTAGAGAATCATCGGTATATTGGATATCTGGTTTTGTTTGTGGCCTTGATTTTTGAAGGAGAACTTTTCATGCTGGCAGCCGGTGTGCTTTCCCGACTCAGAGCTTTTGATTTCGTGGATGTTTTTTGGGTATCTATGCTGGGGGTTTTAGCGGGGGATGTTTTATGGTACTGGACCGGTCGTTTTTTGAAAGAAAAATATCCGCGTCAAAGATTAATCAAGTTTGCCGAAAGAAGAGTTAAGCGAATGTTTCCTTCAATTGAGTGCAATCCGTTCCGTTTGATTTTTATTTCCAAATTTTTGTATGGTTTCAACCACTCGACTATTTTAGTTTTGGGATTTTTGAAAATTAATTTTTGGGATTTTCTTCGAGTGCAATTGCGAGCTTCTTTTTTGTGGGTGATAATTTTTTTGACGCTGGGCTACTTTTTCGGTCAGGCGGCCTTATCAATTGCTCACAAATTCAATAAGTTCACCTTGTCTTTATTGGTAATCTTCTTGGCATTTTTGGTGGTGGAAAGAATTTTTGACAAAGCGATCGGCAAAAAAATCGCACAAAAAAAGAATTGTGGAAAATAAAAAAACTTTATGAAAAAAGTTCGAGTCTTATTTTTTAATTACGAATATCCACCTTTGGGTGGCGGGGCGGCCAATGCAACCGCCTATATTTTGCAAGAATACGCCAAAATGCCGAATCTGGAAGTTGACTTGGTAACCTCTTCAATTGACGGTGACTATCATTTGGAAGAAATTTCGACCAACGTCAGAATCCATAAATTGCCAATCGGCAAAAATGCAAAAAATCTGCACTATCAATCTCAGAAGGATTTGCTGCTCTACACTTGGAAGGCTTGGAAATTTGCTCAAAATCTTTGCCGAAAAAATCACTATGATTTGTCGCACTCTTTTTTTACGATTCCCTGTGGGGCGATTTCCTGGAGATTGTTTAGAAAATATCAAATACCTTACGTCATTTCTTTGCGGGGCTCTGATGTGCCGGGTTATAGCGATCGCTTCGGTTTTATCTATAAGTTAACCGAATCATTGGTAAAAAAGATTTGGAATCAGGCAAAGGCAGTCGTTTCCAATAGTCAGGGACTCAAAGAATTGGCATTGAAAACCGACTCCAATCAACAGATCGAAGTGATTTATAATGGGATTGATACGGAAAAATTTTTCCCGGTTTCTGATAGGGAAGATTTGGATTTTCATCTGACCCTAGGAGGCACCCGTATCACTCATCGCAAAGGAATTAAATATTTGATTTTGGCTTTGGAGAAATTATTGCCGAAATATCCTCAAATCAAGATGGATATTATTGGTGAGGGCAATCAAAAGACTGAACTTGAAGAATTGGTACGGGAGAAAAAAATGGAAGGACCAATCAGGTTTGTTGGAAAAGTGGCGCATGAAAAAATTCTGTCTTTCTATCAACGATCCAAGGTTTTTGTTTTGCCTTCACTTAATGAGGGCATGAGCAACGCCATGTTGGAGGCTTTAGCTTCGGGCTTGCCGATAGTTTCCACTCGAACCGGCGGGGCGGATGAATTGGTTGAAGATGGTTGCAATGGTTTTTTGGTAAAGAAAAATGATCCGGATGATTTGGCAATTAAAATAGAGAAATTAATTTTGGACCCAAATTTGCAAAAAGAGATGGGCAGAAACAGTCGAATCAAGGCTGAACAATTGAGTTGGCAAAAAGTGGCTGAGCAATATTTCCAGCTTTATCAAAAAATTCATGAGCAAAAAAATCACTAAGTTTTTCTTAAAATTAATTGTCAGTTTGGGTTTGATCGGCTATCTGATCTGGCGAGTTGATTGGCATCAAACTTGGCTGGATCTGCACGAAGCCAATCTTTTTTGGATTTTCCTCTATTTATTGTTATTTGCTGTTGGCGTGTTTATTTCGGCTTGGAAGTGGCGAGTTTTGAGCTCCTACCTTGAAGTTAGCGGCAAGTTTTTTTACTTTTTGAAGCTATATTGGACGGGAACTTTTATTAATAATTTTCTGCCTGGATTTATTGGGGGAGACGGTTTTAAAATTTATCAGTTGGGAAAGAAGAACGGGAAAATGAAAGAAGCGGCGGCCGGAGTTGTGATGGATCGGCTAAGTGGCTTGATTGGCGCTCTGATTTTATTCTTAGTTTTCGCTACCTGGAATCTGGCCATTATCAAGAACAGTCCTATCTTGTTTTTTCTGCTGCTGGGGGGTTGGATTAGTTTGGTTTTTTTGGTAATTTTGCAGTTTAGTTTTAATTTGGATATTTGGCGTCGTTTTTTTAATTTTTTACCTCAAAAAGTGGTAAATTTCAGCTCGATTTTGCGAAGATATTCAGAGACTAAAATTTTAGCCAAATCAATTTTGATGTCTTTTTTATTTTCCTTGGTTGGCTTGGCCTTGGCTAATTACGTTTTGTTTTTAGCTTTGGGAATAAAAATTGATGTGCTAAATTACCTCTCGGTAATTTTTCTTTGTAGTATAGTTTCTTCCATTCCAATCAGCATCAATAATATCGGCATAAAAGAATGGGCCTACGCGACTTTTTTTGGTTTTTTTGGGATACCACTGGGCGTGGCCGTGTTGGTAGCTTTTGTTAGTCGGATTTTACAAATGCTAATTAGTTGCTTAGCGCTGCCTTTCTATTTACAAAATCGAAAGAAATAATTCTAAAAGTTTAAGGTTTTATCTTAGCTGGATCTGGAATATTGCGGTAATCTTCCAAGTCGTTTATTTTGATGACTTTTATGAAATTGGCTGGGCGTTGATTGATTGGTAAGTCGAAAATTACATCCTGGTCGCTTTTGTCATAGAGCCAATCAAATCGAACGATGGCTTTTTTAGTTGAATTCAAATAAGTGTGGATGAGTTTGGTGGTTCGGGATTGCCGACCAGCTGAGATCACGGCTAAATCAATACCTTCTTGCCAGAAAATATCATAATCAAAACCGGAAAAGCATTTAGCTTTCAAAAATGAGCAAACCCCGCGCTTGTCAGTCCAGACGTGCAGTTGATCGGCGTTGGGCAGGGAGTTGATGAATTCCGCAGCTTCGTAGCTGCCATCACCCATATCCTTCAAATTGGTATAATATTGATTAGGCAAAAGAATCGAATCATAACTCATGAAGAGCGGTTTTGTCGACCACAAGGAAATCGTTGAAATCAAGATGATTGAAAAATAATAAATATTCGGATTGATTTTGGTAAACTTATTTTTCAAATAAAGATGGGCGGTGCCCAAGGCTAATCCGGCCAAAATCATAGCCAAAGGAAAGAGTATTATTTGATAGCGGTTAGTGGCGGCTACTTGGTTAACGGTGGTGGCCAGATAATAAAGCAAGATAAAAACAATCAAAGCGAAAGTCAGGGAGATTTTTGGATTGATCGTTTTTTTGTGAAAAATTCTAAACTGTAAAAATAACCAAATAATCAAAGCCAAGATGGTAATCGGTGTCAAAGTGAAAACAAATGGAAAGAAATTAGCCAAAAAAAGATCGCGATAACCGGCGGCCGAATAGGAGGTTTTGGGTGAGCTGATGATCTCCACAAAATCAAACCAGCTCATGCCGAGATAGACATTAATAAAAGTCAAAATCAGGCATAGGAGAAAAAATAGAATTGTTCCGGCGAAAATAATTTTTTGATATTTTTTTAGAAAATCTAAAATTGTTTTTAAAATCTTGCTTTTTAAAACTAAAGTATCAATCAACAAAAACAAGAAAAATGCTAAGAAAACCGGCCAAGTTTTTTGAAAAGCCTGGGAAAAAATAGTGTCGTTCAATATCAATTTCGGTTCAACCCAGGCTGCTGGGAAAGGCAAATAGAAAGTGGCCAAAGCGACAAAAATTAAAACCAAATAATCAGTTAGGGATTGTTTTAAGTATTGAGATAATGAAATGTTTTGATATTTTTTGGAATTAAAAATATATTCCAAGAAAATCCAACCCAGAAAAAAGATGAGTAGGATATTGGCAACGTATTTGGTCAGCAGGGCCAAACCAAGAAAAAAACCGCTGGCATAGAGAAAAAACGGGATTCTTTTTCGGTAGTAGGTCAGAAAAGCAATTAAAGAGAGAGGAGCAAAAATCCACAGCAGGGAATCCGGGTTAATGATCCGGGAAATTCCCAATAAAATTGGAGAAAGTCCGATCAAAATGGTGCTGTAAATAGCCGCGGTTTTGCCCAATAAGCGTTCTAGAAAAAAATAAAAAATCGGCAGGGAAAAAATCGCGAAAAGAAAAATTGGGAGGCGCATGGCCAGATTCAAATCAGCTATGTCATAGGGGTTAGAATCCACTTCTCCGTCCTTGTAATATTTTTTGTAAACCCTGGGATTTTCCCAGAAAATTCCCCAACCGGAGATCAAGGCCACGGTTATGCCAGGTTTATCGCTGATGTTGGTTTTGTCCCAATCGCCATCGAGGATGTTGCGGAAAAATTGGGGAACTCTTTCGAAAGTCCAAAGCGGTTCATCCACGGCGGCAAATTTGGCCAGATGATCGATGCCGAAGAGAAAGTTGATCGCCATGACAAGTAAAAGCAACGTCAAGATAACTTTGCCTTGAGAGCGAAGATAAGATTTGGCCAAGCTAGCTGGACTTTGAGAAGATTTTTCTTTTTCTGTCCAATGAAAATGACGAATTCGAATCAGCCAAATTCCAGTTAGGATCAAATATAACCCGCCAGCCAAATGAAAAAGAACGTTAAAATTGATCGGGGCGGATAATAATCCAAAAATCAAAATAATCTCGGCCGGCAAAAAGGTTTTCAGAAATTTTCCCAATTTTTCAGTCAGGGAATATTTTGTGGCCGAGTTGAAAAACAAATTAATAATCAAAATTAAAAACTCCAAAGCGTATATGAAGTAAAAAAGCGGGATTATTTTCAGAATTTGTGGATCGCTGACAAATTTGGCGATTAAGACGAAAAACAGAGAATTGAAAAGCAAAATCGTTCGGGTATTTTTGAGATTAAAAATGGCCTTTTGGTTCAAGACAGTCTGGGTTTTGGAAAGAATTTTTTTAAACATAAAAGGTTTGATTAGAGGTTGAAAATGTATTAAAATAAGGTTAATTAATCATATTAATAGTACATCTTTTTATTGGAAAAATAAAGGGATTAACAATAAAATGAAAAATCGAAAAAAAGTTATTTGGACGTTGATTTTGATAATGGCAGTTGGAGTTTTTTTGCGCTCTTTTCATTTTGGAGACTGGTTGCACTTTGAATTGGATCAAGCACGTGACGCTAAAATTGCCCTCAAGGCAGCTGAGGATGGAATTGGCTATCTGCCGCTTCAGGGTCCGCGGGCAGCCGGTTCTTTCTTGCGTTTGGGCCCAGCTTTCTATTATATGCAATATCTAACAGCTAAAGTTTTTGGGGCCACGCCACCGGCTATGGCAGCGGGAGTCTTGATTTTGTCGATTTTGACCATGCCACTTTTTTATTTATTTGCCAGACGTTATTTTAATACCCGAATCTCGGCTGGTCTGCTGGCAATCTTTTCAACTTCAATTTTCTTGGTAATGTATTCGCGCTTTGCTTGGAATCCGAATCTGATTCCATTTTTCATGTTACTCAGCGCCTATTCCTTGCTCAAAATAGTTGATCACCAGGAAGGTCACAAACAAAGATGGCTCTATGCCTTGGCTTTTTCAGTAGCTATCGGCACCCAATTGCATTTTTTGGTTTTTTTGATTTTGCCGACAATTGTGGGAATTTTCTTGCTAATCAAAAGACCGAAGTTTAAAATTCAGGCTTGGTTGATAGCCCTGGGCATTATCGTTTTGATTTATACGCCCATGATTATCAATGATGTCAAAACGGGAGGGGAGAACATCCAGGAATTTTTGGCAGCGGTAACCAATAAATCAGATGAAAGTGATCATAATCTTTTGGAAAAAGCTACGCGTAATTTCACGGAACATGCTCTCGGTCATTTCTTGATAATTTCCGGACGAGAGCAGGCTGAACTTCCCAAAATTGAGACTCGATCCAAAATTTTAGCCCCCTTGGATATTAAGTGTGATTATGATTGTCGAAAAAATTTGATTCCGGGTTTGGTAGCGGGAGTTTTTTATGCCGGAGGAATAATCTTGTTGATTTTTGAATTTTTTAGGAATAAAGAAGCAGGACATAAAAAGGATTTTTTGATTTTGAGCTTGATTTGGCTGATCGTTTCTTTTGGGGTGATGACGCCGCTATCCTATGATATTGCGCCACGATTTTTTCTGGTGACGGCTCCACTGGCTTTTGTTTGGTTGGGACTGATTTTTGAATTTTTGGAAAAATTTTATTCTCGCCGAGTTATTTTTTGGGTTTTGGTAGTAGTTTTAGTCGGCTTGAATTTGTCGGCGATTCAGGAGCGATTCTGGCAATTGGGTAGTGCTTTGACACAAGATGTTGAAATTCAACCGGATCGGATTTTGAAAGAAAGGGCCAGGGTAACTTATCAGCAGCAAAATGTGATTGTCGATTATTTAGAGGATTTTTATCGCCAAAATGGTTACCCGATTTATCTGCAAAGTGAATCCTATTACGCTCGATCGTTCATTTATATTTTAAACGATCGAAAAATTCCCCAAGATATGTTGGCTGTTAATACTGTTTATGCTGAAGGTAATCATTTTCTGATTTATCGTACGGCAGCTAATTGGGAGGATCGGTTGGCAAAATATTTGGTAAACTACGAAACGGTTGGTAAAAAAGAATTCGGAACCTTGACTGTTTTCCAGCTCAAACCCAAACCTGATTCAATCACAGCTCAAAAACAAGTCATTGAACCGGCTAAAGCTGATTGTGGTGAGAGTTCAAATGTTCAAAAGCGTTATACTTGGAACGAAATCTTTCGCAAAGGAGAGTGTTTTGAACAAGACGACGAAAGCCAAGATGATTTGTTGGAGGAATAAACTATTTTTCGAACAAGAGTTATTTCTTTTTTCTTTGCAATAAGCTTTTTACTAGCTGCAAATCCTGAGAAGATATTTCTTTGGAAGTGTAGAGAATTGCAAAATAAATACCCAGAGCCACAATTGAGGACAGAATGAATAACAACTGGGAATTTGGCAGCAAAAATAGGGCGGCTAATGTGGTTATGGAAGCCGCGATTATCTTGAAAAGAGAGGCTAGCTTGATTGAAACGGCAAAATTCTGACGAATGCAGCTTAGCATTAAAATCATAATCAAAAATGAGGCTAGGGCAGTAGCGCTGGCGCTACCAAGCAGAGCATATTTTTGAATCAAAATGTAGTTTAGGGCAGTGTTAAAAATTAGCCCGCCCAGGGAAATCCACATGGGAATCTTAACCTTGCCAGCTCCGTTCATAACGAAGCTCAGAACATAAAAAATAGTTAAAAAGCCGACTCCAACGGAAAGAATTGACATGGCTGCGGCCCCTTCGGAAAAAGTTGCGCCATAAAACAAAGTCAAAACCTGAGAAGAATAAAAAGATAGCAGCAGCACGGCCGGAAAAAGCATGATCAACATCAGGCGCAGAGAACTGGAAATAATTGAAAAAGTTTCCTGATGATTATTTTGAGAAGTTGACTTGGAAATAGTTGGAAGCAAAATAATTGTCAAAGCATAGAAAAGAAAATAGGGAATACGGGCCACGGTCAAGGCGCCGTTATAGATTCCCGTCAGATGCTCGTTGCGCAAAATTCCTTGGACCAGATAGAGGTCGATGGAGATGAACAGTTCATAGAAAAGCATGAATAGAGTGACCGGCCAGGCGTAGTTGGCCAACTTTTTCCAGTCAAATGATTCAGTGCTGTTTTTGGGAAATTTTGAAGAAATTTTAAATTTATCAATAAGGTAAGCTATCAAGAAAACGGCTAGGGGAGCAACAATATAGCCAGCTACTGAACCTTCAACGTGGAAAAAAAAGGCCAAGGTGATGATGGCAATGACTCGAAAAAGAGAGCGCAATGTTTTGAGGATTGATTGCAAGTTGAAATGATGGATGCCGGTGTAGTAATAAAAATAAAAAGAGGCGCTGGCAAAAGCTGGAATAATCAAAGTGGAAAGGCGAAACAAATTGGTTAGGCTCAGATCTCCCAAAATTCGGGCGATCAAGGGAGCGGCCAGAAAGAAAAGCAGGGTGATTGCGCTAATAATCAGGATCTGCAGTTTCAGAGCCTGTTTTTTGATGGGCTGGACTTTTTCGGGATGGCTGTGGAAAATTTCACTCAAATATTTGCTCATGGCGGTCGGAATGCCGTTGCCGATCAAGATGATGACCATGGTGGTCAAAGT
Organism: bacterium; assembly: GCA_003251635.1. GTDB lineage: Bacteria > Patescibacteriota > Minisyncoccia > Moranbacterales > GWC2-37-73 > SZUA-486. The sequence continues at coordinate 77,281 of QKEW01000012.1, read as the reverse complement.
TACCACCAAGCCATAGCGACCGTAGTCGGCTGGGCCCAAAATTCGCCCTACCGCGGAGTGGATGATGTAGCCGGAAAGGTTATAGATAATTTCAGAAACCGTGAGCCAGAAAGCGCTCTTTAAAAGGAAATTGCTTGACATGTGATTGATTTTATGCTATGAATAAACGTTGCTAATATACTATATTTTAGCATCAAATAGTTGATTTGAAAATTTATCGTTTATTTAAATAAGGGATAAGGGAAAGATTAGATTCATATAAACTTTTTTTAAACTCTTTTTGATGAAAGGTAGGATCAAAATGATTATTCTTTTGGGGTCTTTTCCGGTGATTATGATATCGTTAGCCTTTTTTTGTTCCCTTAGTGTTGCTGTGAGAAAAACCAAGGGAATGGAAGCTATTTTCATTCTAGCAATTGGGTCTTGTTTCTTTTTGTTAGGATTTAATTTATCGGTGAATTTACAGGCTTTGTTAGTTGAGTTGGACCATGACACGTCTTTAATGAAAGCATATTTGTTTGCTTCCTTGCTTTTGCATGGAGCGCTGACATCCTCTATTCTTTTTTGGGGGGAACTTTCTAAAACAGAAGGAAATTAGATATAAAATAAAAACCGCCCGGGACGCAGTGTCGTTCGGGCGGTTTTTGAATTGCTAAAAAAGATTAAAGACTTTCTGTAATTTCTCCAAAAACTTCTTCTTCATTTCGATTGCCATCAATTCGCTGCATTTGCCAATCGGTGATTTTCTCTTCAAAAAGTTCACGTTTAGCTTGGAGGTATTTCAAGCCTTGATCTGGCACTCTTTTTCTTTGCATGATTAGAGCTGGTTCGGCGTCCAGGAAAAAAGTCTGATTTGGTTGGGGAATAATTTTGGCAGCCATTTTGAGTAAAAAACCCAGGCTATTTTTTTTCATCAAATCCGGATCAGGTCTTTCGCTTTGCTCAGAATGACCAGAGAGCGAGAGGTATTGAATGTTGATTATTGAATCAAAAAAATAACGATCGGAAAGAATAACATCAAAATGATTTTTATTTTGGCGCATAAAGCTGCGAAACCGCAAAATATCAATCAAGAGTTGGATTTTGCGCAGCTGGATTTGCAGCCAATTGGCCCGAGTGACGCTTTGGGAATTTTCGGTCGAAATTTTGCAACGTTTGAAAATCCGACAAAGCGGACAATATTTTTGTCGAAAATTCTTGAATTTATTGGCCAGAGAAAATTCGATAGCGTGAAGATAAAAAACCTTTTGGTTCTTTCTGAGAAAATGTTTTTTGAGTTTTTCGATCTGGGTGGATTTGCCACTGCCATCCAACCCGGAAATGGAAATAATTTTCATAAGTTTAATACATCAAAACAGCCACTGGTTGCATTTTAGCTGCTAACTTTATGATTTGATTGTCTTGCATGCCGGAAATTACTTCTTCTACATCTTTATAATAGGCGCTGTCCTGATTGATGACACCTTTGGACTTAGCATTGAAAAGTTTGACTTGGCTTTTTTCCATTTTTTCAAAAAGTTCTTTTTTGTCGGCAGCTCTGTCTTTTTGTGCCTCGGCTCGGCGGCCAGTTCCATGTCCGGCGGAAAAGAAAGTCGATTCGTTGTTATCAGTGCCAACCCCCAAATAGGCCGGGGTGCTCATGGAGGAAGGGATGAAAACCGGCTCGCCAGTTTGGCTGAAAAGAGAATGATCTTTCATGCGACTTGGACCATTGGCACGAACGGCGCCGTTACGATGAATCCAAACGTCTTGGCCAAAATGATTTTCTTTTTCAATGGAAATGTGGGTGTTGTCATAGAGCAAATCCAATTCGACTTGGCGTCCCAGAACTTTTTCCAGTGTGCGATCAATTTGATCAGTCAAAATAGTGCGGTTAGCAAAACCAAAATTAGCTGCGGTTTTATGGGCGACCAGAAACATTTGACCTTCCAAGTTGTTTTCATCGTAACCTAAAAATTCGTCGCGATTTTTGTATTCTTTCAATTTCTGGCTGACTCTTTCATAAATTCGTTTTTTCTGACTAGAAAAAAGGGTAGTACCTAATTTTAGAATAATTTGCTGACTGAGATGCTCTTTCTTTTTGGGTGTGTACATGTAGGAAGCATATTGTCCCAAAAGACCAGAGCCGGTATGAAGCAGAAAAATATATTGACCCTTTTTGACACCTAATTTTTCCGCCAGTTTTTCATCTTTGATTTCGGTGATTTTCATCAGATCCAAAAAATGATTGCCAGCTGCTCCCAAGATTCCCAAGCGATATTTGCCAATATGAAAAAAGAGTGAAGGAACGCAATCGAGAATATCCTTTTGTGAAATTTTTTGATCGCGAAAAAGATTGCCGTTGGCATAGGTATTTTCCAATTCATTTTTGGTCCTGATTTGGAAATGATCTAAAAGGGGTTTACTGCCAAAGCGGGCCACATCCAAAGCCATTTGATGGGAAATTGTCGTGCCGAAATATTTTTTGGTTGGCACGGCTTCAACAAGTTGTCGGAAAATATCGCTTATCTGTTCCTCGCTCAAATTTTCTTCATTTAAATCGGTTTTCAAAAAGCGCATTCCACAGTTAGGGGCAGTGTCGTTTATTTGAGGCATCAAAATATTTTGACTGGCAATAGCGGTTCCGGTCGGATTTTTGCGACCTTTTTTTGGATGAACATCGCTCATGGCGGCGATGTGATGAAAGAGTCGATCATCTTTGGCCAAGTTTTCTAGTTGTTCAAAAGTGTGATCATTGGGTAATAATTCTTGGCCGGTATGAAAAATTACTGGCACTTTCATGTCAGGAAGTTGAAATTCTTTTTTGTGGGCGTTAATATCCTTAACTTTATATTTCATGGAAAATCAAATTAGCGAGTTATAAATCTCCGAATATTTTTGGCTGACATTGAGAATATCAAAATTTTCTTGGGCATATTTTCTGGCGGCTTTCCCCAGAGATTCGCATTTGAGCGGATCATTTTTCAATTCTTGCAAAACTTTGATAAATTCGGCTTGATCAGTCGGGTTTATTATAACAGAATTATCAGGCTTTGCGAATTCTTGCAGAATCGGCAAGTTGGAAATAACCAACGGTTTGGCGCAGGCCATGGCTTCAATGGCGGCCAATGGTACGTCAAATTTACCGTGCATATTTTGCACTGGGAAAACAACTATGTCAGAAAGATTATAAAGTTTAGGCATTTGGGCAAAAGTGTCAGTGAAAACCACTCGATCCAAGATATTTTTTTGTTGCAAACTTTTTTGTACCTCTGCTTTTTTTTGAGCATCTTTTTCATTTTTAATTCGACAGGCAAAAACAAATTTAGCCGTAGGTATTTTTTGAAAAATTAGCGGAAGGCTCTTAACTAGAAAATCAGTAGCTCCCAAGCGCACATATTCACCTGGGTAGGTAATGACAAAATCTTGAGAAGAAAGATTGAAAAATTTCAGGGTTTCCGGGTCTTTTTCGGTCGGTCGATTAAGCTCAAGATCAATACCGGGATATATGCGTCTGACGTTCTTGACCCCGACCTGTTCCAGCTTGTTTTTGGCCCAATCGGAATAGGTGATGACTAGATCGGCAAACATTATTTTTTTGAGTTGCTCGTCGGAGAAAAGATCTTGGCGCAAAGTGGCCACGGTTTGGACGGTTTTAATCTTTGAATTGGTCAAAAAAGTTTTAAATGCCCAAGAATTCAGGCGGCTTGGGGTAAGCATGAAGTGAACCAAATCGAAATCCTTCAATTTGCTGCGAAGTTTAAAAAGCTTCAGGCGCTGTTTCCAATTAAGATTCAGGCTGTTGGAAGTGTAAATGGGTATTTGTTGAATGTGTTTTTCTAGCGAATCAATTTGGCCGGGAGTAAGCAGATTAAATTCAAAATCTCGATTGTTCTTGGCTAGAAAATAGGCAAAGTTTTTGGAAGCTTCATCCCAGGGTGGGGCGATTGGACGAGTAACTAATAAGACTTTTTTCATGATTATTTTGTGCTGATTATTTTGTAAATTTCTTTATTTTTGTCATTGCTGGTTACTTTGATGACAACTTTTTTGTCATTTAAGCCCAGGGAATTTACTAGGATTGATTTTTTATCACCCTTGGGGATGGTGGAATTGCCTTCATAGCTTTTTGATTTTTCCAAATAGACTTCCCAATGAAAATTCTCACTTTCACTGTGATTTTCAATGGTGAAATCCAGCCCGTTGCCTTTGGGACTGTTGAAATAGAGCGACCACCAATTTTTCTGCCAATCCAAATCCTGTTGCTTTTTTTCCAATAGGGCCAAATAGAAAAAGCTTATCAAGATAAAAAAACTTAGGATAAAAACCAAAATGTTTTGACGGATAATTTTTTTGTTTATTTTGTTTAGCATGGTCTTAAAATTTAGTCAGTTTTATAGAAAATTCCGATTTCATCCGAAGAATAAATTTGCCAAAATTCTCGATTTTTTTTGAATTGGGCGCTGTCATAGAGCGGATTGATCATTAAGAAATTTACGCCAGTTCCTTCAAAGCATTTTTGCGCCTCGGGAGAATTGGGCGTTGAGATCATTTGCAAGGTGCACTGCTCCCGCTCATTGACGGCATCCTCATAGCGCTTGAAATAACTGCGAGAAAAGGGGAAGTTGTAGCCGTTCATGAAATAGAGTTTAATCCAAGAATCAGCAGTCAGATAGTTATGGTCTTTCAAAACCACGTCTTTGGAATTGGTAAATTTGGATAAATAAGCTGAGGCTTGAAAAGTTTGAAGGGCAGCTTGAGAATTTCCACCATCAGAAAGTGAAGTAGCATTGTCTGACATTCCATTTTGAGCAATCAGGGCGCTAAGAATGAAGAAAATCAATATAACATAGAAAGGTTTCAAAAAGGTGAATCTGGACGAATTTTGAGTTTTGAAAAAGTTGAAAAATTCTACCAAGGCAAAAGCCGCAAGGATTATTAGTGGAAAAATTAGATAATTGCCAATTCGACTCGAAGGAATATCCACAAAAAGCCATCCTGGGAAAAGGGACATGATGAAAATAACGAAAGCCCAAGCAAACAACAGTGTTTCACCATAGTTGCGCAATCTTTTTTGCCAGACAATCAAGATCATTCCTAAGAGCGCCAAAATTAGACGAATTTGACCGGTAGCTGAGGCTAATTGCTGAAAGCTTAATCCGGTTCGAGTTGATTTAGATGGTGTGCCGACAGCTGTTCCTACCGCTGAAGAATTGAGATAGCTGGGAATATAAATTTCAAATACCATCCAAATTCCAAAAACGATAACCAGCCAAATCCAGGGACTAGCTATAAGTCGTAGCCAATTTTTCAGATAGGCTGGGATTTTCTTGAGATTAAAAAGAAAAAAGATCAAAAAAGTAGAAATCAAAGAAAAAAGAAAAACAAAGGTGCTGAGGTGATGAGTATAAACCAAGGTTAGGCTCAAAAATAAGGCCAAGCTAAGAAAGACGGATTTTCTTTGTTCAAGAGCTTTCAACAAAAGCAACAGGATGATGGGAATAAAAAAGTTTCCCAAGGTGTTGCCAATGACACCGCCACTGACAAATTTAGCTTGAGGAGAAGCTAAGGCGAAAAGGGGACCAGCCAGAAACAAGGCCAAGATCGCAATGTTTGATCCTTGTGGATGTTTTTGAAAAATTTGACGAGCCAAAACAAAAATTGCTAAAGCGGTGGCTATATTAAAAAGCAATAAAACCAAGGAAGGGAAGGCCGAAACAAAATCCGCTTTAGTCAGGGAACCCAAAGCGGCAAAAATTAAATGTTCGCCAATAATAAAATCAGCGATTGGTTCGGGTTGGCTAATGGCATAGCCACCGGATGTTTGAATGATATCGGATTCAACATAAACGGGTAACTGCTCACTGGTAGTAATCAGTTTTGCCCAATACATGTGATGGCCCATGTCAGTTGAAGTCGGAAAAACCGTTTTTTCCAGATAAATCGTTTTTATAAAAACAGTCAAAAATAGAGTCAGGATAATCAGAAGTTTTTGTTTTTGAGAAAGTCTGGGTAATTTTTCAAAAGTTATCCCAGCTTTTTTAATAGCCAATCTTTTTTTGATTTGGCGTAAAAATTTTATCTTATCAAATAAAGAAGGCAGGTAAATCAGAAGGACAATGAAAAGAAAAACCGTGCCAAATAAAAAGCCGCGGCTCAAGGGTAGGCCGATTTTACCTAAAATCAGCATAAAAAAATCAACTATTCCGACACTCAAAGCCAAAGAAAGCAAAAACTTTTCTTCACTTGAAAAAGGACTTTTTTGCTTAAAGATGACTCTAAGCAAAAAATAGCCTGGCAAAAAAAGCAACAAGACTACACCAAAATAAAATAAAATTTGATTGAAAATAAAAGCGAACATTGTGAATATTTTTGATTATTTATTTTTTTGCAAAACCTTAGAAATCTCTTCGATATATTTTTGTGAAATATTTTTCCACTGGTAGTTTTCCAAAATGAACTGACGGGCTTTTTCACCAAACTCTTTTCTGAATCGTTCGTCATCCAAAAGTTGCTTAATTTTGTCGACAAAGCCTTGGGCATCGCCTGGTTCAATCAAAAATCCGTTTTGATTGTCTTTGATGGCGTCTTTTAATCCTTCCAAGTCTGTTGCTACCACCGGAAGTTTACAGGAGGCTGCTTCAATCACAACTATGCCAAAGCCTTCCATTGTTCCTTCAACTTTAATGTTAGGTTTAACGTAGATGTCAGCCGTGTTGTATAAAACTTCTAATTCCTGATCATTCACACGTCCCAACATTTTCGCCTTGCTTTGTAATTTTTTTTCTTTGATTATTTTTTCAATATCAGATCTTTTCTCTCCATCACCGGCAATCAAGAAAATAATATCATCCGGAAGTGACGGCAGAATTTTTTCGCAAAACCAATCGAGGCCTTTATGTTTAGCTAATCTTCCGGTTGATAGGATAACTTTTCGTCCATTTAGTTTTTCATTGATTATTTCCTCAAGTTCAACTGTGGAGTGTGGCTTGAAAAACTTTTCTATTTCGATTCCATTTGGAATGAAAACAAATTTTTCTTCAGGTATATTTCTAGCTGTGCCAACCGCAATGGTTTCATTACCAACTGCAATCAATTTGTCTAGAACCGGAACGAAAAATTTTGGCCAAAAAAATTGGTAAAGGGGATTGTTCCAGTTTAAATCTAATCCATGAGCTATTGAAATAACCGGAGTTCGACCGGTTTTTTTTATTAGCCAGCCTATTGGAGCCAAGATACAACTTCCAAGCAAAACAACGTCATATTTTCTGGCTTCAAAAAGTACTCGAATAGCTGCGTAACCGAAAAAAAACGGGATCAGCCATCTTTTTTTGTTGGCAATAAGTTTTACATCTTCGGTTTTTGACAGCCAGGAGAAAATTTCAAAATTTTGAGTTTCAACCCCGCCTCTGATGGGCGGATAAGTATGAGATATAAAAAGAATTTTCATATAACAATATGACTAATTTTTTTTCTGGTATTTTTCCTTTTTCATAAGATACATCTGGCTTTCGGTTAGTTTGCGATTGGATTTGATCATATCAGCCATTAAAGCGAACACTAAAAATTGCAAACCGATCAAGAGAAAAGTGATAGCTAAGAGCAAATAATTTCGATAGGGGGTTATTTTGAAATCTTGGAAGTAGAGCGACGCAAAGTAAATGAAGGTTCCAACAGAGATGGTAATTAAAATTAAAGCCGGGATTCCGAAAAATTTCATCGGTCTGACGTCGCGCACGGCTTTGAGAATAATGCGAGCGCTGTTGTTGACATATTTATAGATGCTTTTTACCACTCGGGATTTTCTTTCGGCAAAATAGGTAACGATTACCGGAATCCACATGACTTTAAGATTTTTACCCAGGGCATCAATTATAACTTCTTGGGTGTAGGTGAATTGTCCTGGTAAATTCAGACGCAAAAGAGTTTCGCGGTTGTAGGCCCGAAAACCGCAAGTTAGATCCTTTATGTTGAAATTCATGAATTTTCCAATGATCCAAGCGGCAATACGATTGAGATAATATTTGGCAGCCGGCATGTTTTGAGCTTTGTGATCCCCAAAGCGGTCAGCACTGACCATATCTGCCTCGCCGTTTAAGATCGGCTTGATGATTTTTGCGATATCATTTGGATCAAATTGACCATCAGCATCAATGTTGACCATGATGTCAGCTTCATTTTCCAGAGATTTTTCTACGGCAGTGCGGAAGGTGATGCCGATTCCTCGATTAACTTGGTGCGAAAAAACATAGTCAGCTCCGGCTTCTTTGGCTATCTTGGCGGTACCGTCTTTGGATCCATCATCGATAACTTGAACAAAAATTTCATCAATCCCTTCGATTTTTCGAGGAATTTTTTGAATGGTTTGAGCTATCTTTTCCGCTTCATTAAAAGCAGGGAGATTAACGATTAGTTTCATAATTATTTACTCTAATTTATTTAATTTTCTGACTTTTTAATAATCAATTTAGGATCAACACAATCAAGACTGCATTGGGCATTTTCAGTACCCTGTCTGACCAACTCTTGACCACAATCATTGAGACGTTGCTGACATTCCTGCTTGCTTTCGGTAAAATAATTCATATTAATTTTGTAGCCGAATCTAGGCAAGAGAAAATAGGCAACCGTTAACAGTCCAATCAAAATCAATGTATATTTTATCAAATGAAACATAAATTTAGTTTAATTTTTCTCAGCGGCCGATTCCTTTGTAGACAATTTTTAATTTTCGAATGGCGACAGGATCAAGACAATTTTTGCCATCAACAATCGCCTTAACTTTATATTTTTCAAAAATTTGAGGATCGAGCCGTTCAAATTCTCGATGATTAGTGGCCAAAATTATAGCATCGGCTTTTTGCAAAAATTTTTCCAAAGTTTTTTCACTGGAGCTTTCCAAAACGTAGGGATCAAAAGTGATGACATTGGCGCCATGTCTTTTTAGGTGCTTGATGATTTTTAGTGACGGTGATTCGCGCAAATCAGCCACATTGGCTTTGTAGGAAATTCCCAGCACACCAACCGTTGTGCCATTTAGGGCGATTTTTAATTTATTGAGAGCATCTTGCATCAATTCAACCGTATATTCTGGCATGGAATTGTTAACTTTGCGGGCAATTTTCAAAAATTCATGATCAAAACCACTGGCTTTGGCTCGTTCAATCAAGTAATACGGATCAACTGGAATACAATGGCCACCAACACCGCAGGAAGGGAAGTGTGGCATAAAAGCAAACGGTTTAGTGGCACAGCCTTTGATAACATCGTTTAAGTCAATATCAAGTTTATCAAAAGATTTGGCCAATTCATTAACGAAAGCGATATTGATATCACGGAAAGAATTTTCAACAATTTTAACCGCTTCGGCTTCCCGAATCGATTTCATCTTCATGATCGGGGCATCAATAATATCCTCATAGAACTTGGCCGCCTCGCCAAGACCCTTTTTGGTGAATGAGCCTATTACGCGAGGAATGTTGGTCACATTCCATTTAGGATCTCCGGGATTTATTCTTTCCGGACAATGGGCCATTTCGTAGTCCTGGCCAATTTTATAACCAGCTTCGGCAAAGATCGGTTCAACCACTTCTTCGCAAACACCCGGATTGATGGTGGATTCAATAACTACCAATTGGTCTTTTTTCAAATTTTCCACTACCGCTTTGACCGCATTTTTGACCGGAGTCAAATCTGGAAAATAATTTTCATCAATCGGAGTTGGCACACAGACAATGGAAATGTCGCATTTTTGGATAATTGAAGGATCTGACGTGGCCTTTATTGCAACTTTTGGTAAATTTTCGTTTAAGAAATCCTCATTAATCGGACTTTTCCCGGCATTGATTTTTTGAATTTTTTTGGCATCATTTTCCAAACCAAAAACCTGATATCCTTTTAGGGCGCATTGAACTGCCAATGGGAGGCCGACATAGCCCAAACCAATTATGCAAACCCTTCCTTTTTCTGTTTTCATAGAGTTTCCTTCAAAATCATTACATTATTTATACTTGTTAAATAATAAAACATTTTCAATTAAGACACAAGTTAAAAAAGCCTTTCTTTGAGATTTGAATTGATGAATATATTTTCCAATAAAAACTTTAATAATAGTAAAATAAGCCAAAATTTAGTGCCTGCTAAGTTTATTCTCTTTTTTTGAAAATCTGTTATAATGAATTCATATGAAAGTTGGAATAAATGCTTCTTTTTTGCGAAAACCAGGCACTGGAATTGGGCAGGTAAGTGTCAATTTTCTCAAGAAATTAATTGAAAAAGAGAGGGCTTCCAAAGGCGTTTCCAAAACGCAGTATTTTTTGTATTTAGAGGAAGATTTTCCAAATAAACTGCTAGGCGGTAGATTGCCCAGAAATTTTAAAAAAAGAATTTTTCTGCCAGCTTGGAAGCGAGATGATCTGATTCGCAAAATTTGGTGGGAAAAATTTTGTCTGCCTGGAAAAATTCGTCGCGATGGCTGTGATTTTTTCTTTAGTCTTTATCAGAGCCCGACGATAATTTGTCAAAATGACAACACAAAACATTTGATGCTGGTCCACGATCTTATTCCAAAACTATTCCCACAATATCTTAGCAATTGGCGCAAAAAACTTTACTGGAAGTTGACGGAAAAGGGGATTGGTGGGGCTGATAAAATTTGGACGGTTTCCAAAAGAAGCGAAAAGGATTTGATTGCTCATTTGAAAATTGCCGCCGAGAAAATTGCTACCAATTATATTGACGTGGATGAAATTTTTCGACAAAAAGTTTCCAAAGCTGAAAGTCAGCGAGTTTTGAAGAAATACGGTCTAAAAAAGGGCTATATTTATACCGGCGGCGGTTTGGAGGTTAGAAAAAATGCGGAAGGCACTATGAGAGCCTACAAGATGTTGGTTGACTACAATCAAAATCGCTCGGTTAAACTCAAAGAAGTCCCCAGCTTAGTAGTTAGTGGGAAGCTTCTGCCGCAGCTAGCGCCGTTAGTGACAGATGTGGAGGTTTTAGCAAAATCATTGAAATTAAAAAAAGAGGTCAAATTGTTGGGATTTGTGCCTCAAGAAGATTTGCCGGCACTTTATCACAATGCAAGCATGTTTGTGTATCCCTCCTTTTATGAAGGTTTCGGTTTGCCAGTTTTGGAAGCTTTGTCGCAAGGAATTCCAACTCTCACCTCAAAAAAATCCTCTTTACCGGAAGTTGGAAATGATGCCGTGCTTTATGCCAATCCTGATGATGTGGAAGATATTGCCCTGACAATGCGTAATATCCTACTTAATGATAGTTTACGAAAGGCGCTTCAAGAAAGAGGTTTGGGTCGAAGTCAAAAATTTTCCTGGGACAGTTTTGTGGATAGATTTTTAAATATTGTCAGGGAAAAAGAAAAATCCCTTAAAAAAGGGAAGAAAAGATCGAAAAGAAATTAGCCACTCTTTTATTATGATAGCATATTTTAGACAATTTGTCAATAGTGACCAGAGGAAAAATATCCGACTTTATTTGCTGGGTGCGGTCTTGGTGCTTCTGGTTTTTGCGATTTGGTTTTCTAATATAAATATTTTACCTCTAAACAACTGGTCGGATTTTGGCGTTCTAACTTTCCTGGCTTTGCTTTTTGCTCTCTATCGACCTGCTTGGTCTTTTGCATTTTTTTTGGCAGCGGTTGTTTTGGAAAATGTTAACATTTCTCCTGGATTGTTGGGTATTTCTTTGCGACCCTATCAGTGGATAGCCGGGTTGGTGATTTTGGCCATGGGATTGAGACTTACTTGGCGCAAAAATGAACTGAATTTATTTCGAATCAATTTTTTTGATATTTTGATTATTCTTTTTGTTCTGGCCGGTTTCGTGAGTGCTTTGGGCGCAAATGAAAAAGGTTTGGCTCTCAAGCAATCTTTGGTGGCCCTTTCTTTGGGCGTACTTTATTTCTTGACTCGTCTGTTTTTGCAAAACAAAAAAGATCTGCAAAAAGTCTTGCCTTTTTTCTTTTTGTCGAGCTTGCTGGTTCTGTTTTGGTCAATCTGGCAAAATTGGCTTTTTATGCGAGGGCTTGATTCTTTCGAGGTTATGCCTGGCAGACCCAATGGAACTTTTGCGGAGGCTGATTGGCTGGGTATGTTCGTGGCATTTTTTCAAGCAATCGTTTTGGCGCTTATTTATAAATGGGAAATAAAAAAGAAAAACAAAAAGGAAAAAACTGGGCATGAGTTTGCTGGTCTTAATCTTTTTTTTGTCTATGTAATTTTTTCTTTGTCTTGGGTCGTTTTATTTTTGAGCGTAACTCGAAGTGCTTGGTTGGCTGGAGCTTTTTCGATTATCCTTTTGGGCAAGTTGACCTTGACTAAGGGTTCTTGGCGATACAATCAATGGGATTGGAAATTGTCTGGTCAAATCGGATCCAGGATTATAGTTTCCATAGTCGCGGCTTTTTTCTTGATAAAGATTTTCAGTTTAAGTAATTTCGAGTTTTTAAATCGAGCCCAAAGTATTTCGTCGGGTGATCAGGAAATAACAATTTCTTGCCAAGTAAAACTGGGCAAAGATCGCGCTGCCTTGCCGGAGAAAATCCAAAGTGTCGAAGAATTGTCTGTTCTGGGTTGCCATCATATTAATTTGGAAGAAATTGAAATGGAAAAATCCCAAGGTAATTGGGTGACCACAATTTTACGACCCGATCCGAATGTCAGTGTGCGCTCTGAAATTTATCAAAAATCCTGGCAACAAATTGGCCAGCATTGGCTGGGAGGAATTGGCTGGGGAAATATCGGAAAAATATTGGGAGAGGATGAGCGGGGAACCCAGCTAAATTCAAGCAATATTTTTCTGGAAATTTGGCTGGGAGCCGGCTTGTTGGGATTTTTGGCTTGGCTGATTGTTTGGTTTGGGATCTTGGCAAAATCGATCAAGTTGTTCTATTTAACTGAATCCGAGGAAAAAACTTGGCCGATTGGCCTACTTTTAGCTTGGACTGCTATAACGTTTTCTAATTTGTTTAATGCCGGGATATTTTTAGGATTTTTGTGGGTGTATTTGGCGGTAGCAGTTTCACTGACAAGCGAAATTTGTTTTATAAAAAATAAGAGAAAATAATTGCATGAAAATCGGAATTGATATTCGTTTGATTGGCAAAAAACGAACTGGCGATGAGGTGGTGTTTTTTAATCTGGTTCAACATTTAGCCAAAATTGATGAACAAAATAGCTATTTTTTGTTTACGGATGTTGTTGATGAGTTGAAAATTGCCGAAATTGCTAAAAACTTGGGAATTATCGAGCGGAAAAATTTTCAAATAATTTCAATCAAGACATTGAATCGTTTTTCTTGGAATTTTTGGGACCTGGCGCGTCAGTTAAAAAGCACCCCGGTAGATGTCTATTTGACTCAATATATTACACCGTTTTTTGTACCCAAGAAGATAAAAATAGTTACGATCATTCATGATATTTCTTGGAATTTTTTTCCGCAATTTATCAAAAAATCCGACCTCTTTTTTTTGCGTTTCTTATTGCCCTTGAGTTTGAAGCGAGCGGATAAAATTTTGGGGGTTTCAAAATTTACTCGGGATGAGCTGGAAAAATACTATAGTCTTCCATTAAGCAAATTGGATTATTTTCAAAATGCCCTAAGTGAGGATTATAAAAAGCAAGATATTTCACCGGAAAAGTTGGAACAAGTTCAAAAAAAATATCATTTGCCAGAAAAATTCATGCTCTATCTGGGCACCTTGCAGCCACGCAAAAATATCCCCCTTTTGCTGGAAAGCTTTGCACTAACAAGAGACAAGTTGCCAAATTTCAAGGTGGTTTTGGTCGGCAATCGTCAGGCTCATAATTTTGATCAAAAAATTGACGAGACAATCAGAAAACATGGCCTGGAAGATTGCGTAGTATTTCCTGGATTCGCAGATGAGGAGGATAAGGCGGCTATCTATAAACTGGCGCAAGTTTTTGTTTTTCCGTCGCTTTATGAAGGATTTGGAATTCCACTGCTAGAGGCTTTTGCTGTAAAAACTCCGGTTTTGGCTAGCAACATCCCGAGCTTGCAAGAAGTGGCCCAAAACAGTGCTCTTTTAGTTAATCCGGGAGATATTGATAAATTTGCCAAAGCATTATATGATATATGCATTAATGATAACTTGCGCAATAACTTGACTGACCTGGCCGTGCAAAGAGCCAAGGTTTTTTTATGGGAAAATGCCGCAAAAAAAGTCCGGAAAGTTTTTGAGAGTTTAGTTTAACGAAATATTATAAATATATGAACACAAACAGGTTTTCGCGAACAAATATCGAGGTCAAATCTAAAAAAAGAAAATGGTTAAAAATCTTTCTGATTTTTTTAGGCGTGGTTTTTTTGGTTGGGGGTCTTTTGCTGTGGAAGGCTGGAAGTGTTTTTAATAAGGTTTCTACTAATGGAAGTTTCTTTTCTAATATCGTTGGGGTTTTGCCAGGCGTTAATGATGAGGTAAAAGGTGAGCAAGAAGACCGAATCAATATCTTGCTTTTGGGAATGCGAGGGGCTGGCGGGGATGTTTTGGCGGATACAATAATTGTAGCCAGCGTCAAACCGAAAGAAAATAAAGTCTCCATGCTTTCAATTCCGCGCGACCTCTATGTGGACAACCCAGCTTTAGGAGCCAAAAGCAAATTAAATGCCGTCTATGTTTATGGTGAAAAGGAAGGAAAGGGTAAGGGAATTGAAGAAATGAAAAAAGTTATTGGTGAAATTACGGGGTTGGAGATTCACTATGCCGGAGTTATTGATTTTCAAGGTTTCTCTGATTTGGTAGATGCGCTGGGCGGAGTTGACGTGACATTGAGTGAACCTTTTTCGGAGCCTTTGCAGTTTCATGAAGAAAAAGTTTGCGATGGTACCAATGGAGGAGTATTCACAGTTCCTAGTGGTAACTATGAATATAAGAAAAATGAGAAAGGTAAGATTGTAGCTCAATATCCTCTTTGCTACAACGCTCATGAAGAATGTGGCGGTGAATTTTATTTGCCAGCCGGAACTCAGACTCTGGATGGAGCCAAAGCTTTGTGCTACGTGAGAGCTCGAAAAACTTCAAGTGATTTCGAGAGAGCCAAGCGTCAACAATTGATTATTCAAAAAATCAAAGAGAAGGCTTTCAAGCTGGGAACTTTAACCAATTTTGACAAGGTTAACGCTGTAATAGACAGCTTGGGAAATAATGCCCAGACCGATATGCAACTTTGGGAAATGAAAAGGATCTTCGAACTTTATCAAGGCATGAGCAATCCTCAGATAATCAATAAAGTTTTGGAGACGAATGAGGAAGGTTTGCTTTACTATCCATCAGCTGATCGCTATCCGGGAGCCGGAAGCATTGTTTTGCCAATCGGCGATAACTACAGTCGCATTCAGGATTTGGCCAAAAATATCTTTGGAAGCAGTCAAACAAATTCGGGAACTTCCAATTCAAATTAATAGCCACGACTTTTTGAAAAATAACTGACAATATGTCTGGAGAAAATCAATCCGTAAAAACAACTGAAAAAAAACCCAACAGACTTCGAAAAAATTGGAGATCCTTTTTGATGCTGGTTATAATTTTTTGGATCGGCTTTGAGTTTGGCCACGTTAATGCCATAAAAAACAACTCCGAACAAGTTGTTCCCTTGAAAGATGCCCAGATTGAAAATACTCAAAAAGAACAGGAAATAGACTTTTCGCTTTTTTGGGAGGTTTGGGATTTGCTAAAAGAAAAATACGTGGACGCTGATTCTTTAGATGCTAAGAATCTGCTCTATGGATCAATCGATGGCATGTTGAAAGCTACTGGTGATCCCTATACAACTTTTTTTGATCCCAAAGAAACTCAAGAATTTAACGAAGAAATCGAAGGCAGTTTTGAGGGAATTGGAGCTGAAATTGGTATGAAAGATGAAATCTTGACCATAATCGCTCCACTAAAAGGAGCACCAGCCGAAATAGCCGGACTTAGAGCCGGAGACAAGGTTCTTGCGATTGACGGAAAATCAACCCAGGACATGACTATTGATAGCGCCATTGATTTGATACGCGGTCCGAAAGGCAGCGAAGTGGTTTTGACCATCTATCGCGAGGGCGAAGAAGGGACACTCGACATTTCCATCAGGAGAGATGTTATAAATATAAAAAGCGTAGAATTCGAAAAGAAAGATGGCGACATTTTGTATATAAGCCTTAGTCTTTTTGGCGAAGATACCGTCAAGGAATTCAATGCTGCTTTAAAAGAAGTTTACAAAGAGAACGTGAAAGGAATTGTTTTGGATCTGAGAAACAACCCAGGTGGCTACCTGGATGGAGCGATAAGCGTGGCAGAAAGAATGCTGCCAAAAGGTAAGACGGTGGTAATCGAGGAAGATGCGCAGGGAAAAAGAAATGAGACTTACGCCAGCGGATTGGATGTGGCCAGTCAAATTGAAACGGTTGTTTTGATCAATGAAGGAAGCGCCAGCGCTTCGGAAATTGTGGCTGGGGCTCTCAAGGAAAATCGAGATAATCTGACTTTAGTAGGTAAAAAATCTTTTGGCAAAGGTTCGGTGCAACAATTGATTGATTTGGGTGATAATATGGCCGTAAAAATAACAGTGGCTCATTGGTTAACTCCTCATGGCAATCAAATCAATGGAAAGGGGATTGAGCCGGATGAAGATGTAGACTTAACCTTAGATGACTATAAAAACAAAAAAGATCCGCAATTGGATCGAGCTTTGGATATACTAAAAAATAAAATTCAAAAATAATATTTTATTTTTGATTATTTTTCAATTTCACCACCATTGTCTTGCCAAGCTACAAAACCGTTGGTTAGGACGGGGGCTTTCAAAAGACGCGAATCAAAAAGTCTTACAGCAGCCTGAAAGGCTTCGATTTCACCCTTGGAATAAACTATAGTTAATTTACCAAAAGGTATTTCTTGACGTCTTTTTTCAATTTCCACTAAAGGTATGTTGGTGGCTCCGGGAATATGTCCCTGACTAAATTCTGTCGCGGTCCGAACATCCAGGATGAAAATTTTATCAGGCGACTCCTGGAGGGTTTTTTTGAAATTTTCTTGAGAAACAAAAGAAACTTTGGCTCGATCAGAAAAACTGTCCGGATCGCCGTAGGTTATTGGGGTCTCCTGGCTTGCATTTGTCCAATCTTGGACGCCGCCGATCAGGTAATAAACTTTTTCAGCCCCTCTTTTGATGAAAGCTTGAGCAATTGTATCCAAAAACTCCTCACTGGTTTGGTCATTTATAAAAACAATTTGAGTCTTGAAGCTTTCCAGGGAATTTTCAATCTCTTCCGGTAAAACCTGAACGGAATCTAATATATGACTGGTGGAATAGTTTTCATAGCTTCGCGTATCGATAATTTTGAAACTTTCTTTTTCTTTCTTCTTTTGAAAAAGATCTTTGGCAGTTATATTTTCATAGGCTAAAGAAATCGTTTGAGTTGGCAGCGATTCATTGTTGTCAGAATTTTTTTTCTGAAAACGAAACCAAAAGAAAACAACTACCAAAATTATCAAGAATAATCCAAAAAATAAAACGTATACTTCTTTGGTATTTTTGTTCATTTTAAATTATTTTAGGAAACTATTTAGGAAATCAGGATAGCCATTGAGAAAATCTTTGATCTTCATGGATTTCTTACCTTCAAGTTGCACTTCGTTGAGCAAAATGACTCCCTGAAGAGTTTGCACTCCGATCGAATCATTTTTTTGGAAAACTTTTCCAATTTCATTTTCAAATGAAGAATTGTCTTTTTTCCAATCAATATCAGTTAATTTTAAACGTAAAATCAGATTTTCTTTGCTTTCCCAAAAAGTAAAAACTCCTGGCCAAGGATACAAGGCGCGGTATTGATTAAAAATCTCATAGGCTTCCTGATTCCAGTTTATTTTTCCATCCCCACGCTCAATCAGTTGACAAAGGGTGGCTTCTTGAGGGTTTTGTTTTTCAGTCTCTATTTTCTTTTCAAGCCAAAGCGGAATAGTTTTTTCTAAAAGCTCAGCGCTCAAAAGAGCTAGTCTTTTGAGTAATTGAGGGAAAAGTTCTTTGGGCTTAATATCTATTTTTTCTTGAGCTAAAATATCACCACTATCCATTCCTGCATCCATCAGCATGATGGTGGTGCCTGTTTGCTTGGCTCCGAAAAGCAAAGTGTTTTGAACCGGAGAAGGTCCGCGAAATTTTGGTAAAAGGGAAGGGTGCACATTTAGGCAGCCAAATTTCGGAATTTCCAAAACTCTCTTGGGTAAAATCTTGCCGTAAGCTGCTACTACTATCAAATCAGGTTTAATGTTTTCCAATTCAGCTATGACTTCCGGAGTGAACTTTTCGGGCTGCAAAACCAAAAGGTTTTTTTCTTGAGCAATCTGCTTTATGGGTGTTTCATTGATTTCTTGTTTACGACCAATTTTGCTATCTGCCCGAGTATAAATAGTAACCAGATTATAGTTAGCTTTTACTAAGGCCTTAAGAATATCCGCAGCAAAGTCAGAAGTTCCCATGAAAACAACTTTAAATTTCGATTTTTCTTGAGCTGACATATTATTTTTCTTTGATATTTTTTCTTTTGTTTTTCTTAACATAGTCAATTAAAAGTTTACCTTCAAGATGATCGATTTCATGTTGCAGCGCGCGCGCCAGAAGTCCGCCGGTTTTAATTTTTCGAGGCACTCCATGCTGATCCAGATAGCGAACCTGGACTTTTTCCGGTCGGGAAATTTCATAGAATTGTCCGGGAAAACTTAGACAGCCCTCTTCCATAACAATTTCATCTTTTGATTTGGCGGTTATTTGTGGATTTATCAGAACATAAACCTGACCTCCTTCGTCGATAATGCAAAGTCGTAAATCTTGACCGATTTGGGGTGCGGCCAAGCCAAGCCCGTCAGCGCTATACATGGTTTCCAACATTGAAGCTACCAAGTCTTGAATTTCTTTGGTTTGAGGATCTTTGATTTTACGAGTTTTTTGACGCAAAATCGGATCGGGATTTTTTCGGATATCTAAAATCATAGTGGTTTGTTTAAAGCCTCGTTCCTTAATATGATATAATAAAACGGATATTAAAACAATAATTTTCCAATAAACAATATGGACGAATTAAAAAAAGGAGTTTATCGCCATTTTAAGGGTGGAACCGTCAAGGTTTTGCATGTAGCCAGTCACAGTGAGACTTTGGAAAAATTTGTGGTCTAAGAAGCTCTCTATGAGTGTCGAACCTATGGCAAAGGATCGATCTGGATTCGTCCTCTGGAGATGTTTTTGGAAAAAGTTGAGGTTGAAGGCAAACTTGTACCAAGGTTTGAATTTGTAAGTGAGGAATAATTAAAAAATATTTTTAAACAATTCCAATCGGGTCGACATCAATGATCCAGTCGGAGGAAAGTTTCTGTAAAACACTTTCGATTTGAAGTGGAATTTCCTGGTTGACTGGAAATTTCAAAATGATTTGTTGTCGATGGCGACCGCGAACATTGGCAATTAGCGGTTCGATTGGGCCGATAATTTTTACTGGTGCAGAAATCTCACTAGCAGCCGAAAGTTGTTCAAAAATTTTGCGGCTTTCTTTCTTGACTTTTTCAATTTCCGTGTGCTGACAAACCAGCTTTACCATTTTGGAAAAAGGCGGGTAATTCAAATCCTGTCTTTGATTGAGAGTTTTTTGGTAGAATTTTTCCCAGTTTTTTTCCGCGGCAAGTTTCAAGGTGTCTTTGTCTGGAACATAGGTTTGAATGAGAGCGCGACCGGCAAATTTAGCGCCAGGGCGTCCTGTTCGCCCGATCAATTGAACGATGTGAGCAAAAGCTTGTTCGTCAGTCAGAAAATCCGGGAAATCAAAAAGGGAATCAGTATCAATAATTGAAACCAGGCCGACATTGGGAAAATCCCAGTTCTTGGTCAGCATCTGGGTTCCAATCAGAATGTCAATTTTTTTGTTAGCAAAATTTTGATATATTTTTTCCAATGCGCCACTTTTTTTAGTAACGGAGGAGTCCAAAATTTCAATCTGAGCCTGGGGGAAAAATTTGGCTACTTCTTTTTCAACCCGGTGAGTGCCTAGCCCGACATTTTTAAACTCATTGGATTGGCAACTGGGGCAGGTAGCAAAAAGGTCGCTTTGATAGGAACAATGCAGACAGCGATAATGTCCAGCCTTGTCATAAATCAAGGCTCGCTCACACTTGGGACAACGGAGGACCGCTTTACACTGGGCGCAAACTGAAAAACGACTCATGCCTTGGCGATTGATAAACAAGATTGTTTGCAGTTTATTTTTTAAAGCCCAAGTAATTTCTTGCTGCAGTCTCAAACTTAAAAAAGAAAAATTGGGCTTTTTCTTGCCCTTAAAGTCGGTCCATTTTTCTTTTCGCATATCAATAATCTCTACTTGGGGATTCAGCTGACTAAAAGAGGGAAGCTTTAGTAATTGCAACTTGTCTTCTTGGGTTTGCCAATAATCTTCGATGCGGGGAGTGGCACTGGCTAAAATTAATTTAGCTTTAAAAATGTCGGCCAATTTTTGGGCTACGGTTCGGCCGTCATAACGAGGACTCAAGTCCCATTGTTTGAAAGAAATGTCCTGCTCCTCATCAAGAATCACTAAAGCTAGGTTTTTAAACGGAGCAAATAAGGCAGCTCGAGTGCCCAAAATTATCTTAGCCTCTCCGGTGCGAATTTTTTCCCAATTGGTAAAAAAGTGTCCCTTGGAGATTTGACTGTTCAAAATCACAATTTCATCTAGATTAAATCGTTGGCCATATCTTTCCAGAGCTTGGGCGGCCAGATTAAGTTCTGGCAATAGAATCAAAAATTGAGCTTGAGAATTTTGCTTTTGGATTCGCCAAATAGCTTCCAGGAAAATCTCGGTTTTGCCAGCGGCGGCCGGACCTTGCAGTAAAAACTTTCTTGGATTTTTACTGGTCAGAATTTTTTGGACAATTTTATCTTGAGCTGCTGTCAGAGTTACTTTTTTGTTGTTGGATGTTTGAGCAGAATCAGCTAGAGATTTTTTGGAACGCTCCTGCACAATCTTAGGCATGAAGTGACGAAGAGTGACTCCTAAAGACGAAAAATAATAGTCCGAAATGAACTCGGCCAGTTGAAGTTGGTTTGAAGTTAGGAAATTTTCACGCTCGACGGCCAAAACTTTTTTGAGTCGAAAATTACCCAGCCTTTCAAAATCTTGGCGACTTTGCAGGACGATGCCCGAGATTGAACGACGAAAAAGTGGCACACTGACCAATGAGCCGGTCGGGATTTCCTTCTCAGAAAGATAGGAAAAAAACTGCTGCCGACCGAGGGGCAGGCGGGCTAGGGGGATAACATCGATAATGAAGCCTTTTTCTTTTTGCATTTTTCAATTTTAGCAAAAATTTTGGCAAAAATCAGCCCCTTGACAAAAAGTCATAAATATGCTTAAATGGCAAGTCAGGCAATTGTTGACAATTGGTTTTTTATCCAAAAACTCAAGGAGGAAATTATGAAGAAGAAGTCTTTGTTCTGTATCATCGGAACAACTGTTGGCTTTGCTGCTCTCGCAGCGGCAGTTGCCTGGAAAATTCCCATCCTCGCTTTTTTTGGAGGAGGCATTCTCTTTGCTAGCGGAGCTAGCTATGGAGAGATCAAAAGTGAATAATAATAGCCGGGGAGCGTTTGAAAATTCGACGCCCCCGGTTTTTTGTTGGCTGCAAGCCCTTGAAAAAAGCCTTTGGTGTGCTAGGATGAATTTATGAGTAAACGAAAAATCTTCGTGGAAATCGAAGTTCCACCGCTGGTCAAAAAAAGATTGGCTGGGAAAATTCAAAAGTGGTCGGATCTACCGGTCAAATGGCAACGCAGCGAAAATTTGCACGTGGCGCTTTTTTCTTTGGGCTATTTGGATGAAAGTGTACTGCCGGAAATCTGCCAAAAAATATCCGAAAGCCTGAAGGGTTTGGATATTTTTGATTTGGAATTTGAACAAATTGAAATTGGACCAAATCTGGAAAAACCGCAATACGTCAGACTAATTGGAAAATCCAGTGAACAATTGTTGCAGCTTCACGAAACAATTGAAAAGGCTTTGGATATTTTTCAAAGTTCCAAGAAAAGTTTTTCTCCCCAAATAATTTTAGGTAAGCTCCGTCGAGACAAATGGCAGCAATTGGATCCTCGACCCGATATTCAAGAAAAGTGTCAGATTTCTTTGGGAGTGGAAAATGTTTGGGTAGTTGAGAAAGCCGATCAGGAGGGCGGGGAAGAATACCACCCAATTGAAATCTGCCCCTTAGCAGGTTGTTAGCTCATAGCTTATAGGTTTTCAATTTGAGCACTTTAACCACTTTGCTATTGCAGACACTTGGAGTCTAGATATTTTATCACTAACAACCTAAAAACCTAAGACCTTGTAACCTATGAAAATTTTAGGAGTTAAGATTGATAAATTTAATCGAAAAGAAATTCTGCAAAAAGTGGAGTTTTTTTTGGCAGAAAATAAATTTCATCAAATTGCGACGATCAACCCGGAATTTATCTTATTAGCCCAAGATGATTCGGAGTTTCGAGATATTTTAAATCAAAGCGCCTTAAGCGTGGTTGATGGAATTGGCCTAAAATTTGCTAGTTGGTTAAGTTTTCAGAGGGCGCCAAAACGTTTTACTGGAGCAGACCTGTTGCAAAAAATTTTGGAAATTGCCAAAAAAAAACAATTGGAAATTTTTCTGGCAAATAATAAAGACGGTCTAAGCAGTCTTGAGCAGATTAAAAAAAGTCTGATTCAAAAATATCCAAATTTGAAAGTAACCGGGAAAGATTTGGACCGAAAAAACGTTTCTCAAAAGTTGGATATTCAAAGCCTGATTGTTTTTTGTAATTTCGGCGCGCCTTGGCAAGAAAAGTTCCTAAATTGCCAAAAAAATGATACAATCAGACTAGCCATGGGAGTGGGAGGGGCTTTTGATTTTCTGACTAGAAAAACTCAAAGAGCTCCCAAATGGATGCAAAAATTTGGACTGGAATGGATTTGGCGCTGGCTGCAAACCCAAAAAACTTCCAAAAGCCAAAAAGTAAAAAGGGGACAAAGAATTTTTCGATCCGTAATTGTTTTTCCCTGGAAAGTAATTTTCGATAAAATCAGAACGTATGACAAAAAAAATTGAAGAAAAAAAAGAAATTAGAGTTCGTTTTGCACCGTCACCAACCGGTTATTTGCACGTGGGCAATCTACGGAGCGCCCTTTACGATTTCCTTTTCGCCAAGCAAAATCAAGGCACGATGATTCTTCGAATTGAAGACACTGATCAAAAGCGATATGTCGAAGGTTCTGTGGAAAAATTGATTGAATCATTACGTTGGGCTAATCTGGATTGGCAAGAGGGAGCTTTTCAAACGGCTGAAATTAAAGATAACAAAACTACCGTTGTCACTTCCGAAAGTTATCCTGGCATCATTGAGGTTGGGGATAGTGGCCCTTATATCCAATCGGAAAGATTGGAAATTTATCAAAAATATGCCGAGCAGTTAGTCCAAGAAGGTAAAGCCTATTATTGCTTTTGCGAGCCGGAGCGTCTGGAACAAATGCGCGAAGAGCAAATTGCCCAAAAAAGAGCGCACAAATACGACCGCTATTGTTTGAAAAATGTTTCTCAAGATCAAATCAATGAAAATCTGAAAAAAGGCTGTGCGCACACGATTCGTTTGAAAGTGCCAAATGACGAAACAATCGTTTTTGAGGACATGATTCGCGGCAAAGTTTCTTTTTCCACCAACACGATTGATGATCAGGTCTTGATCAAATCAGATGGCTTTCCAACTTACCACTTGGCCAGCGTGGTGGATGATCATTTGATGAAAATTTCCCACGTGATTCGTGGGGAAGAGTGGCTGCCCAGCACGCCCAAACACATTTTGCTCTATCGAACTTTTGGTTGGGAGGAGCCAACTTTTGCTCATTTGCCGTTGTTGTTAAACCCAGACAAAACTAAACTCTCCAAACGTCAAGGCGACGTGGCCGTGGAAGATTATTTGAAAAAGGGTTACCTAAAAGAGGCTCTGATTAATTTCATTGCGCTTTTGGGTTGGAATCCAGGCGGCGGCCAAACTCAAGAAATTTTTTCCTTGGACGAATTGGTAAAAAATTTCCGCTTGGAAAAAGTTCACAAAGCTGGCGCGGTTTTTGATCTGAAAAAGTTGGATTGGATCAATAGCCAATACATTAAAAAATTATCAATTTCTGATTTACTTGAAAAAGCCCAACCATTTTTGAGGGAAAAGGATTTCTTTCAAGAGGCACCGACTGAATTTCAACAAAAAGATTATCTTGAGAAAATTTTAACTATCGAACAGGAAAGATTGAGCAAGCTTAGCGAAGTTGGAGAGGAAAATAAGTTTTTCTTCAAAGATAAATTGTCCTATGAAAAAGAATTGTTGGTTTGGAAGGAAATGGATTTTGGGAGCGTCAAAACCAATCTGAGACAAGCCCTGGATGTTTTGAAAGAAATTGTACCAGATGGTTGGCGGCGAGACATTTTGGCCGAAAAATTATTGGCCGCAGCTGGTGAAAATCGCGGAGAATTTCTTTGGCCGCTGCGAGTCGCTTTGACTGGTGAGCAAAAATCGCCTTCACCTTCAGATGTCGCTTGGGTCTTAGGTCAGAAAGAATCAATCCAGAGAATCGAATCAGCTCTGGAAAAATAAAAAGTGAAGCTTAGAAATAAAAAACAAAATGATTAAAAACAATAAAAAAAGAATTTGGCTTATCGGATTGGCGGCGATTTTGTTTTTTAGCGTTTTTTATTCGATTTCCCAAGCCGAATCAATCGAGGATATTTCAAGTTCCGAGGATGATGAAGAAGCTCAAAAACAACTTGAGGAATTACAAGAGAAAGCTGACAAATATCGGGAGAAAATCGAAGGTCTGCAAAAGGAGCAGGAGTCATTGAATGGTCAGATTTCAATAATGAATGTCAGTATTGATAAAGTCGAAACTGAAATTGAAATCGGCAAAAAAAAAATCGAAGACTTCAATGGTCAAATTAATCGCAAGCAAACTGAAATACGTGACAAGGAAGAAACGATTTCATTCCAAAAAAAGATTTTGGGCGATTTACTCAAAAATTTCTATAACTATCAGCAACAAAACATCCTGGCTGAATTGGTTTCCAACGAACAATTCGAACCATTTCTTTCAGAAAAGGATCGCTTGGCTCAAACCGGAGGAAAAATGCGCGAAGTCCTAACTTCAGTTAGGGATCTGAAAAAGAAGCTGGAAGATGATAAGGTTGAGTTGGAAAACGATAAAAATAAATTAGCCGAAGAACAATTACAACTAGGTGAAAAAAACGCTTATCTGGCTAAAACTAAAAACCAAAAAACGGTTCTGCTTGGTCAAGCTCAAGGCGAAGAAAATAAATATCAGAAGCTTTTGGATAGCATTGAAAATGAAATTTATGAGTTGGAATCTGACAAGGTGGCTAACTATGCCAACTTGCCATCTGCCAAAAAAAATTATTTCAAAGATCCAGTTGAAAGTTCGGTAATTACTCAAGATTATGGTTGTTTGCACGATTATTTCGCTCGACGCTCCTATCCGTCTTGCGACAATGGGGCTGGCGGCTTTCACAACGGTATGGATTTTGGCAAAGACAGCGGCAGCAAAATTTTTAGCGTTCGAAAGGGTAAGGTCATTGCTTCCGGCAACAGTGGAAATTATGCTTATGGTCAATGGCTGGCTGTTGATCATGGAGATGGTCTCGTAACTCTTTATGGGCACTTGAGCGAAAAATATGTTGGAAAAGGGGATAAAGTAGATGAGGGTGAAAAAATTGGTAAAATGGGTAGCACTGGCTATTCAACTGGGACTCATTTACATTTCACTGTGTTTGACGCTGATAGTTTTGAAATTGCCCAGTCTAAAATTGTCAGTGGACTTTATATCCCAACCGGTGCTTCAGTCGATCCAGAAAGATATTTATGAAAATTTCACATAATAAAAAAACAAAGAAAATTCTTGCTCATCTGGACAAAAAACAGATTGGTTATTTGAAGTATAGTTTTCCTAGGGATGCCTCGACTTTAAATAGTAAACCTAGAAATATAATTATTGACTATGTTTACGTAAATAAAAAATTTAGAAGAAGCGGTATAGCTTCAAAATTAATCTCAGAAATCATTCAAATAGCTAAAAAACAGGGACTTGTCTGGATTACACTCTGGACTGGAAGACAATCTGAGCTTGAAGAAAGTTTCAGATTGTATGAAAAAGCTGGATTTAAGCAAAAAGCTATTCAAGGTGACTATTATGACAAAAATATTGCAACAAGGCTATTTGCCAAAAGATTGGACAATGACTATAATTAAGTGAGCATTACTAGATTGTGCGACACAAAAATTCTTTACTTTCATAAAGGGAAGTGAAATAAATTAGTACCCTAGTTATTTAACAAAAAATTTTCTATAAGAGAAGAAAGGTGACGACACATGGCAGAGCGCTATCAATTTTTGGAAACAGGATTGACTTCTTGGTTTTATCTATTAACCTGGAACTCTAGGAATAAATATCTAAAACTAAAAATCAGAAAAAATGTTCTGCTTTTTAAAATTGACTATGATGATTTATGTAGTTATCTAATGAGGGAATACGAATTTGAATTTTTTCAAGGCAGTTTTGGAGAAAAGGAGTTGGGATTCAACGGAGTTTTTATTTTAACAAAAGAGACAAAACTTTATTGGGAATATGAAATTGAAATTCCCAGTCAAGTTGATTTGGGTAAGATTTTTGCGATTTCAGCTACTTTTCATGTACTTTTTGATAAGTTCTTTTATTTAATGCTTTCTAGCGACAATGAAGTCCTAAATAAAAATAAAGATTGTCAAATACTGACCTTTAATACTTTAATTGAAAACGGACTCAAGGGATTTGGTGTTTCTGGTTTTTGTTTTTCTCCTTTTGTCCAATTCCTACATTTTTTAAATGAAGATAATAAAGATAAAAGCTTAAGTAGAAAAAAGTCAGAAATTAGACAAAAAACAATTAAATCAATGATGTATGTGCAGAGTTGTGTTTTTGGGAGAAAATTTCCTTTTGACATTAGAGTCAATTTGGATAGAAGATTTTCAATATACAGCCAATCTGGCTGTTCGGTTGGAGTGGCACCATCATTTCTGGATTCGGATATTCAAGATCCCACACGTAACTTCTGGGAATTTAATTCTGACAATGTTGATAGTCCAAGCCAACAATTAATGTTACTAGTGGGTTTAGCAACGCTCTGCACCGAAATACAGAAGTGGTTAAAAAAAAACAAAAAAACATAGCTGTTTAATAAAATTCCGCCTGACAAAATTGTCGGGCGGAATTTTAGTTTTCTCTAGAAAAGTAATTTTGCCAAATCTCAGTGGTATAGGTGTATCAAAAGAGATTTCAAATCGCTTAGAACGCAATTTTTAGCCTTGTTTTTTGGCTTAAATAAGGGATAAATATTAAATAATACCTGCCTAAAGGTTGACTTTTTTATGGTTAAATGTTACAAATTAAAGTTACTTTTTAGTTATATTTTGTTAGTAAATTAGCAATTTTAAAACCATACAAAAAGGAAGGAAGGTTTTTTATGGCTAACATTTTTGATTCAGAATCCTTTAAAGGAGAAGTAGTAATGGATTTAATAAAGTTTCAACGGTGTAGAATATTTCAGGTTCTACACAAATAAAAATCTTCCTTTATGTTTTCTAAATCCCGTAGGAACATGGTTCCTACGGGATGTTTATTTTCATTCATTAGAAATCAAACCTTTTTGGTTCGCAAAAGATATATTGTGCGACGTTGCAAATATACCAAAACCACATTCCTGTTAATAGAAATAAGCCGGCACCTCTTTAGGTTATCCGGCTTATTTTCTTTTTTGCTTACCTGCTTCTGAACAATAGCTTGCATTTTCTTCTGGGATCACTACTAGCGCTAATAACCCAATGATGCTTTATCCTAGGACACCTAGGATTATTGCAAACATAATCAATTAAAGATGACAATTCTTTATTGACAGTTATTGGATGGATTCTGAAAAACTTCCACCAAACACGATGATTGGATATGGTTATCTTCAAAATATGAATCCCCTTTGTAAAATGTTTAATGTTTAATGTTTGCAAAAAATATCCCCTCTTGTTTTATTTAAAAAGGAACTGAAAAAAACTATTTTTTATTTTTCAATTGGTAATCTTCGATCGCCTTTTTGAGCGCATCGGCGGCGAGGTTGGAACAGTGCATTTTCAGTGTTGGAAGTCCTCCCAGTTCTTCCGCCACTTTTTCATTGGTAATTTTCAAAGCTTCCTCCAGGGTCTTGCCCTTGGCTAAGTCAGTCATCATTGATGAAGTTGAAATAGCTGCGCCGCACCCCAGAGTTTCAAACTTGATATCTTCAATCACCTCCTGCCCTTTTGAATTTTGATTAATTTTTAAATATATTCTCATTATATCACCACATTTTGGATTGCCAACCGTGCCGATTCCATCAGCCTGCTCGATTGCGCCTTGATTGTGCGGCCGAGTGAAATGCTCAATAACTTTTTTAGAATATTTCATAAAACTTTGGATAAATATTTATTGGAAATCCTTCAAAACATCACCAGAAATCCGGCGAAGTCTCTCGATGATTTTTTTAAGTTTTTCGACAAACACGTCTAATTCTTCTTTAGTATTATTTTTCCCCAAAGA
Organism: bacterium; assembly: GCA_003251635.1. Classification (GTDB taxonomy): domain Bacteria; phylum Patescibacteriota; class Minisyncoccia; order Moranbacterales; family GWC2-37-73; genus SZUA-486. The sequence goes on along the minus strand of QKEW01000012.1, from coordinate 48,619 downwards.
AACTCTGAGACTGCTGTGAGCCTGTTCATGCTTAAGTCCCATAGCCAATAAAACATGAGATGGATCCAAGGCACCGGCCGCACAAGCTGAACCAGTTGAAACTGCAATACCTTCCAAGTCTAAAGCTAGCAGAAGACTTTCGCCTTCCACGCCATCAAAACGAAAGTTCACAATGTGTGGGGCTAAATTTTCCCTGGAGCCATTTAGGTTACTTTTTGGAATTTCTTTTAAAACCCTTTCGATTAAATAATTTTGCAAATCAATTATTTTTTCAGATTTATTTTGATCTTGCGAGAGCTTTTCAATAGCTGCGCCCACCCCAACAATTCCAGGAACATTGTGAGTGCCTCCACGCAATTTAAATTCTTGATCGCCACCACTTTGAATACGTCGAATAGCTGTTCCTTTTCTAATAAAGAGTCCCCCAATTCCCTTTGGTCCATAAATTTTGTGTCCAGAAAAAGACAAAAGATCAACTCCTAATTTATCAATGTTGCAATCTAAATGATTAAGGGCTTGAGTAGCATCAGTGTGAAAAAATATTTTTGGTAGTTTTTGCTCTAATCTTTCTTGATTAAGTTTTTGCAAAAATTCTCCAATTTCAACAATAGGCTGAATGGTGCCAACTTCGTTGTTGACATACATAATTGAAATTAATATCGTATTGGGCTGGATAGCTTCTTTTAGTTTTCCCAAGTTAATAAATCCTTTTTCAGTGACTGGCAAAAAAGTAACTTCAGCTAAATCATCTTTTTCCAACGATTTGCAAGTATCCAAAACACAGTGATGCTCAATTGAACTGGTGATGACATGAGGTTTTTGATCCTTATCTTTGTGACTAAGTTGAAAAGATCTGACGCTACCCTTGATGGATAAATTGTTTGACTCACTGGCACCAGAAGTAAAAATGATCTCCAAAGGTGAACACTGGAAAAAATTGGCCACTTTTTCACGCGCTTCATCGACAGCGGCCATGGCTTCTTGACCAAAACTATGAACTGACATAGGATTTCCAAATTTCTCGTTGAAATAAGGTAGCATTTCTTGCAAAACTTCTTGGTCTGTCGCGGTAGTAGCGGCATTATCTAAATATATTTTCTTATTTTCTGACATATTTTTTTGTTTGATTGTTTTTAATTAGTTTTTCCAAAGTTTGTTTATAGAGAAATTTTTTCATCTCTTTTTCTAATTCACTCCAAACAGAGCTTGCACTGCAATGCTCAGCCATTTTGCATTTAGCACTGGAGCATTTCATTGGCGCAATTGGTCCATCTAGAATTTCCACTATTTCCCCAGCGGTTATTTGTCCAGGCTTTTTGGCTAAAAAATAGCCGCCTCCCTGTCCTTGAACACTGCGAACCAACTGATTCTTTTTTAAAATACCCATTAATTTTTCTAAATATTTAGAGGAAATATGTTCTTCTTGAGAAATTTCCTTAATATTTTTTTTGGTGGGAAAATCAGCAGCCAAATTCATCATGGCTTTTAGACCATACCCTGCTTTGGTGGAAAATTTCATAAAAATCTAAATCCTACTAAATTAGTCTGAATTAATTCTAACTTTTCCATTCAAACAAGTCAAGAGCCAAACTTGGCTTTTTGTGCAAAATTATTTAAAATAATAAAAAGGCTTAATTTTTCAATTCGATAAAATAAGATGAGAATTTCCTATTCAGCATTGCAGACTTTTGAAAATTGTCCGCTAAAATATAAATATTCAAATATTGATAAAGTTAAAGAACCTAAAAGCAAAGAGGCTATTTTTGGAACTTTGTTGCACTCAACTTTGAATTTTATTCACACCCCAGCTTTGGTGGCGCCTAATCTCGAACAAGCCTTGGATTATTTTTCTAAAAATTGGAATAGTGAAATTTTTGAGGACGAATTGGAAGAGCGCGCCGCCTTTTCATTGGGCGTTTCCATGGTTCAAAAATATTATCAAAAAAACAATCCGGCTGATTTCATCATTGTTGACTTGGAAAGTCCTTTTCAAATTGAAATTGGTGACCACGTAATTTCCGGTATCATCGATCGGATCGACAAAACCGAAGATGGGTATGAAATCATCGACTACAAAACTACCAAAAAAATGCCTTCACAGGAAAAAGTCGACAACGATTTGCAGCTTTCAGTTTATCTCCAAGCTTTTTTGAAGCGTTATCCGAAAGAAATTGAAAATATCGATAAGATAAAAGTTAGTTTATATTATCTAAAACACGGAGTGAAATTAAGTTCCACTCGCACTCAAGAGCAATTGGAAAAAGTACGCAGCCTCTTTTTGGAAGTGATCGCTGAAATTGAAAAAGGCAATTTCCCACCCAATGTTAATCCCCTTTGCGATTGGTGCGGCTACCAGAAAATCTGTCCGGCTTGGCGTCACAAATTTCGGCAGGAGCGCAAAATTGACAGTCAGGAAATTAACCAGGCTATTGATGAATACATTGAAACCAAAAATCAAATTTCCGGAGAGAAACTGAAAATGGCCAAACTGCAAGAAAAAATTCAACAATATATGCAGCAAGAAGGCGTGGAGAGAGTTTTTGGCGAAAAAGGTATCATCGCCAGAACATTGCGAAAGACCTATAAATATGACCAGCAACAAATCAGGGATATTTTGGAGCCCTTAGATAAATGGCAAGAAATTTTGAAAATTGATGCCATGGCCCTAAAGAAAGTTTCTGCTTCCCTTTCGCCAGCTGCGCGCAAAGATGTGGAAAATGCCCGGGTTTTGGACAAAGAGTCTGAGACCTTGACAGTTAAGAAAAAATAGGTTATACTAGCAAGTTATTTGTTATCTCAAGCGGAATATGGAACTTTGAAATTCTCTATTGCGTTTGGGGTGACATTTTTCTTTAACAACTCATAAATTAATTGGCGAAAAGCCAGAAAGAGAGGTTTTATGAAAGAAATTGAAGATAAAACTTTTGAGTATAATAACATAGAACCTATTATGCTAGTTATTCTGGCTGGCACATTGGGTCTTTTGCCATTTTTATCTACTAGCGGGAGTGCACATATGGGAATAGGATCTATAATATTTTTATTTTTAGCAATTCCGACTTTGGTTTTAATTTTGGGAGAAATGTTGAAAAAAATAAAAAATGGCTAAAGGATAGCAGGATGAAAACTTTTCTGTATTTTATAATGCTGACCATGATAATTATTCTTTATTTTGGCCATCAGCTGTTGGGAATAGATGTACTCAGCAACTGGTTCCGGGCTTTGGCCTTCATTTGGCTAGCTAGCAATTTTTTCATGCTAGTCAACGTAAAAAAACAGCGTTCGGGTTAACGACTTGGCGCTGTTTTTTCTTTGTCCAATTTTTTCCAAAACTTAGTTAATAGTAGTTCCCTGAAATTCTTTACCTTCCAAATATTTTTCCAAATTTTCTAATTTTTGACCATTCATGATGGCCACTTCCATTTTTTCCTGCTCGGCCAACTTGGAAGCTACCGGATCAAATGGCACATTAGCACCCGGATCCCAATGGTCCCCGATCATTTTTCGAAAATCTTTCCAAGAAATATGCTCGATTTTTTTAGCTTCGGGATTTTGGCGCGGATCGCTGTCACAAACATAATCAATATTGGAAAGATTGACTACTTTTTTGGCTCCGAACTGTTTTCCAATCAAGACAGCGATATAGTCAGTTGAATTGCCCGGTCGATAGCCGGAAGCTACCAAGATTGATTCTTTAGCCTTCAAAAAACCTTCCAAGTCATAGGGGTTTTTGTTGATAATAGGATAGGCGTGTTTTCGAAAGATTGTGCGAACAAAATGAGCGTTCATCCGAGTTGCATGGATACCCAGCCAATCTTTGTCATCGTTGTTCATATCGTCAATTTTGCTCCCAGCTTCAATGTATTTGCGTGCCAACTTCCCTCCGCCCGTCACAATAATAAATCTCTTTCCTTGTTCGATTTGCTTTTCAATTAATTTTTTAAATCGACGCATAAATTCACAATCGACTTCTTCAGGCACAATCAAGGAACCGCCCAAAGAAATCACAAAAATTTTTTCTTTTCCCATTTTTCTAATTTTAATTTTTTAATACCTTCTTAAATCTAACACTGGACTTTGGTTGAGGCAAACCCCGCTATTCATAGCTTGAAAATCTTTCCTAATCCATTCAGGAAAATCTTGAGCATCCAGAATTTCTTCCAAGGTCAGCCATTTAAACTGGTTATGTTCATAGCTAAGCTCAATTTGACCGGAGTGATAGTGAGTCAGATAGGTTATGCCGACAATTTGAGTAAATTCGTCCAGCAAAAAACTCCAGGAACGCACTGGTCGGATAATTTTAACTTCCAGATTGGATTCTTCCTTGATTTCGCGCAGTAGTCCGATTTCCATAGTTTCTCCAAATTCCAATTTTCCGCCTGGAAAATCAGCTTCGCCCGGCTTATATTCATGTGTTTCGCTACGATGTAAAATCAAAAATTTATTTTCTTTTTTGATAATGGCCTTAGCAGCTATTACAAATTTATTCTTCATGGTTGCTTTTAAAGTTAGTTACATTTACTTTCGGTTCGGCCCTGAGCCAAGGCTTCTTCGGCGGTTTGAAAACAAACTAAATTTTCCGATTTAATTTGTTTAGCCCAAGAACAATTGGCCAGATAAAATTTGGTTGAATTTTTACTGCCAACATAGGGACATTGATTCGAATTCGGCCTTGAATCGTTATTTTTAACATTTTTTACTTCCGTAGGCAAGTTTGGAGTGGCCGAATTGACTCCTGGAATCTTAGAGGGCTCACTAGAAGCAGTTTTGGCTTGCGCAGCCTCCGAAGCCAGGCTTTCAATAACCAGGGGCTTAGACTGCCATTTTGAGCCTTTCAGTACCCCGAATTCAAAGGATATGACTGAAATCAACGAAAAGCCAATCAAAAGTACAATTTTTGTCTCATTTTTTTGCCAAAATTGGCGAAACTTGGTTGACATAAACCGATTATTTGTTATAATCTCTAAGTCGTTGAATTTTCGCTTAAGCCAAGGTTATCTTGCGGTTATGGACGCGATTTAACCCGAAAATTTAAAGGCTTTGAAATTATAAATAAATTAGCAAACAAACGAAAAACTGTTTCTCAGTTTGGCGTTTTTATTTGAAAAATATGGCCCATCGTAAAGCCGGCGGATCTACCCAACTGGGACGCGATTCCATCTCCAAACGTCTCGGAGTAAAAATTTTCGGCAATCAAAAAGTTCAGAAAGGCAATATCATTATACGTCAACGCGGCACAAAATTCCACCCTGGAAAAAATGTAGCTCGTGGCGGTGATGACACTCTTTTCGCTTTGGCAGACGGTTACGTGCAGTTTTCCAAAAAAATGGTACGAGATTTTACCGGCAAACTGGTCAAGCGTCGATTTGTTGATATAACTGCTGGGATCATCAAGAAAAGCTCTGCTATTAAAACCGTTACGAAAACTGCAACAAAAAAAGTTGCTAGCAAATCAAAACCTGTAGCCACCAAGAAAACTACCAAGAAAAAATAATTCCAAACTTCACAAAGACTATTTCAAAAAGCGATCAAATCATAGATCGCTTTTTGTTTTACAGGGCAGTTTTTTTAATTATTCTTTACGCCTCCCTTTAGCCGCTTTGATGAATTCCACAAAAAGCGGATGAGCTTTGAGTGGAGCGGATTTAAATTCGGGATGAAACTGAGTTGCCAAGAAAAATGGATGTTTTTCACTTGGCAATTCGATAATTTCCATTAATTTTTTATTGGGCGATTTGCCGGAAAAAACCAATCCCGCTTTTTCAATATCTTTGATATATTGCGGATTAACCTCCCAACGATGCCGATGGCGCTCATCAATTCTTTCTTTTCCATAAGCACGCTGAGCCAAGCTACCTTTTTTCAAAACGGCTTCGTAGCTTCCCAATCGCATGGTGGCACCAAAATTGCTATCCTCCAAATTCTTTTTTTGTTCCGGCATGATGTCGATGACCGGGTGAGGAGTTTTTTTGTCAATTTCGGTCGTGTTGGCTTTTTCCAAGCCTAAGACGTTGCGCGCATATTCGATAACTGCCAATTGCATTCCGTAACAAAGGCCGAAAAAAGGAATCCGATTCTCGCGACAATATTGAATGGCTTTGATTTTCCCTTCAATTCCCCGCTCACCAAATCCGCCTGGCACCAAAATTCCATCGCAATCTTTCAATATTTCAATTTTATGAGGTTCTTTTTCAAAAAGCTCACTATTGATCCAATCGATTTGCACTTTTACATCGTTCTTGAACCCAGCATGCTTGATTGCTTCAATAACACTAATGTAAGCATCACTCAAAACAAAATCGCCGGTTCCAAAATATTTTCCAACCACTCCGATTCGAATTTTTTCCTTAACACTTTTAATCTTATCGACCAAATCTTGCCAAGGCTTTAGGTTGGATTTTTTCTGTTTTAATCCCAGTTTTTTTAAAATCAACTTACTCAAATCGTCTCGTTCATAGTTAATCGGCACTTGATAGACGCTATCAATATCTGGCGCGGAAATTACATATTCTTCCGGAATGTTACAAAACATGGAAAGTTTTTCTTTGCGTTTTTGGTCTAGGAAAGTTTCGCTGCGAGCGATAATAAAATCCGGCTGAATTCCGGCGCCATTGAGCGTCCTGACAGCATATTGGGTTGGCTTAGTTTTCATTTCCCCAACCTTGCTCGGAATCGGCAAATAACTAACCAAAACAGACAAAACATCTTCCGGATTTTTTATCTTTAGCATTCTGGCAGCTTCTAAAAATAGAATGTTTTGATATTCACCGACTGTACCGCCAATTTCAATCAAAGTAATGTCTGATTTGGCTTTTTCACTGGCTTTTTTTATTCTTTCGATTACCTCCAAGGGGATGTGAGGAACTACTTCTACGCATTTACCTTTATATTTCAAATTACGCTCCTTATTGATAACCGACTGATAAACACTGCCGGTCGTCATATAGTTAAGACTAGGCAGACTGATTTCCATGAAACGTTCATAATTTCCCATATCCTGATCACATTCATAGCCATCATCCAGAACAAAAACTTCTCCATGTTCAGTTGGATTCATGGTACCGGCATCAACATTGATATAGGGATCAATCTTTAGAGCGGTGACATTATAGCCACGAGCCTTCAAGATCGCACCGATTGAAGAAGTTGTAATTCCCTTGCCAACTCCGCTCATCACTCCTCCCATGACAAAAATGTATTTCCGGTTATCCATAGTTTTTTCACCAAATTCCAACTAAAATGTTTTGAAAATTCGGTATTTTTATATTAAATTTATTTACATTGAAAATCCCGTTTTCTATTCCCCAATTTCAATCCAAAAATCAGATTGAACTCCAAAGGGAAAAATAGCCTTGGCTTTTTTCTTTCCCAATTGCTTGACTGAATCAAATTGGATTTGATTTTGATTAATTTTTACACCTTTTTCATTTAAAACCTTTAAAACCTCTTTGGATGTGACCGATCCAAAAAGTTTTCCGTTTCTGGACTTAGTCTTAATGAAAAAACTTTTATCTTGCAATTGATCGGCAATTTCTTGATACAAGGCTTTCTCCTTGTTCATTTTATCTGTTCTCTTTTGCTGATCCTTTTGAACCTTAGTCACCGCACTAGAAGTTGCCACTTGAGCCAAATTCTTGGCTAAAAGAAAATTTCGCGCATATCCGTCGGCAACCTCTTTCACTTCCCCCTTTTTCCCAATTTTCTTCACATCTTGCAATAAAATAATTTTCATAGTGTTGGCAATTAATTATCTCTTAGATTATATATATATTTAATTATTTTTTCAATCTTTTGTTTTTTTGGAGAAAAACAAACAAAAATAAGGCCTGTGTCGCTAAGGCTTTCAGAATATCCGGATCTTCCAATGTTTGATGAGGGGTTTTTTTGCGAATTTTTATAATAGAAACGATTCCTTCAATATTTTCCGGCGAGATTACCGTCATAAATTGATCATCTTCATAATAGCGTCTATTCTTATCAAATAATTTTTTTTCAAAAGGGTTACAAGCAAAATCCTTATTGCTTTTCAGTTCCCAGATTTTTTCAAAATGATTTTCAAAGACAAATAATAAGCAATGGTCCTGCGATTTTGTAAGGGCTTTTATGGAGGCCATGATATATTCAAAAGATTCTTTCTTGTTACCGCTCCCCTTTTTAGACCACTCCGGCAAACCCAAAAATATATTTTTGGCAATTTCCAATTTACGATTTATCTCGCCAATAAAAGAATAGGATTGAGTTAAATCTTTGAGCATTCGATTGTTTTCACGTCTTTTTTCATCCAGTTCTTTTTGAATTTTCTGAATTTGACTATCTCTTATCAAATAAAAAATAAAAATCGTTCCTCCTAAAAACAAAAGAACGATTTCTTCAACTGTTTCTTCTCCAAAAACGCCCAAATTACCCCGGATGATCTCCGGGACAAAGACTAAGAAAACAAATATAACTAAATAAATCCAGTACATACATCCTCTCTTTAATCAAATAACTAGCTATTTTGTTTTTATTAGTTTTCACCCTATGGGCAATATCTATTTTTTTTGATTATTATTCCTGGCAATTTCTCCCAGCATAGAACTGAGGTGCTTGATCTGCAATTGAATTTCTTCGATTCCTTGTTCAGCCTTTTTATCAGTATAAAGATCAGCGCTGGCTTTGCGACGATCTTTTTCGGCGGTTCGGTTTTGACTCATCAAAATTATCGGAGCAGTATAGGCAGCCTGAAAGCTTAGGGTTAAGTTTAACAAAATGAACGGATAGGGATCCCAGTGTTGAACAAAGGCTATTACATTCAATATAATCCAAATAATCAGAATTATTGATTGAAATATGACGAATTTCCAACTTCCCACAATACTAGCGATCCAATCGGCCGCTTTTTGACCTAAAGTTAATTTTTCCGGAATCATTTTGTTTTATTTTTATACCTTAAATATTAGTTATTGACAATAGAGTTGATTGATATACTCTTTTATTTCATCTTTAATATCTTCCCTTTCCAGTGCGTAGGCTAAAATTGATTTCATATAATTCAAGGGGTCTCCGGTTGTCAGCCAATAACCGTCCTTCGGCTCTTTAATCTTTACTATCCCACCATTTTTCACATAGGTTCTGATTGCATCTACCATCCACAATTCATTGCCCTTTCCTAGCGGGGTCTTTTTGAGAATATTGATGATTTCTTGATTCAGAATCATTCTTCCGAAAGAAGCCAGACAAGAAGGAGCTTCTTCAATTGATGGTTTTTCCACAACATCCTCCAAAATATCTGTGCCTTCCTTAAGTTTTACCACTCCATAACGATTGACAACCTCACGCGGAACCTCCTGTACAGCGAAAATCGGGTGGCCATTTTTATTGTAATCCTCCACCATCTGCTTAGTGAAAGAAACTTTTGATTTTACCAGATCATCTCCATAGACAAAAACGAACGGTTCATCATCCACCAAACTGGCTGCTGAAAGAACTGGAGTTCCATTACCATATGGGCCTTTTTGACGAACATAAACAAAATTGGCCATTTCCGAAATTCTAACAATTTCATCGGCATATTTATCCTTTCCATTTTTTCGCAAATCAGCCTCCAGAGCAGAAGATCTGTCAAAATGGTCCTCCAACGGTTTTTTATCCCAACGAGTTACGAAAATAATATCTTCAATCCCGGCCTCCACCAATTCTTCCACTACCAACTGGATAATCGGTTTATCAACAATCGGAAGCATTTCCTTGGGCATGGCTTTTGTAGCTGGCAATAATCTAGTTCCAGACCCGGCAACCGCAATCACAGCCTTCTTGATCTTTTTCATTTTTCTTGTCAAAAATTAAAATTATTATTAAAACCAACTTTATAATTATAACACCCAATAAACGAATAAACAAACAAGGAATTAGCCATGAAAAAGCCTTCTGGCTATCTTTATTGCGTGGTATTCAAAATAATTCCTGTTTTTTTTAAAATAAAGCTCCAATGAATCGTAATAATGTTTTTTTTGCAGCTTCTTGTTATTATTATAGCTCTTGCCACCACTATGACTTACTTGAAAATCAGGAAAAAAAACAACCTCCTTGCCGTCATTTCTTGTTCTTTTGCAAAAATCCATATCTTCAAAATACATGAAAAAGTTCTCATCAAATCCTCCAATTTTTTTGAAAAAATTTCTTTTAACAAACATGCCGGTACCGGCTACCCAATCACATTTAATTTCTCTTTCGCTTTCCCAAATCCGGCGACTCCGGCTCCAACCCAGATTGTTTCTCAAAAGATTATAAAGAGACATTTCAAAACCGGCACTCCAGGGTTGTTTTTGTTGGTTATTTTCAAAAATTCCCGCGCCAATAACTCCGATATTTTCGTTTTTTTCAAATTCGGAAAAAACTTCCTGAACATTATCGGTTAAAATTTCAGTATCTGGATTCAAAATCAAAAGATACTCTCCCACTGCCTGCTTGGCCCCAAGATTCATTCCAGCTCCAAAGCCAACATTTTTTCCATTATTCAAAACATTTATTTTGGAAAAATTCAAAGAAAGTCTGGAAATATTTTGATTTTCGTCATTATTAATTATGACAATTTCCCATTCGAATAAGTCTTTGAATTTTTCATAGAGCGAATCGGTACATTTTTTTAAACATACCACACCCCCATAAGTCACAATTAAGACGGATAATTTTTTACTACTCATTTTTAATTTATTCTACTCCTAATGTATTCGTAATACTCGATATTATCACTATTTTTGTTGGTATATTTTTTTTCAACTTTCTGCCTGGCTTTTTCTCCCATTTTTTCCCTTAATTCTTTGCTATTTATCAGTTTTTCTATTTTCTCAACCCACTCTTTGGCATTGTCCGCCAAAAATCCATCCTCTCCGTCGTCTATAGCCTCTGAAAATGTCTGATTTCTTACAGCCACCGTGGGAATTTTTAGAGCGCCCGCTTCAGTAAACTTCAAAGCTGATTTAGATTCGCAAAATGGATTATTCAACTCAAGAGGAGCGAGATTTATATCAGCGCCATATAAACCAACAAAAAATTTGTTTCGAGAAGCTCTTGGGGTAATTTCTATTTGCTCCTTTTTGTGTAACAAATCTTCAGAAACATCCAGCGGTCCCATAAGCACGAGCCTAGTCTGACCGTACTTGTCTAATATTTTCAATAAAGCCTCTTTTATAGTTGCAAAATCTTTATTATGAGAAAGAGTTCCACTGCAATAAATTATCCTTATTTTTCCATCATCTTTCTTTTGTGTCTGCAATAAACTATTTGTCAATTCAAATTCTTTTTCTGAAAACTTATTTGGAACTATTATTACCTTTTTATTTTTTTCCTTCAATTTATTGGCGAGATAAGAAACTGTCGTTGTGCAGGTTTTCACATAGGGATCATTGATAATTTCCGCGCCAATGCCATTTTTGTACTGTTCCTGCTGGGTCCTATTCATTTTTTGAAAATAATCCATGTGCACAAGATAAGTCGGATCATGGATTAAATCATCCGCATCAAAAATAATCTCTTTACCCTGTCTTTTTATCTCAGCTATCATTTTTTCTATTTTTCCGTTATAGGAAACTCTGTGAAAAACAAATACGCTAAATTTATTTGCTAACTTATGCAGAAAGGGATTATCTGAGATGGTTGTAGAAGTTTTAAATCCATGCATTCTTAACTCCTCGGCTGGATTATATGCACGATAAAAGGCACTGTCTCCAACTCCGCCAGAAATAAAAAGCACATCACCCGAGGAAACAAAAAAAGCCTTAAGAAAAGTTAGCCCATATGAAAAAAGAATTTTTATCCCTCCAAAAAAACCGCTTCTTTTCCAAAGAAGCTTGGTTTTTTCTATTTTAACCAACAAAGACTTCATCAATTTTCTTAAATTAAATTTTTTCTAAAAGCTCCTAGTTTCCGAGATTTTTTCTGGGATTAACTTTTCCCAAGTGATTCCAACTATATCGCAAAGAATCCTTTACATGCTGTCGGAGAATCCAACTTTGAAAGAAAGTTTTAAGACCTCCCGCGCTTAATCTTCTTCCGTCAGCCAGTACGGATACCTCGGGATAATAAACAACTTTAAAACCTTTTTTCCAAGATTCCAAACAAAATTCGGCATCAGCCATGAAAAGAAAATAATCCTCATTGAAACCTCCCAATAAATTCCACAAACTGGTTCTAGTTATGAAACAGGAAGACTGCAACCAGTCAACTTCTTGAATTTTATTGTAATTGAAATGATGCATTTCGTCGTAGGCCACTTTTTCCTTAAACCAGAACAAATGACGCAAGAACGTTCTTCTGGCAACTTGCACGTAAAATCTTGGAAAAGCTCTGACAGTCATAGCTAATTCACCGGAATCGTTCTCCTGTTTTGGACCCAAAACCCCCACATCCGCATTGGCATCCATATACTCAACCATTTTCTGCAAAGCATCAGATTGCTTTAATAAAATATCGGGATTAAGAATAAGAAAATAATCCCCGGATATTTTTTCGGCAATATCATTATAAGCTTTTGTATAGCCGGTATTTTTTGAATTTATTACTAGTTTAATTTTATTTCTATCAATATTGTTTTTCAAAATTTGGGCATTTTTTTCATCGCAAGAATTATCCACTACAATAACATCAAAACCAAAACTTGTTTTTTGATTTAATAAAAAACTTACATTTTCAATCACTCGATTAGCCTTTTTGTAATCTAGAATGGCAATAGTTAGTTTTTTTTCCATATCGCACTAGAAAGATTTTGCTTTGTTAAAATTATAAAACAAAAAAACAATTTTTATTAATCCTCATTTAATTCTCCACGCAAATATAGATTATGTGCTTCCAAATCCTTTTTTAATCTATACTTTAATTCCTTATTAAACATCTCCACGGCTTCTTTTACTATTGGATGAAATTTTCTTGAAATTCCCCTCTCCTTCACCACGTTGCTGGCATCCAATAAAGAATCAAAAGTTCCCGCGTCCAACCAGGCTCCCTCCAATACGGATACCGACAATTCTCCATTTTCTAGATAGCGTTTAATAATATCTATTATCTCAATTTCCCCTCTGCTCGAGGGTTTCAAATTATTTGCCATCTTTGAAACATTCTTATCAAAAACATATAAACCAGTCAAAGCAAAATCACTTATCCATTCTGTGGGTTTTTCCAAAACCTCCACAGCCTTACCGTTTTCGTCAAATTTTACAACGCCAAATCTTTCCGGATCAGAAACCTTTTTTGCAAAAACGTGCCCACCAGACTTGAAGTTTTTTATTTGTTCCGAAAATTCATCTTCAAATATATTATCCCCCAAAATCAAGGTAGCATTGTCATCACCCAGAAAAGTCTCAGCCATAACAAATGCGTCGGCCAATCCCCGTGGAACCTTTTGAACTTCAAAATAAATATTTATGCCAAATTCCTTAAAAATTGAGCCCAGCAAATTCAAAAATTGCCCACTATGGTTAGGCGCCACTATTATGAATATGTCCTTTATCCCGGCTTTTATCAAAGTGTTCAACGGGTAAAAAATCATCTGATAATCATATACCGGCAAAAGTTGTTTGGAAGTAGTGATGGTTAAAGGAAGCAAGCGACTGGCAGAACCTCCAGCTAGAATAATTCCTTTCATTTTTCTCTCTGTAATTTTTGACATAGTTGTTATTTTAAATTCGAATAAATTGGAAATTTTTTACAAAGTTCTTTAACCCTTTTTTTAATTTCCAAAAGTTTGCTCTTATTTTCCCAGTTTTTTATTGCCTCTATTATCATTTGAGCCACCAAAGCGCTTTCTTTTTCCCGAAACCCACGAGTTGTAATGGCCGCAGTTCCCAAGCGCAATCCGGATGGATCAAAAGGCGACCTCTTGTCAAAAGGAATTGAATTTCTATTAAGATGAATCCCGGCTTCTTCCAAGGCATTTTGAATTTTAGTTGAACCAACTTGCAAATCTGACAAATCCATCAAAATTAAATGATTTTCACTGCCCCCTCCAACCAAACGAACATTTTCTTTTTTAAATTCATTTACCATAGCTTGGGTGTTTTTCAAAATCCGCTGTTGGTATTTGCGAAAATCTGCTCGCATAGCTTCTTTAAAAATGATGGCTTTAGCGGCAATAACATGATCTAAAGGTCCTCCTTGCAAACCAGGAAAAACCGCTCTGTCTATTTTCGTTGCCAAATCAGCCCTGCCTTCCAAGTCAAAACGATCATTTTTTTTGCATAAAATCAGACCGCTGCGTGGACCACGTAAAGTTTTGTGGGTTGTGGTTGTTACCACATCAGCATGAGGAAAAGGATGCGGATGCAATCCAGCCACCACTAATCCGGCAATATGTGCAATGTCAGCCATCAAGTAAGATCCGGCTTTATCGGCAATTTGACGAAATTTCTTAAAATTAATTTTGAATGGATAGGCAGTCGCACCGCAAACAATTAATTTAGGCTTAATCTCCAGCGCAATTTTTTCAATTTGATCGTAATCTAATTTTTCAGTTTTAGGATCAACCCCGTAAGAATGAAATTCGTATATCTTGCCAGAAGCATTCACTTTGGATCCATGCGTTAAATGACCGCCACTGCCCAAATCGAGGCCCAAAACTTTATCGCCCGGTTTTAGCAAGGCTAAATAAACCGCCTGGTTAGCTTGTGATCCGCTGTGCGGCTGAACGTTTGCATGCTCAGCTCCAAACAATTTTTTAGCTCGATCAATGGCTTCCTGCTCGACTTGATCAATAAATTTATTGCCAGCATAATATCTCTTACCTGGATATCCTTCAGAATATTTATTACTTAAAGGCGTTCCCATGACTTCTAAAGAATTTTGGGAGGAATAATTTTCCGAAGCAATCAAAACAAGTTCTTCTTGCTGCCTTCTAATTTCACCAATAACCGCTCGGTAGATCTTAGGGTCTTGTTTCTTTAAGTTATTTAAAATCATATTTTTAAATTAATAGATAAAATGACATTGACAAATATGGGCTTAGAATTTATCACAATTTTTCAAAATTCATTTTTTCTTGTTATATCATTTTTCTATTTCGTTTAAAAAATCTTTCAAAGCTTCTTTGAAACTTCGCAAGGGCTCCAGTTTGGTATTAATCAAGATTGAAATGTAGGGACGAGCCGCCGAACGAGAAAATTCAATGCCGGAAACCGGGATAACTTCAACTTTTTCTAATCCAGCCTGTTTATACAATTCTAATACGGCTTCATACCAAGTGCAATAATCACTATTGGTCACATGATAAATTCCAAATGGTTTTTGTTTTTGTAGGATCTCCAAGCTTTTTTGAGCTAAATCCGGCGCATAAGTAAAGCAAGATGCTTCTTCATCCACTGCCCTAACAGGCGTTCCATCCTTTTGAGCTTTTTGTCCGATCTCCAACATAGTCTGAAAAAAACTCTTTTTAGCTTTGCTGCTTTGAGCTGGTTGACCGAAAAGTTTAGACAATCGGATGATGTAAAATTTTTCTCCAAATTTTTGAACATTTTTTTCTCCCTCCAATTTTGTCTGACCATATTTTTGAACCGGGTCAGGTTGATCATCTTCCCGAAAACCAATTTGGGATTCCAAGCCCTGATGCAAGGTACAAGAGGCGCACATTCCAGTACAACCACTGGGCTCAACAATTTCCGGCATTCCGGAAAAAACATAGTCCGATGAGTAATGAATCAAAACAGCGCCAATTTCCTTGGCAATTTTGGCTAAATTACCCGGCGTCTCAGAATTCAAAATTTGAGCTTTTTCATATTCTTTAGGATCCTCCTCGCAAAGATCAACTGCATTGTAGGCGGCTGCATTGAAAATAATTTCCGGGCTTAACTCTCGAACTTTTTGATTAAATTTTTTAAAATCAGTTACATCAATATCTTCTTGATCCCAAGCTGTCACAATATACTTGCCATCTTTTTCCAAAGTTTTTACCAGTTCCTGCCCCAACATACCCTTTGATCCAATAATCAAGACTTTTTCTTTCATTAATTTAAGTAAAAAATTATTTTAATCAGTCACTCCGATATTAACATGTAACCAATTTTTTGCCAAAATCACCTCAATAAGCCATTCATCCAAAATTAGCTCCCCAATTTGCTTTAATTGGCTTAATTTTTATACTGTTTTTCGTAATATTTTTGATATTCACCACTTTTTATTTTCTGCCACCAGTTTTGGTTTTGCTCAAACCACTTAATTGTTTGCGCCAAACCTTCCTCAAAAGAAACTCGGGGTTGCCAACCCAACTGCTTTTTGATTTTGGTTGCATCAATAGCGTAACGGCGATCATGACCTGCTCGATCTTTAACAAACTCAATCAAATCTTCGTCTTTTTTCAAAATAGCTAGAATCTCCTTAACAACCTCAAGGTTGGTTTTTTCCGAATTGCCTCCAATACAATAGGTTTCACCCAGTTCACCTTTTTCCAAAATCAAATCAATTGCCTCACAATGATCTTCCACAAAAAGCCAATCGCGAATCTGTAGTCCATCACCATAAACCGGAATTTTTTTATCCTCCATTAAATTGGTAATGGCCAAAGGTATTAATTTTTCCGGAAAATGAAAAGGTCCGTAATTATTAGAGCAATTAGAAATAGTGATCGGCAAATTGAAAGTGTGAAAATAGGCTCGCACCAAATGATCTGAAGAGGCCTTGGCGGCACTATAAGGACTTTGTGGGTCATAAGCTGTTTCTTCACTGAAAGCCGGCTCATCCGAATTCAAAGATCCAAAAACTTCATCGGTTGAAATATGATGAAATCTTTTTCCACCATTTTGACGAGCCGCCTCCAGTAAGGTGTAGGTTCCGACAATATTGGTTTTGATGAAAGCAGCTGGATCCAAAATGGAGCGATCAACGTGCGATTCGGCTGCAAAATGAACAATGGCATCGCACTCTTTTACCAGCCCATTAACAAGCTTAGCGTCACAAATGTCGCCTCTAATAAATTGATGGCGTGAATCATTTTCCAAGCTTTTCAGGTTCTCCAAATTTCCAGCATAAGTTAATGCGTCCAAATTGATCACCTCCCAATTTTCATGCTTTTTCAAAATGTAGTGGATAAAATTGGAACCAATAAAACCGGCTCCACCAGTGACTAATAATTTCATAGAAGTAGCTCTTAGTTGTTAGATTATTTAGGTTGTCAACTTTTAGTTAGATTATAAATCATAAAGCACTAGACATTTAGCACGAAACGCTCCATATTCCACATTATAAGCTACGCGCTATGCGTTTTACGCTATGGGTTATGCGCTATACGTTTTGCACAAATTCTTTCCAGGTCGGATTTTTTTGATCTTTTTCTGATAAAATCGGGTTTTCAACTGGCCAATCGATTTTTAGAGTCGGATCATTCCAAATGACTCCGCCTTCACTTTGCGGCACATAAAAATTATCACACTTATATTGAAATTCACTGTTTTCTTCCAGGGTGCAAAAGCCATGAGCAAAGCCGCGCGGCACAAAAAGCATCAAAAAATTCTCAGCTGTCAAAGTGAACCCTTCCCATTTTCCAAAAGTTGGGGAATCCTTGCGTAAATCAACAATCACATCATAGACTGCACCTTTGGTCACGCGTACCAATTTAGCTTGAGCATCGCTGCCTTTTTGAAAATGCAATCCACGGAGAACTCCTTTTTTGACCGACAAAGAATGATTGTCTTGCACAAAATCCACCTCGATTCCGGCTGCTTGAAATTTTTGTTTGGAATAGTTTTCCAGAAAAAATCCTCGCTCATCCTGAAAAACTTGTGACTTAACTAAAAAAGCATCTTTCAGTGTAGTTTTTTGAAATTCCATACTTGTGAGTTGATAATAAATCGTACTTAATTTTACTACAGGCCCCTATAAAAAGCAAAAACCGCCGCACTGCAACTGCAATACGGCGGTTTAAAGAAATTGGCGCTCACTCAACTATTAGTAGAACACCCTTCTCATCGAATATTTTGGTTATTTCACACCCAAGTTCATCTCCAAAGACAAAGTCATTCAACAGCTTCATCTTTGCAAGATTGCGTGCTTCACCAGCCCCATCAATGAAAGCACTAGGAGGATCAACATGAACACATGTTGCTCTAAATAAAGTCTCGTCTCTGTTTAAAATACCTTCTTTAAAGATTTTGGCACCCAAGGAAATTCTCAGATCCTTGGCCAGAGATGGCTTTAGGCTATCAAAATAAAATATGACTTTTAGGGTATTGTTCATGGTCCTACCCTCTCCTCCCGCTAAAGTTATGAGTTTACAAAAAAACTATTCAACGACCCTATCGCCCTTAACCCAAACCTCCTCATCTGACTGACTGCCATCTTGATCAATGATATGAATCAAAATTGGCAGCTGAGAAATTCCCAGTTGTTTTTGGATCTTTAAAACGTAATTCTCAGCCGAAATGTTTTCCGGCAAAGAATATTCCAACAAGACAACCTTTTCTTCTCCAATTGGCACATTCACGTCACCGGCAAAAAATTTTTTGCCCAGTTCTTGACCAAAGCGAATGTTTTCTAGATTATACCACTTTTCCAGCCAAGCACCTTCAGGCACATAGACTCGCAAATAAGAATAATAATCCCGAGTCATCCAATCTTTTTGCTTAGCATTGTGACGATAGCGAATCAACAAGCGAGCCTTCGGAGTCTCTCCGGAAAAATCAACAAAATATTCACCTTGGCGATCAATGTAGTAATCGCTTTTGAAAGACCCCAGATTGGCATCTACCATCATCAAGAAATCATTTTGCCAATTCTGATCGACTTGACCACCCCAAGCTGACTCAACCACCACTTCTTGCATTTCGTCCTGAGAAAAATAAAGTTGAATATTTTTTTCCTCCAAATCTTCCAACAATATCTTGGCCAATTTCATTTTTCCGCTCAAAGAAAGATTGGCCACTTCCCCTCTTAACTCCTTAGCCAATTCCCCAATCACTGATTTGCGGTCACTCCGTTCAATTCCCTGATTTTCAAAAGCTTGCTCCACTTGATATTCCAAGGTAATCACCGCATTCTCGCTATCATAAATTCCCGGGTAATCTTCCAACTGAATCGGCCCGGTAATTTTCAGGACTGATTTCAAAACATCAGCTGTTATTCCAATCACTCCATCGAAATTTTCTTGGCCACCGCCTAGGTGATAAAATTCTATAGCCTTTTGAGCATCAACAGCAAAGTCAGGCGAATAATTGGAATTGGAAAAATTCCAAGAATCAATTCCTAATTTGCTGATCATCGGGTAAGGCGGATCGATTCCTTCTGGAATTTGACAATCAAAATTGCCACTGTCCAAAACTTGCAAAGAAACAATTTGACCATTTTTTATTTTCACCAAAGCAAACGCGCCCAAAAAACCACCGCCTGGTCTCAATTCAAGATTGTTTTCAAAAAGAATTAAATAATTTCGCTCCTGATCATCTTTTTGCAAAAAATAATCAGCGATCTTGGCAGCTTGTTGATATTTTTCCCCTTCCTCACCTAGAAAAGGTACGAAATCCAAAGCTGGAGCCAATGCCCCAATTCCACGACTTTGAAATTGCCAAAAAAAATGCCAACTAATCAAGAAAATTATTGAAAGGGTCCAAAAAATAAACCAGAATTTTTTACTATATTTCTTTGCCATCTGTTTTAACAGAAAAATTAAAAATACTAATCCCTAGGGCAGATCTCCTCGCAAAAGTTTGTTCAATCGATCTTTCATTTCCTGAGCTGTCGGTTCATTGTCTTTCATTTCAATAAAATCAGGTTCCTTCTCCTCTTTTTCTTCGACCTCTGCCACCGGCAAATTTCCCAGCAAGCTGTCCGGTGCCGTTGGCAAATTGTCCGGCAAACCAAAAGTTTCTTCGGATTGGAAATTAGGCATCTCCATCACATCTTCTTTTGTTTCCAATTTTTCAATTTCCGATTCTTCTTTGATCGGTGTGATATTTTCCTCTTTTTCAATTTCAATATTTTCTTGTTTCTCAACAATCGGCTCAGTTTGAAAGGTCAAACCAGGAATCTCTTCAAAAATTGGCAGATTATCCGGAGCTGCAGCACTTTTACCTTGATCGGCAATTTTTTTGTCAGCAAAATAATTCTCATCCGTTTGGATGTTTTTTTCTTCAGCTTTTTGTCGATCATCAAAACTATAGGGTACGTCGGTTGTTGCTACCATATTTTGAGATAAAGAATTTTTGGCAATGATTTTTTCTTGCAAATTCAAAAGTGATTTTTGAAAAAAACTTTTTGATTCTCTATTTTGTTTTTCCCAACCCTCTAAAATTAAATTCAAAATCAATGAGGCTAAAAATCCGATCAAAATTGAAAGCAAACCGACTTTGATCCAATGACGATTTACTGAATAAACAATCGGGCCTTCTACAACCGCCAAAGCCAAATCTTTATCAGTGTCATAAAAATTTCCCATCACTTCAATCAAGCTATCAGCCACTTTTTCAGACAAAGCATCGGCGTTAGCAGCTTTCCGACTGAAAACTGACAAGCTAAGCCAGGCTCGATTGTTAACAATCCGTCCAGAAGTTTCAATTTGATCGTTCCAAAGTTTTTTGCGTTCACGCGCACTCAAATCTTCAAAACCATCTTGAATGTTTGGGTTATTTTTCAAAAGCCTTTCATAGAAAGCCAAGGTCTTGGGAAATTCAATCAAATTTTCAGACACTGCTTCCATCTGATCCGAAAGTTCTGCATTCTTGCTGGCAGCTACCATTTGAATGCGAGCTTCATATTCATTAAAAGCATCACGGAAAATAAAGCCGGCAGTCAAAGTAAAAATTATACCCACCACCAAAATCCGCTTTTGCAAACGGCTTTGAAAATTGAGTAATTTTTTTCGATTTTTTTCGCTCATTAAATTCAAGAAATAACGCTTAGAATCAATGTTTTTTAACATTCTATTGTAGCAAAAAATCAGCCAGTTGTCAAGCAGTCTGGCAGGTTTTAGCTCATAGGTTTTTAGTTTTTTAGTACGATGGATTTGCAAAAAAATTCTGATTCCCCCTCTCCCTAGCAGGGAAAGGGCTAAGGTGAGGATAAAATTGAATAAAATAAGATTAAAAGTTCAATTTTCAAACAATTTTAAAAGACCCTCTCCATTTGGATCAGGTCTTTTATATAGGTTCACTTCCGGCGAGTGTCAATTGAGACTCTCAAGCCTGGAAGCTTTTTTTCAAATTCGGATAAAACGCCTTGAGTACTACACTCGGATATATCTTACCAATTCATGAATAAGATATATCGCAATTGATGATTCCCAATCAGGAAAATCATCACCACCCGCAAACAGCAAAGTGGTTGAGCCCAGAGATCTCACTCAGATAATCTCTGTTTCGAGCTACTGGGTGGGAGCCCGCACCCTTTAGAATACGGGCTCCCAGGAAAAAGGTTAGCATCATCTTTCTTTGAGAGTACCATTTGAAATGGCTCCCTCGATAACCGCTCGCTGAGCGGCATTGAATTCTCCCTCGCCATCGTATTGATGGCTAAGGAAATGGCGCCGTAGTACGGTTTTGGCATCCCTGATCAAGGTTTTCATATCCCTGGTCAGGTAAACCCCTTGTGAAGGATTTTTTTCATCCACCTTTAGGGTGACGAAAATGTCACCATCACCCTCTTCCCTTCTTTCAAAATAATAATCAAAAACACCTAAATTGCCAACTTTAATAGGAACAGAGTTCGTTCCCATTATGGCAGCAACGTCAGTGATTATTTCGCCTGGCATCGCATCGATTTTCGCCTCAATGTGATTGGCTTTTCGGTAAAGAAAAGCCAATCCGGCAGAAATAAAAGCAAGAACGCAAACGATGCCGATACCCCACCGAAAAGTGGAGTTTTCGAGACCACCGATGGAGGTTTCCAGGGTGCTGATGGAGGTTTTGAGGCCATCCATAGCATTGGTATTGGCTTCAATGTTTGTCACCAATTTTCCTCTGTCGGTCCTGTACTCAGTTACCAGTGCTGCATTTTTGTTAGCTGCTTTGTTTGCCATATTGGCAGCAGCAGCAGCTTTTTTTGAAGCACTGACAGCCTCCTGAGCAATCTGCAAAGATCGCTCGGTCGACCGCCTTATTGCTTCGTCAAAATTGTCAATGGTAACCTGACGACTTTGGGCTTGCGCAATGATAGCTTCATCGGATCCATTGCCATGAAGCGTCACATCCTCTTCCGAGCTAAGCGCCAATACTTCCACGCTTAGCCCAAGAAAAAAAATTGCCGTTAAAAGTAATATTTTTTTCATGATGTAAACCTCCTAAGGCTTCAGACTTTGGGAATACTTTTCCAGTTTTAGGCGCATCTGCTCTATGGCATTGCGCTCCTCCAGAGTGGTCTTTGTCCACTCATGCGCCTTGGTTTTTTTGTTCTCATGTCTCACCTTTTCCGGAGCGATCCAAAACGCCGAGATTGACTTGTCCCTTTCGAAAAAGGCACTAGCCAACCAATATTCAACCTCGCCGATGAGGGCGATAGATTTATCACTTCTGGTGTTGACACCATGGTGATAATTCAATTCCGCCATCTGAAAGTGCTGAATTGCATCTTCCAAATAGGCCAGGTTACCGGTGCAGAGAGAGATTTGAAGAGCAAGTTTCCCTGCCTCCAAGCGTTTTTCCATATTGTTTTCACAATAAGGATAACACGTGTCTATCTTAGCTTGGACCTTAGCTAAATCAGCCAGGTCCTTTTCGGTACCACATTTCGCCTCGGGTTGCTGAACAACCGGAGGAGTGGCTTTCTGCCGGACCACTACCTGCTCGGAATAATTCAAAGGTCCGTCGTTCATGCAACGAAACTTCATATTCGTATATTCTTCGCTGCTGGTAACTATTTTTCCAACTTGACCACCAGCAGCAACTGCCACTGCCCTGTCCCCAGCGCTATTGACAGCGCTAGATGAACCACCAGGACTAATAGAAAAACCATCCGAAATAGTGTTCTCCCTTTCCTCTTTTAAGACAACGAACCGCTGAGAACCTTTTTTCATGCACTGATAGGAAACTTCCCCAAAGAAACTGTCGTTATGCCACTTTTCTTTTCCAGGAACAAACCCAGAAATAATTGTTTTATCCCCACGCATAGCATGTTTTTCAGGATCATAAGTCATTGGATAGGCCGCGCTAACTTCTCTATCGAACCCATCATCCATATGCTTGGTTATATTGACCTTAGTCTCAAACCACTTCCAGGGAGTAAATATATGCCAGAACTTAAATCTGCTCCGCATATTCCTTGCTTCCTCGAAAGAAATCCCCTGGCGATACAGCTCTGGAATATAAATTTCCCAGAGATTTTCATGTTTGGTTACCTTGCCTTGGTTAACAAAATTTGTCCCATACTGAAGCTCTGTAAAGGGGCGCAAGTTTTCGTTCACTAAGGTTGAACTGGCACCTGAGGCTGAAGCCGCTTGGGCATCGGAGCCAGCAGTAGCAGTACCCGTACCCGTAGCAGTACCCGTAAGGGTGTTGATTCCCGTTAGGTTGTTTTCGTTACGGTTGTTATTATCGCTGGCAATGTTAACGCCAAGGGCGTTTCCATCGCCTTCAACTTCTACGTTCCCCGCCCAAGCAAAGCTGGGCAGAACTAACACAACAACCAACAGATAAACTAGAAACTTTTTCATGATTGATCTCCCTTCGTCCTGTTTTGTGTTATTGGATAATAAAGACGTTTTATATATAAATCGCGTACGAAAAACAAGTTTTTCAAACGAGATTGTTTTTCAAAGAATTTGAAACCTATATTTTAACGAAGTTTTTCTTTTGAGGGAAAAGCTTCGACTCGAACATAGCTTATCTCAAATAACTTAACATCTTAGCATAAAATAAACATTTTGTCAAGGCTTTTGACGTGTGTCCATTTTTGGCTAAAATAGCGCCTAAAAAAGGCGCTATTTCACCAATTGGGCTTTTATGATAGCTCTTTTCAAATTCGTTCCGATTGGCCAACAAGTCGTCAGAGTCAAGGTTGGACTGTCAGTTTCGGCAAAAATCCGCTCGTCATCCGCCGTGGAAACAAACTTTTCGCTAACTTGAAATTTATAGCTGAAAACTCGGCCGTTGTTTTGGGTGAATTTTACCTTGATTTCATCGCCAACTGCCAAATCATTCAAGCGACTGAAGATGTGATTATACTCCCCCTTGGCCCAAATATAGTTACTGGAATGTCCGGAAATTACCGCATTACCGATTTGGCCGGGTGAAGCGGTTTTTGGATAGTGACTCAGGCCATTCTCCAGATCCGCCAACATGGCTTTTTCTTCGGTACTTTGCGACCAAACCATCGGGGCTGTCACAGCGATTTTGGCAATCTCAATTTCGACTTGAGGTTTGGTGTCTCCTGGCGCATCCGGATCATAGCCATTGATAATCTCCTGCTGATCACTATAGCCATCTCCATCCGTATCAGGATTTCGAGGATTAGTCAGGTGGACAAATTCCAAATAGTTGGAAAGTCCGTCCTGATCAACGTCTCCATTTTTCAAAGCAGTCTCAGTTTTTTCCGTCAATTCATAGCCTTCGGCCCATTTGGAAAAATCATCAATTTGCTCTTGGGTTAGACTCAAATTATCCCAAATTTTTTCCTGACTATTGAGACTTTCCAAGATGCTTTCCTGAGTAGTCTCTTTTTGATCATAGTCCAAATTCCAATTAACTAACAAAAAGATTGCTCCCAGGGTTGCCAAAAAAAGGCCGAAGAAAACTGCGGCCTTTTTTGCTTTATTTTTATTTTTCAATAAGATTTCCATTTTGATTGTTTATAAAATCTTAGTTTTCTCTAACTGCCCCGCGCTGTTAGAAATAACGCTTGGTTCCGAAATAGGCAGCAATTGAAGAAAAGATTGAGAAACCTGCCATAGCTGCAGCTCCGCTACCAGTCGCTGGCAATTTCTTGGTTTCTTTTTTGTCTTTTTTATCTTTGTGGTGGTGATCATCGTCGTCGTCATCGTCATCATCGTCGTCTTCATCGTCTTCGTCAACATCCACTTCAACACTTACCTCACTAGAAGAACTAGATGAGCTGGAAGAAGATGAGGTTGATTCTGAACTAGAACTAGAAGAAGATGAAGATTCGGAACTTGAACTAGAATCAGATTCACTGGAAGAGCTATCACTGTCTGAACTATATTCACTTTCAAAATCAGTTTGTGAGATAGAAACACTTGATTTCTCTCCATTAGAAGTTGAACTAGAAGAAACACTAGTTGAAGTTCCAGCGGTTGTTCCAGTCTCAGTTCCAGTACTGGCTTTTGCAGTTCCTGGATTAGCCTCAGCTTCAGCTTCAGCGTCTGCTTTAGCAGTAGCACTTGCATCTGCTGTAGCAGAAACTTTATTTACATTAGTGTTTGTATTAACGTTTGTGTTTTCATTTTCCACGTCAATATCAACACTAACATCCGCCAAAACCTTCTTGGCTGATCGCACTCCGGAAACAGTCCAGAAGACCATCACCAAGGCCATAGCCACATAAATTACATCTCTTTTTTTCATAAAATTGAAAAAATAATTAATTAAAAATTGACTCCATATTTTAGCCTAAAATAAAAAATTTGTCAAGGTCGAAAAATGGCTCGAATGAGCCTCGAAATTTTCGATTCCTTGGATAATTTGTTAAAAATCGGTGCAAAACTGGCAGTTGATTGGACCTTAAGATATTGCTATAATTAACCAGACTTTAAAAACATTCTCATTTTTTCAGATTTATGGCAACTTTTTCCAAGAAAAATAAAAATTTCAAAACCGAAAAAAAGACCGAGGAACCCAAACCGACTTCGACCGATCTGCGCGTGCCACCCCACAATTTGGAAGCCGAGCAATCAGTTTTGGGTTCTTTGATGCTCGACAAAGATGCCATCATCAAAGTAGCCGACCTTTTGAAAGTCGGCGATTTCTACAAAGACGCTCACAATGAAATTTATGAAGCGATCTTGGGACTCTATGAAGACCGTGAGCCTTTGGATGTTTTGAGCATCTCCAACAGATTGGAGGAAAAAAACTTGCTTGATTCAATTGGCGGCTCCAGTTATTTGGCTTCGATTGTTAGCAGTGTCCCCTCTGCCTCCCATGTGGTTCACTATGCCAAAGTCGTTCAGAAAAAAGCCCTGCTCCGCCGTCTGATCAATGCCGCTTCGGAAGTTTTGGAATTGGGCTTCCAAGAAGGTGAAGATATTGAAAAAATCTTGGACGAAGCCGAACAGAAAATCTTTCAAGTTTCCCAAAAATATATCAAACAGGATTTTGTTCCGATCCGCTCAATTTTGGAAGCCGCTTTCAATCGAATTGACGAACTTCACAAAAACGGCGATAAATTTCGAGGAATCCCAACCGGTTTCTATGATTTGGATGGAATCTTGGCGGGCCTCCAAAAATCTGACCTGGTAATTTTGGCTGCTCGGCCTTCGGTCGGTAAGACCTCTTTTGCCTTGGACATCGCCCGTCACGCCGCTGTTCGCGAGAAAGTCGCCGTAGCCATGTTTTCCCTGGAAATGTCCTCCGATCAGTTGGTGGATCGTATGCTGGCCGCTGAAGCCAAGGTTGATTTGTGGAGACTTAGAACCGGACGGCTCAAAAGCGACGGGGACGACAACGATTTTCAAAAAATCGGCGATGCCATGGGTATCATGAGCGAAGCCCCGATTTTCATCGACGACACCGCTTCAGCCAACATCATGGAAATGCGCACCATGGCTCGAAGATTGCAAGCCGAACACAAAATCGGCTTAATCATCATCGACTACTTGCAGTTGATGGAAGGTCGCGGCGGTGACAACCGTGTTCAGGAAATTTCCGAAATTTCCCGTGCCCTCAAGCAACTGGCTCGCGAACTTGATGTTCCGGTAATCGCCCTCTCCCAGCTTTCTCGTGCCGTTGAATCACGTTCACCCCAAATTCCAAAACTTTCCGACTTACGTGAATCCGGTTCGATCGAGCAGGACGCTGACGTGGTTCTTTTCCTCTATCGAGAAGATCGGGAAAAGCCCGACACTCCTAATAAAGGAATCGTCAAAGTCATCGTGGCCAAGCACCGTAACGGTCCAGTCGGTGAAGTCAGCTGCTTTTTCGATCAAGCCAGCGCCAGTTTTCGCAATTTGGAGAAAATTCACACCGAAATTGAATAAATTAAAAAAACTTCATGTATCCAAAATCTTTTCAAAAGCTGATCAAAAATTTTTCCGATCTCCCTTCTATTGGCCCCAAGCACGCCGAACGATTAGTTTTATTTTTGTTTAAAAAAAACTTGGATGAAATTCAAGAATTTGCTGATAATTTGCTGGCCATTAAAAATTTGCGCTTTTGCCGCCAATGTCACAACATTGCTGAAAATGAATTGTGCCAAATTTGTGCCAATTCCCGCCGTGATCACAAAACCATCTGCGTAGTTGAGGATCCACTGGACATTATTTCCATCGAAAGAACCCATGTCTATCAGGGACTCTATCATGTTTTGGGTGGAGTAATCACGGCTAGCGAAAAAGATGCGACCCTTAAAATTCCAGATTTATTAAAAAGAATCGGCGAAGAAAAAATTACTGAGGTCATCTTAGCCACCAATCCAACTACCGAAGGCGACATGACTGCCCTCTATCTCAAAAGAAAGATACATCCGCTAGGCGTGAAAATAACTCGCCTTGGTCGCGGTCTTTCTACTGGCGCCGATTTGGAATACGCTGACGAATTGACTCTTAGCGAAGCTTTAACAAATCGCAAAGAGTTGGTATAATTGAAATATAATCATTTATTAATATAAATATGTACAAAGGTAGAAATGAGTTTATAAGTGGAAATTTTGCAAGAAAAGATGCCATTGAAAATCAAGCTTTTCCAGAAAAAAATCTTTCTTTTCCAGAAAGAAGAGCTATCGCCAAAGAACAAGCCAAGAAAATAGTTGAGGATGCTCCCATGGTTGATGTTGCAAGAGAAATTGTAGACAAACACCCAGAGATAGATATTACTAATGTTAGCGAAGAACAATTAAAGCCTTTATGTGATGATTATGATACAGCTACAATTCTGGAAATTGCTCTAGAAATAATAAGAAAACGGAAAGAATCAAATTAGCCAACACTTCCTGAAAGAAATAAAAATACCAGCTCGAGGCTGGTATTTTTATTTATCAAAAGTATTTTTTAACTTAGGCAATTTTATTGATTTCCACTTGAGTGAAAAGTTGTTTGTGACCAAATTTAACTTTGTAGCGCTTCTTAGCTTTGTGCTTAATTCCCCAAACTTTTTTGTGACGTCCTTGTTCCACAATAGTTGCTTCAACTTTAGCACCCTTAAGAAGCGGTTCGCCAATTTTTACCTCTTTTTCATCTCCAACAAACAGCACTTCATCAAAAGTCACCTTGGTGCCTTTTTCACCCTCAATCTTTTCAATTTTTATCTTATCCCCTTCGCTGACCTTGTATTGCTTGCCGCCGGTTTTAATAATCGCTAACATGATTTTTATCTTAAAGCTAATAATTTATTCACTTGTCCAATATACCCAAAAGGCCCGACTTTGTCAATCCATGAACTGATTTTATTCCAAAACAGCCTTGATTCTTCGCACCCCAGCCCCAGAAGACTCTTCTTTCTTGATTTTGAAGACCTTTGCAATTTCGCCGGTATTTTTCACGTGCGGACCCCCGCAGATTTCCTTGGAAAATCCGGGAATTTCATAGACTTTGACCTTTTCGCCATATTTATTGTCAAAAACTCCTTCTGCTCCACTTTCCCTGGCCTCCTCCAAAGTCATCTCATTCATTTCAACTGGGACTTTAGCACTGATCGCCTGATTAACAAAATCCTCAACTGCCTTTTTTTGTTGCTCGGTCATTTTTTCACCATAAGAAAAATCGAAACGCAGTCTTTCACCATTGATGTTGGAACCTTTTTGGTGGACATCTCCACCTAAAGTTTTTCTGAGCCCTGCCAACATCAAATGAGCCACAGTATGCAATTGAGTAGTTTCTTCCTTGTTGTCGGCCAATCCACCCTTGAACATGCCGGCCGAAGCTGTGCGAGAGAGGTCCTGGTGTTTTTTTAATTCTTCGTTGAATTCTCTAATCAAATCTTTCTCGGAATATTCTAATCCTGTCTTTTTTAGTTCTTCCAAAAACATTTCTAATGGAAATCCATAATTTTGATACAAATCAAAAGCATGAGAATAATCAAGAAGTCTTGATGAATCCTGAGAGCTTTTTACTTCATTAGAATCTTGAAAAAATATAGCTTCCATTCTTTTTAATCCTCTTTCAAGTGTCTTCCTAAATTTCTCCTCTTCCTGAGTCAAATTGATTGAAATTTTCGGATCTAAAACTTCCGGATAAATTCCTCCATACATTTCTTGCACAATCTTGGCCACTTCAGCTATAAAATTCTGATCAATTCCCAAAAGATGACCTTGGCGAATGGCGCGACGAATCAAACGACGCAAAACATAGCCCCGTTCAGTGTTGGACGGCTCGATTCCGTCGGCCAACAAGAAAACGGACGCTTTCAAATGATCGGCCACAATTCGCATCGAATTTTTTTGATCCTCATATTTAACTCCGGAAATTTCTTCAATTTTTGCAATGATCGGTTCAAAAAGTTCGGTTTCAAAAACATTAGCCTTGCCAGATAAAACGGTCAAAGTTCTTTCCAGCCCCATGCCAGTATCCACATTGTGATGAGACATCTTTTCAAAACTTCCGTCCGATTTTTTTTCAAACTCCATGAATACATCGTTCCAAATTTCCATCAAGCGAAAACTTTCCACCATTTTTTCATGACTGCCTGAAAGCTTTCCTTCTTCCGGACGCGTATCCCAAAACATTTCCGTGCAAGGACCACAAGGCCCGGTCTCTCCAGCTGGTCCCCACCAATTATCCTCCGCTCCCAATAAAAATATCCGAGAATCCTCTTGAGCTTCGCAGCCACTTTCACAAATTCCGGACTCAATTCCAACTTTTTCAAATTGTTGTTGCCAAATCTTGATTGATTCATCATCCCGTGGCGCATTTTCATCTCCAGCAAAAACGGTAACAAAAAGCCGACTTGGATCGAGACCCAACCATTCTGCGTCAGTCAGAAATTCCCAACTCCATTCGATCGCCTCTTTTTTAAAATAACTGCCCAAAGACCAGTTGCCCAACATCTCAAAAAAAGTCAGATGACGATTATCCCCCACTTCGTCTATATCTCCGGTTCGAACACATTTTTGGCTATTGGCCAACATATCCCCTTGAGGATGTTTTTCGCCCATCAAAAAAGGCACCAAGGGATGCATCCCGGCGGTCGTGAAAAGCACAGTCGGATCATTCTCCGGAACCAAGGGGGCCGAAGGAATAATGATGTGTTTTTTGGATTGAAAAAAATCCAAATATTTTTGTCTGAGTTCGTTTGCGGTTATTTTTTCCATATGCGCCATCTTAGCAAAAATTGCCAATTAGTAAAGCCACACTGCCTAACGATGCGACCTTTTAATAATTTCTTCCAATTTTTTCCAATCATATTTATCAAAATGCAGACGAAATTCCGTTTCTAAGGATAGGGCTTGAATAATTTCTTCCACGCTCATGGTGTTGATTTTGCGCTGGATTGCCCGGATGCGATTTTCAATAAAACTGTTGAGAGTCACTTTTTTATTGTTCGCGCTTACATAATCTTTCACGATTTTTTCCAAATTGACCAAAGACATAATTTTAAAAATAATGATTAACTTTCAATTCTAGTGTCGGAAATTTCTCTTTTGAGTTTTTTAATCTCCTTTTCCAAAAGAACCTTGGAATTGTCCAGCTTGGAAACTTGTAATCTAGCTTGATTTATCTGCATTTGCAATAAATCGCTTTTTCGTTGATTTTGACGAATCTCAATTTCCAGCTGAATCTTTTCCTGATCAAATTTTTTCAACTCGCTGGATTTAATTGCCATATCCATTTGCAAACGACGTTTGTGAGTCAACAATTCCTGTCTTTCATCTTGACCAGACATATTTTTATTTTAAATTAATTATCCCTCCGCCCAAGACTTCTCCTTGATCTGAATAAAATACAGCTGATTGACCAGGGGTCACAACTTTTTGGGGCTCGAAAAATTCAACCTCCAAAACTCCCTCGTTTTCCTTCTTGATTATAGCACGGACCAATGGATGACGATAGCGAATTTTCACGTTAGTTTCCAAGGGAAATTTCGGTTTTTCGGCAATCCAATTGACGTCCTCCACTTTCATTTTGGTATAAAAAATTCCAGGATCATCTTCTTGATTGGTTACTATCAATTCATTTTTGGCAAAATCCCGAGCCACTACATAATAAGGTCCAGTCCCTCCAATATTAATGCCCCGCCTCTGCCCGATTGTATAGAGTTCCAGTCCTTCATGCTGACCGATTACCCGACCCTGCCCGTCCACAATGTTCCCTGATTTTAACTTCAAATTTCGTTTCAAAAAATTGGTTGGATATTTTTCCCGAGTAAAACACAGTCCTTGAGAATCATCCTTGTCAAAAACCGGCAAACCCATCTCCTTGGCCATCTGACGCACTTGGGTTTTTTTGTAGCCAGCCAAAGGAAAAATTATTTTTCCAAGATCTGCTTGTTTAAAATTGTACAAAAAATAGGTTTGATCTTTTTCGTCGTCATAGGAAGTAAAAAGATGATACTTTCCATCAATTTTCTTGATATCAGCATAGTGTCCGCTAGCAACGAAATCGGCCTCCATTTCCAACATTTTCTGAAACATGAAAGTAAACTTGATTTGACGATTACATTCCACACAAGGATTAGGAGTTCTGCCAGCGCAAGTTTCACTCAAAAAAAAGTCTACTACCGACTTCTTAAAATCTGTAGCGGCGTTCAAAGTATAGAGAGGAATCTTCAATTTTTGCGCTACCCGCCGAGCATCCTGATGGGACTCCAGTGAACAACACTTATTTTCTATCTTTTCATTCGGATCCGGCTCCTTCCAAAAATGCATAAAAAGGCCAATCACTTCATAGCCTTCTTTTTGCAAAAGAGCAGCTGCCACTGAGGAATCGACTCCTGAGGACATGCCCAAAATAACTCTTTTTTTTCTTTTCTTTTCAGTCATAGCTAAAATTACTTTTTTTCCTGAGCGTTATCGAGAGCTTGTCGCAAATCATTCAAATCAACTTGCGACCGATTGGGCTTGGAACGAAATTTTTTGGGCGCAATGTGTTGCATCTGAGAAAGCGACAGAGGTTTATCCTGAGATACATAGGCATTCGGACTGATAGTCTTGGTCGGCTTTTCTCCTATTTGATTTTTCGCTTGAAAAATTTTCTGTTCCGGCCTATCTGTTTTGAAACTGTTTTCCAAACTTACATCTGATTGCTCGCGAGATTTTTGAGAAAAAGGCTTGATCGTGAAAGCTCTTTTGGCTAAATTTTCTTTTTCTTTGCTTTTTAATTCCTCCTGACGCAATAGCTCTTTCTCTTTTTCCATCTCTCGATTGCGCGCCAAAGATCTTTGATAATTTTTCAGACATTCCTTGCAAAAAGTTGGTCGCTTTCCATCCGGTTTGAATGGGATTTTAATATCAACCCCGCAAGAAGCACACTTAGCGTCATACAGAACTTTCTCAACTTCACTGCCATCAGCTTGGATCTGCTTATACACAACTCTCTTCTCCGTTTTTTCCCCTGATTTTTGTTCCGGCTTGGTGCTGGGTGATTGTTGAGGTTGAATGGAAGGACTTGAAACTGCTGCTGTTTGCTTTTTTTCATTGGCAGGAATATTTTGCTCTGCCACTGACATGCTTCGAACTTCATTAACAATGACCGGTTCTTCAACTTTTTTTGGAACCGCCATGCCGCTCCAAAGCATTATCCGTTCCTCCACCTCATTTCTTGGCTGACTATACTTTTTCCGGGAATATTCAATGACTTCATTTTGATTCTCTACAGTTTCGCCCAAGAAAATTGGCGGTAAGGTTGTGGCTGAAAAAGCATCGCCGGCAATTCCATCAATCATCAGTTTCAGATAAATGTTATATTTGGGCAGATTAACAATATCGTTTTGCAAGAAAACCGGTTCGAATTCTTTTTCTAAAAATTCAGCATCGGTTGCCCCAACCCTGAAAGAGATGATTGTCCCAGCGTTACCAAAAATAGCGTCGCGAACCTCCTCTTCAATTTGATTGACATACTGATTGGCTAAAATCAAATTCAGATGATATTTACGCGCTTCTGACAAGATATTGGCAAATGACAAAGTGGCAAAGTTTTGAAACTCATCCACATACAAATAGAAATCATTTCGATCATCTTCAGGCATATCCACCCGAGCCATGGCGGCCAATTGAATTTTAGTAATCATCATAGCTCCCAATAGTGCACTGGCATCTTCTCCAATTCGTCCTTTGGATAGATTCAAAATCAAAATCTTTCGCTCATCCATCAATTTACGCACATCAAAAGTCGATTCCGGTTGTCCGACAATGTTGCGAATCAAAGAAGTTGAAAGAAACTGACCAACTTTGTTTTGGATCGGCGACACCACTTCCTGTAAAACCCTTTCATTCCATTTAGAAAACTCCTCTACCCAAAACATTTTCACCACCGGATCAGTTACCTTTTCTACCACCTGCAATCGATATTTTTTATCCACTAAAATGCGATTAACCCCCAACAATGTACTGCCCGGATATTCCAAAAGGGCCAAAATTGCGTTTCTAAGCATATATTCCAAACGTGGTCCCCAGGAATCAGCCCAGATTTTTTTGAAAACTCCCACCAAACCTGAAGCCACCAAATGACGATATTCCGAATCAACCTTTTCCATCACATTAAAAGAAATCGGGAAATTCAAATCAGCCGGATTGAAATAGATCACGTCTTTAATTCGCTCCTTAGGAATAGCCTGGATCAATTTTTCCGCCGTATCTCCATGCGGATCAATATAACAAATCCCGTGACCATTGCGAATATCCTGGACCGCCATATTTTCCAAAAGATTGGTTTTTCCCATACCAGTCTTTCCGATAATATACATGTGACGACGCCGGTCATCTTTTTTAATACCAAAAACCCTTTCTTGATTTCGAAAGTTAGTTTTGGCGAAAAATGTTATTTCCTGATTATTCATAGTTAGAACTAAAATTTATTTTTGTTATTCAATTGGCAAATTCGTAGGTGCTCCACCACGCTTTGAATCAATTCTAGTCAAACTTGGAGACAATACTGACATGTCTGGCAAGTGATAGATAGTTGCCAATTCTTCACTGCTCATTGTGACCCGTACCCCGTCATTGCTGCGAGAGCGATAACGTCTAAGAATTTTACGTTGTCGATGGCGCAAACGCGATTTTTTGAAAATAAGAAATGAAGTTGTTTTGGAAATGCTTTGAGGTTTAAGACTATTGAGATTGTTGTCATTAAATTGCTTGATAGCACCCGTAAAAGATGAGACATGGGCTTTACTAAAATTCTCCCGACGGCCAACCAAAACGAAACGCAATTTAATTTTAAAGTGTAGTTTCCCCAAATTCGCTTCCACCGCTTTCAACACATCTTTTTCTCCCGGAGTCAAACGAAATTCCAAAGGCTGCTCATCCTTGGATTCTTTTTTGGCAAATTCAATCGGATGAGTCAGGGCTGGAACTAAATTGGTGACCACGTCAACAAAATCCTGCTTAACCCGATCAAAAATATTTTCCTGTTTTTCCTCTTTACCTTTTAATTTATCAACTAATTTCTTTCCTTCTTTTGCTCCCCAACTTGGCTCCAAAGGAGAAGCAATTATCTGATACCAGATCTTCTGATCCGGTGGCAATTTTCCCATAACTTCAATCAAACCGGAAAGTGGATCAATCATTTTTCCGGTTATACTTTCTTCGAAATCCCTATACACCCTGATGGGATAAGCATCATGTCTGAAAAATTCAAAATCAGTTCCCCACAAATTCCATTTTTCGTTAGGAATAACCTTAGGCACATCATTCACATAATCAGGCACTTCCTTAATGACACAATCTGGGTATTGGGCATAGAGATGAGATTCTACCAAATTTCGGAATGTTCTTTGAGATCTTATATAAAAATGAACTTCGCCGCCATCACTTACCAATTCCAAAGAAAAACTGACCGGAAACATTCCATCAAGGTGTTCTTCCAACACATCAAAGCTTTTTTCGGTTCCTTGCATACCTGCATACAAGGCTTCCATAAGTTTAGGACTTTTTTCAATGTCTTTGGGTGGAATAATTTCCAACAAAACCCAATCAAGTGCTGCCGCATAGGCATTTTGCACATGATCCATCCAGAAAAGCTTAAAAAAAACATACAAAGGCCCTGGTAAAATCCAATACCAGGTATTTTGAAAAACTTGTCCCGCTGTTTTCAGCGAAACAAATACGTCTTGAAAAGTCTGCCAAATTAACTCCATTTTATTTTTATTATAAATTGATATTCAATTTTCAATCAAATATCCAATATTTTGCACTCACAAGATTCAAAAACAATGCTGCTAAGTTTTTATTGCCAGCTATATTTACCTTGCTTGTTTTTCTTGAAATGATTGTTCAAATTTATCACAATAGTAGATTTCTTGACCTGTCGAACTTTCAAAACCTCGTCGATGATGTCTTCCTTGGTCATTTCATTTTGATTCTTCTGTAAAATTCCAGTCAAAACATCTTTGACAGTCCCTCTTTCATAGCCCCATTCTACTAAAGCATAAATTCCTCGGCCAACTAAAACGAATTTCTTATCCTTAATCAATTCGTTGTGAACAGTCTGTGGGTGAGTCGGTTTTTTGCTTAAACCTTTTTGATCAATTTCCTGGGCAATCAAACGGAAATGCATCGGCTGCCCGCTTTCTTTAAGAACCAAAAAAGCCTTATCACGAGTTCCCTTGGGATTAACTTCTTTCCAAATGGACAAGCCCCATTTTCCAAAAGCATTTTGAAGAACTTCAGTTGAAACTTTCAAATAGTCGAATAATTGCTTTTTGCTAACCTCTGGGAATTTACCTATTTGAGAAAACTTACTAAAAAGTTTTTCCCCACTAATTGGCAACCCTTCATTTTTCAAAATATCAATTATTTCTTTTTTGATTTCTTTCCACTTGTCCGAACGAAAACTCTTAATAGCAAAAGATTTTTCAGTTAGATCCTTAATCTCAAAACGATTTATCTTCCCGGAAGAATCCAGAAAAAATCTTATGGCGCCTTTGTGGTCCCAAGTGGATTGGCCAAGCAATTCAACTAGTGCTGACTCTCCCATTATACCACTATTAGCCTCCAAAGCCAACATGATTTGTTCCCAAACTTTTTGAGTCAAATCACTTTTAGCGTTTTTTTCAACTTTTCGATAAATTTCTCGAATAATCTGACGCACTCGTTCTCGAGTAATTCCAAATCGGCCGCCAATTTCTTCCAAAGTGGCTATTTTTTGGCTACCGATCCCATATCTTTGCCAGACAATTTCCCTAGAACGTGGCGAAAAATCGGCCATAATAGTCTCTAGGGCCTCTAAAAAAAGGCTTGAATCACCTTTTTGAGCGCTGTCTAATTCCTTTTTCATAAAAAATATTTGCTTAACAAAATTAAGTATTCTGACTATACTACCACATATATTTTTTTTGTCAAGGATTCCAATAAATTAAAATCGGAAAGCTATCTTTTTAGTCTTTCCGATCTTAATTCGGGGCTATTTTCTTTTTCTGAAATTTTTAACTTCTAATTGTCATTTGATATTCTTTTTCTAATCCCTCAACTATTTTTTTCAAAATATCTTCAATTTCTGAACCCTTCAAAGTATGATCGTCGGCTCCCAAAACAACATGAAAACCAAAACTGGTCGAACCATCTTCAAAATCAAAAATGTCAAATAAATCCACATCCAAAACCAGACTTCCACCCAGAGCTTGAATGGAGCTCAAGATGTCGTCCACTTTGACTGCTTGCGGAGAAACTAAAGAAAGATCCCTCATTACAGTTGGGTATTTTCTCAGCGGTTGATATTCCATTTCACCTTGTGAAATCTGGCTCAATTCCTTCAAATCAAAATCAAATCCAATTACTTTTTTCTCAATATCCAACTTCTTAAGAAGTGCTGGATTAATTTCACCTAAAACTCCAATTTTCTGACCAGAATTTTCCAGCTTAATCTCACTGGTCCGGCCCGGATGCCAAAGATTTGGATATTTCTGATCCGCTTCAATTTCCAGTTGGTGATAATAATGCGACTCCAAGCCGATATTTTTTAAAACATTATCCAAATAACCCTTGGCTTGAAAAAATTCTCCACCCTTCTTGGTCTCTTTTTTTCCAAAATCAAAAACAAAAATTCCACTCAATCGCTTCTTTTCCAAGGGTAAGATATCCTCGCTTGAACAATAGATTCGTCCAATTTCAAAAATCGAAAATTCCTTAAAATTTTTCAAATTTTCTCTGACATTTTTCAAAAGTCCCGGAAACAAACTGATTCTCATCAAGTTTTGCCAACTATTGAGCGAGTTTGCCAGCTCAACGTGCTTTTGACCATGAATTTGAGCAATCTCAGTGTCTTTCTCTTCATAAAAAGCATAATTATAGACTTCGCTAAATCCTTCGGCTACTAAAATATTTTTTAGCTTCCGTTCAAAATTACGCTCAGGATTGATTTTTGGTATTTGCAGCGGTGCACTTGGCGCAATGGCTGGAATTTTTTCATATCCATAGACACGTCCGATTTCCTCGATCAAATCTTCTTGGGTTTCCAAATCCAAACGAAAAGTCGGAACCTCAACTTTCCAATTCTTAGCTTTTTTCTCAATCACCAAGCCCAAATTTTCCAAAATTTTTCTTATTTCATTTTCACTAATTTTTATGCCCAAAAGACTCTCGACATAATCCAGTTTCAGTTCAACTATTTTTTTCTTAGGCTTTTGCGAATATTGATCCCCGGCTCCAACGAGTTCAGCCCCGGCAATATGCTCCAAAATTTCAACAACTCGCACCAAAGCTTTTTCCGTTAAATTTGGGTCCAATCCTTTTTCAAAACGTAGCGCCGCATCAGAAGAAATTCCCAAACCGGTTCGAGTCCGACGAATCATGGCTGGATTAAAATTAGCGGCTTCCAAAATAATATTTTTCGTCTTTTCATTTACCCCACTGTCGAATCCGCCCATCACACCAGCTAAAGCCAACACTTTTTCAGCCTCAGCAATCACAATGTCTTGGCTGGAAAGTTTTTTAACGCTGCCATCCAAAATTTTCAATTGCTCGCCTTTTTTGGCGCGACGAATTTGAATCTTGGAATCAATTTTGTCAGCATCAAAAGCGTGCAGCGGCTGACCCAATTCCAACATCACATAGTTGGTTGCGTCCACCACGTTATTAATCGGGCGCAAACCGCAGGTCTTCAAACGATTTTGTAGCCACTGTGGCGACGGACCAACTTCTAATTTTTCCAAATAAGCTGTCCCGTAGCGCGAACAAATCTCGCCGTCCTCAACTTTGATCGAAACTTTCATTTTGGGCGTTTTTTTCCAATTCAAAACTAAGCCATCATAGTCATAGTCAATTTCTCGGCCCTCCAAAGCGGCAATTTCTCGCGCCATGCCCACGTGTGAAAGCGCGTCATGAGCTCGATTGGCCAAAACATCAATTTCAATCACAGAGTCATCCAATTCCAAAACCTTGGACAAAAACGTCCCGACTTCCAAATCCTGATCCAAAATCAAAATGCCACCGTGATCATCGCCCAGACCCAGCTCGTCTTCGGCGCAAAGCATGCCAAATGATTTAACGCCCCGAATTTCAGCCTCTTTGATTTCAAAATTTCCCGGCAATTTCGCTCCAACCAAAGCCACCGGAACTTTGTTACCAACTTGAATATTGCGAGCCCCACAAACAATAGAGAGTTCTTTTTTGCCAACGTTGACCCGAGTCAACTGCAATTTGTCCGCATTTGGATGCGGCTGGATTTCCAAAATTTCTCCAACCACTACCTGATCGGAAATTTTTTCATTTTTTTCAATTCCTTCAATTTCAAAAGCATGAAAGGTCAAAAGCTCGGCAATTTCTTCAACTGTTTTTTTTGAGCCGGACAATTCCTTGAGCCAACTGTAACTATATTTCATATTTTTTATGGCGTAAATTAAAATTGGTTGATAAAACGCAAATCGCCGCTATGAAACAAACGGATATCATCAATGCGATGACGCAAAATCAAAAGTCTTTCCAAGCCAAATCCCCAAGCAAACCCCTGATAACGACCGCGCGGATAACCGCTGGCTACAAAAACTTCTTGATTCACCATTCCAGCTCCACCCACTTCCAACCAACCAGTTCCGGAGCAAACACTGCAACCTTTTTGCTGACAAACACTGCAGCTAATATCAAATTCGAAACTTGGTTCCGTAAACGGAAAATAGCTTGGTCGCACTCTCACATCAATTTCTTTCTTGAAAAAGCTGGAAAAAAATTGCTGAGCGATAAATTTGAAATGGCCCACGTTGATGTCATCGCCCACCACCAAGGCTTCGAACTGATAGAAAGTATGCTCATGCCGAGCGTCAGTCGCTTCATTGCGAAAACACTTGCCAGGCGAAATGATTCTAAACGGTGGTTTATTCTTTTCCATAAAACGCACTTGAACCGGTGAAGTGTGCGTGCGTAGTAGCGTACGTTCTTTGCCGGAATCATTTTTCACCCAGAAAGTATCCCACTTGTCGCGAGCCGGATGATCCTTAGGAATGTTCAAAGCATCAAAATTATAGTGCTCAGTTTCAATTTCCGGACCGTCAGCGATTTCAAAACCCATGGCTGTGAAAATATCCTCGATTTCATTGCGCACCATCGAAAGCGGATGCAAATGACCGCGCCGAATTTTCTGACCCGGAATGGTCACATCAATTTTCTCAGCTGCCCAATCAAAACTTTTGATCTCCAAAAGTCTTTCGGTTTCTTCCAAAAATCCAGCAATTTCACTTTTGACTGAATTGGCCAGTGGCCCGATTATTTTCTTCTCTTCATTTGAAAGATCCTTAAGACTTTTGAGAATTTCATTAAAAGCGCTTTTGCGTCCTAGGTATTTGATTTTCAACTGCGAAAGCTCGTCCAAATTTTTGGCTTTTCCAACTTCTTCGAAAGCTTCTTGTTTGATTTTGCGAATTTTCTCTTCCATGATTTTTCCGCCAAAAGATTAGTTTTTCCAATAAGTTTATTTTAAAGACAAAGACCAAAAAAGTCAAAATCAAATTGTAATAATAAGCACTAAAGAAAAGTACTAAACTCGAAAGTCTTGGAAAAAAATCTAAAAAACCTTGACTTTTCATTGATTTTCAGTTATAATCCACCGTTGCCTAAAAAATATTTCCGTAAATCAGATAATAATTCCCAAATCCAAAAGGAGGCAAACTATGTTCTTTAAAAAACCAATGGATTCTACTGCGGCCAAGAGAACTCTTGCAATAGCAGGGTCATTGCAAGAAACCGAAACTACCTACATTACACTGGATGACGGTAAAACGTATAATCTGGAATATCTGGTTGTTCCAGAAGAATCAGGGTCAGAAAATAAAACCCCCATATTCATTTTTCCCGGTGGCGGAACAGATCTTCTGCCATGCTTTGAACCGGCCATCTACTATGGTCGAAAAACCATCGTGATTTCACCGTTTGGTTACGGAAAATCCGATGAATTACCATGGGATGTTTTCAAAGACAAACCCTTGCATGGAGCCAGCGCCGCTCTTCAACTCCTGGAAAAACTAAGAGGAGTAGGAGAAGTAATTCTTTTCGGCCATTCCAACGCTGCCAGCAATATACTGGAAATGGCGTCATTAGCCAGCAGAAATAAATCCAAAGTAAAGATAAAAGAAGTGATACTTGTCAACCCACTGAGCCTCAGGAGATCTTTCCAAGTTTGGGTTGCACTAGCTTTCTCAATTTCAGGGTTATTGACCAGGGTCAGCTCCCTATTCCAAGAGAGTCCGGTGGATATCCTGAAAAATTTTTATCATGCCCCTAAAAGGAGTTTCGATTTACAAAAACTTCTTTGGGAGGTCCGCAGAAGTTCCCAGGCTTTGATTCCAGAGATATTAAGGCAAGATGCTCAGTATCTACCAAGAATAACTATTTTTCAGAGTCGCTGGGACTGGGCTCAAATTCACTGGCCCTGGGAAAAATCAAACCTGGAAATATTCACCGAGTGGCTAGGGTTCGATAGCTTCAGATTCGTAAAAATTCCCGGGTTACACAACGTAACCTTGGGGAAAGATTCTGCCATGCTAGGCAGGGAAATCAGTAAATTATTTCTTTAACCTTAGTTATCTTAACCGCAAAATCCTTCCACTGGTCAATCTGCGGTTATGATTAATCTAAAAAAGTTTCACAAATTAAACCCGGCATCGCACGCTTGCGAACTGCCGGGTTTTTCTTGGGCAAAAAAACCGACCCACTTGGTCGGATTTTTATTTTCTCTTATAAAAAGTGGGTGTCCTAGTTAAACTTAATTTTCACAAATCCAAACTTGCCGACTTTGAAAGTTTTGTCTTCAAAAGTTTTATCCAAAATTGCTTGCCAATCGGTAATTTTTTCCCCTTCCACGCTAACACCTCCCTGCTCAACCTTTCGTCTGGCCTCTCCCAAGCTCTTGGCCTGACCGGCTCGCACCAAAAATTCCGTCAATTTGATCTGATCTTGATCAACTCCGACTTCAATCACTTCTTCGGGAGTTTCTTTTTTGGAAAAAGTCTGGATGAAATTTTCCCGCGCTTGCCCAGCGGCTTTTTCTCCGTGATAAATCTTCACGATTTCGGCGGCCAGTTCCAATTTGGCGTCGCGCGGATTTTCCAATTGTAGCAACTTTTCAATCTCCGCCAAAGAAATTCGAGTGCAACCGATCAAAAGTGGCTTAATCATTCCGTCCGGCTGGGCCATCACTGCTCCAAACAAGTTTTGGGCGTCCAAATCCAAAAATATGCCAGTGCCATTCGACTTGGACATCAAAGCGCCGGTTTTTTCATCCGCCACCAACTTGGCCGCCACTACAAATTTTTCTTTGTTGTTAATTTTCTTTTGCAAAGTCCGTCCAGCCAAAGCATTGAAAATCTGATCCGTGCCACAAAGCTCCACATCCACATCCATCACCACGCTATCATAACCCTGCATCAGCGGATAGAAAAATTCATGCAAAAAAATTGGAGCGCCATCTTGCATTCTTTTTTCAAACATATCCCGTTCCAACATTTGCTGAACCGTGAAATTACTGGCCAATTCCAAAACCTGGCCAAAATCCAATTTACCCAACCATTCGGAGTTAAATTTAATTTGCACCGGATTTTTTGAATCTTCGAAATCCAAAATATTTTGAACCTGTTTTTTCCAATTGGCAAAATTTTTCTCCACTTGCTCGCTATTTTGCTTGATTCTGGCGGCTGATTTGTCAGTCGGATCACCAATCATGGCCGTGAAATCTCCGATTAGAAAAATCACTTCGTGTCCAAGCTTTCGAAAATCTTCCAAAAGCATCAGATTTTGAGCGTGACCCAAATGCAAAGCCGGCGCAGTCGGATCAGCGCCAATATAGAAACGCAGTTTTTCACCACTGAGCAATTTTTGCTTGAACTGCTCTTTGGTTGGCAAAATTTCGGCAATCACGCCTCTTTCCAAAATTTGATCAATTTTTTGTTCCAATTCTTTTGTCATTTTTTTATATTTATAATGTCGACGAATATAAATCGCCAAACAAAAATTTAACAAGATAAAATTCTACAAAAGACCCAGTCTCTTTTTAGCCTCAAAAACCTGGTGCTTATTCATTTGACCGGATTTTTCCATCTGCTCCAGCATTTCCAAAATCTGCTTTTTATTCTTTTGGATATTTTTTGGCTCCAACATTTTCTGCATCAATTTATTGCGTTCCTCCGGGCTCATCTTCATCACCTTTTTCATGGCCATTTTCTGCAGCATGCCCATGTTTTCGGCTCCGGGAATTTTTTCCATCATTTCCTGCTCAGCCTTTTTTTGTTGCGCTTTTTGATTGTCATCGGAAACACTATTAGTTTTTTTCTTAAAAATGTTCAACATGGATTTATTTTAATTATTACTCTTATTTTTCAAACCTCTTTTCCAGCTGGTCACCAACAAAGCGCTGGCTACATAGACAGACGAATAGGTTCCGAATCCGATTCCCACCAAAAGTGCCAGAGAAAAATATTTCAACGTTTCACCTCCAAAGAAAATTATTGCCACCAACACTACCAATACCGTCAAAGAAGAATTGATCGAGCGAGCTAAAGTTTCATTGATTGATTTGTTCACGATCTTTTCAAAATCTTCTTTGCGTGAAGAACGGAGCAAATTTTCTCGAGTACGATCATAAACCACGATGGTATCGTTGACTGAATAACCCAAAA
This sequence comes from bacterium, assembly GCA_003251635.1. Taxonomy (GTDB): domain Bacteria; phylum Patescibacteriota; class Minisyncoccia; order Moranbacterales; family GWC2-37-73; genus SZUA-486. Next base: position 5,321 of record QKEW01000012.1, on the reverse strand, counting down.
TGGTTAGCAGAGCCGCCACAAATGGAATTCCAACTTCCACTTGCCAAAAATGTCCCAAGACCGCAAAAACTCCCAGGGTTATGATGATGTCATGAGCCAAAGCGATGATGGCTCCCAAGCCATATTGCCAAGATGGAACCGGATAGGAAACTTTGCGAAAAGCCCAGGCCACATAGAGCGCAATGCCAACTACTGCCAAAAATAAAGCCACTCCGGCACTTTTTTTAATCTGGGAAGAAATTGAAGCCCCGATGAAATCAACCCGCAGTTGCTCCACATTTTCATCCAAGCCTTTGATTTTTTCAAAAGCCGCATTGTTGGAATTCTCGTCGGAATTTCCATAGCGCAAAATGTAGGCTCCATTTTCACTAGCCTGAATTTGCAAACTGCCTAATACCACCGGCTCCAAAACTTCTTGCAATTGATCTTTGGAAATTTCTTTATCAGCTGAAAACTTGATCTCCATCAAAGTTCCGCCTTTAAAATCAATGCCCAGACGCAGGCCCCAAGCTGCCAAAAAAACCAAACTAGCTGCCACCAAAAAGCTGGAAAAAATATAGGCGTATTTTCTTCTTCCAATAATATTAAACATTTTTATTGCTCGTTTAAATTCTTATTCTTACCTATTCGCACCAAAAGCCAAGGTCTTTTTTCAGCCCATTGGCCAATCAAAAATCGCAAAATGTTTTGAACCAAAACAATGGCTGTGAACATTGAAACCAGAACTCCGATTACCAAAATCAAAGCAAAACCTTTCACAAAACTGGTTCCAAACCAAATCAAAATCACTGAAGTTAGGATGGTAGAAAGATTACCATCGCGAATACTTGGCCAAGCTCGTCTGAAACCTTCTTCCAAGGCTCTTCTGATGCTTTTACCTTCGCGAATCTCTTCCTTAATTCTTTCAAAAATCAAAACATTGGCATCCACCGCCATTCCCATGGTCAAAATAAATCCGGCAATACCCGAAAGCGACAAGGTGATTGGCCACGGACTCAAAACACCGGAAAGCTTGAAGATGCAAATCATCAAGGTGGTGTAGATCAACAAGCCCAAAGAAGCCACCAAACCCAAAAATCGGTAATAGACAATCATGAAAATCACAATAGCCGCCAAGCCAATCATTCCGGCTTTCAAACTTTTAGTCAAAGACTGAGCGCCCAAAGAGGCCTCCACGCTTTGTTGAGAAATCAATTCCAAAGAAACAGGCAAAGCTCCCTCATTGAGTCGACGCACCAAATCCTTAGCGTCATCCACTGTGAAATTTCCAGTAATCACCGCTTCTCCGTCAGTGATTTCACTTTGCACAGTCGGCGCACTTTGCAATTGTCCATCTAAAAAGATGGCCAGACTTTTACCCAGATTATTTTTAGTAATTTCAGCAAAAAGCTTGGTACCTTCATCATCAAACTTAATAGCTACCTGAGGTTCACTGACTCCCTGTCCGCTAAAAACTACTTGAGCATTTTTCAAATTTTTTCCAGTTAGCCCAGTAGCTTCATAGGCTAGCTGCGGAATCATGTCCAAATTCCATTTTTGAAACAAAATATGCCGGGCATGAATTTCCAAATTATCTCCTTCGCCCCGTTGCTCAACTTTTTGAATGATGTGCCAACCATAATCACTCTCCACCAATTCGCCATAAATTTCTCCGTCCGCCAAGTTTTTTCCAAACAAAACCTCATCAAAAGGAGCCACGAAAGTTCCTTTTTTCACAAAACCCAAATCCCCGCCTTCATCACGGCTTCCCGGATCCTGACTGAATTCTTTGGCTAGATCTTCAAAATTTTCACCACTCTTAGCCCGATCCAAAACTTCCTGAGCTTTGGCTTGAGATTGTGAATTCAAATTATCTATAGTTTTTTGACCCTCACTTTCCGGTCCGGCTTCCTGACGAAACTCCAAAATCGGCGTGTCTTTGATCCGACTTTTAGCCTCTTCAACGTCAGCCACACCAGGCAATTCGACAATCAAACGATCCTCATTGCCACTTTTGGAAGTTTGGACCAAAGGCTCACCCACCCCAAAAGCATTCACTCGCCTTTCAACCACATCTTGCACTGCCTGCAAAGCTTCGGCCTTTTTTGAATCCTCAATCTCGGAGGTATTGGCCAAATATTCCAAATGAATCCCGCCTTGCAAATCCAGACCCAAACTGATCTCGAATTTTTCCAATCGCTCTTTGAGAGCCGGCCAAAATCCCACCGTTCGGGGAAAAGCAATAACTACCGTTACAACAAACAAGAGCATTATTGCCCAAAACCTATTTCTAATTTTTTTATTTCCTTTCATTTCTGATTTTATTAAGCAAGTTGTTCTTTTCGAATCTTAACCCAAAAAAGCCACCAAAGCAAGACTAAATTCCATTCCAATAAAAAAACTAGAAGCCTAGAAAATCTATTTTCTTCCAAAATTTGTCATATCAATTCCCTCCTCTTTCAACAAAATTCGCTTGCGCGCTGATCCGCGATTGTATCCGCCAATTTTTCCGTCAGAGCGAATCACTCGATGACAAGGAATCTGCGGGTCCTGATTGGTATGCAAAACATTGCCGACTGCCCGAGCGGCTTGCGGACTGCCAGCCTTTCGAGCTACCTGTTTGTAGGTCAGCGTTTTTCCGGCCGGAATTTTTCCAACTATCCTCAAGACCTTTTCACGAAAAGAAGCGGCGGTTCGATAGGCCGGTCGGCCTGGCCTTTTGCCGATTTGATGATATTTTCTCATTTGTCTAAAAGTTGAATTATAAAAAGTCCTTCATTTATAATAAAAACTTCTAGTCAAAATCTTTCAAAAATTTTCCGGCTTTTTGCAAAACTCGACGGGCGCTGGTATGTGTGATTTTTTTCAAAGCCTCATCAAATTCCAGCCAAACATGATCCGAATGCTCTTCGGACAGCAAAACTTCTTCACTTTGGGTTTGAGCCAGATAGTGCACAAACTTTTTCACGATCCAACGAAAGTTTCTTTTTTGACGTTCTTGAGCTCCCGGCTTATAGCTGAACCAAAAACTCTCTCGAAAGCCCTCCAAGATTTTCAAATCATCAATCCCAGTTTCTTCCTGAACTTCCCTTTTGAGAGTTTGCTTTTCATTCTCATCTTCTTCTGGATGACCCTTAGGCAGACCCCAATATCCAGAATAGACCAACAGAAAAAAAGTTCGATCTACTTCCCGTCGAAAGATTACCGCCCCAATTGTTTTTTCAAAAGAAACCAGTTTGCCAATTTTCATCAAAATTTGTTTTTGTTTGTTATTTGTTTTAATTTTAGAGATTTTTCCCCAACCAATCAAGCTGGTCCAATAAAAGTTCCTTGGCATTGGGAGAAATTTTCTTTTCGGTTTTGGCTTGGATGTTTTTTTCCAAACCATCCAAAGTCTTTTGAATTAATTTATCTACCAGTTTTTCTAAATGTTCTTTGTCTTTCTTTTTTAGTTTGGAAGAATCTTGGATCATTTTTTTAATAGCTTGAAGCCTTTGGATCTTTTTCAAGATTTGTTGGATAAATCTGGTTTCTTGGGAACGCAGGAGTTTCAAATCTTCGTAGTGGTCCAGATTTGAAGTGAAAGTTGGCAGATCAGTGCCAATTTCAAACTCAACCGTTTTTTCACTCTGGTTTTGAGCTTCATCTTGAGCTATGATTTTGAATTGATGCTTACCAAGTTTTTGAAGGGAGAGGTCCAGGATTACTTCTTCTTGAGTTTCTTTTGCGTCAAGATATTTTTGAATTTGGATGTTTTGAATTTCAGAGATGTTGTCATTTGCTTGGAATTCGAATTTTAATTGCCCACTGTTGAGATAAGTTTGATTTTGGGGACTTTGAATTTCAATCTGAGGAGCTTGTTGGTCTTGTTGATTGATAAGTTGATTGTTTTGAATTTGAAAATTTAAATCTTGGGTTTGATTGGGTTCAGTAGTGCCAGTAAATTCAATTGTCTGTTCTTGAGTTTGACCATCTTGGTCTTCCAATATTCTGACAACTTCAATTTTGTAATTTCCTTGGCTGGTGCCAATAGTTTGGAGTTGGTAATCACTTTCAGTTGGATTAGGTACAGTTATGAATTCGATTTCTTGCCCAAGGTTTTGCTTGTTTTCGTCTTGAAGATAATATTTGGCGTAGAAAGCTCCGTCTTCGGTTGGATTGGGTTGATTGGCTCCGATGGTTTGAGTTTGGCCGGATTGGTCTTGGTAAGTAAGATTGATGTCAATTGGAGAGAAAACTGAGATTATTAACATATCTTTAATTAGAGAATCTCTTTTTTCATTTTCCGGCCTTACTCCAGTCAAAAGTTCCAACACATCCTTTTGAGCCTCAGTTGGCAGTGAACGATGATCGGAGACAACTTCAACAAGGTCATCCTCGGGAATTTCTTGACTCTTGGCTGAAAATATTGGAACTGTTTTGTCTCCATCACTATAAAACATTGATGATTTTCCAATAATTGGAATTTCTAGTCCAAGAGGATAACCGTGCTCCCAATATTTCCCCATATCCGCGTCAATAACATTAAAACCTGCTATTGTAATATTTTCATTATTCAATTTGCCCACTATTTTATCAAATTCAATGTTTTCCAATTTTTTAATATTCTCTTGACTGTTGAGATTTTCCAAAAATTCATTACGCGGATAGTCTTGAGGATAAATCTTGTATTTGTAATCATTATCAACTTCTTGCAAATATTCATAGGTCGGCAGTAGCTCTTTCAGAGATTCAACGGGTCTTTCATGAACATAGTCAAAAATGTCATCATATCCCATCTCCTCAGCTTCTTGTTTGATGATATTTTTTGTATAAATATCCCCCAAAGACCAAAACCATTTATCGCCGTCCCACTTTAAATAAGACTCAGGCGCTCCAAGGTGTGGGGTGCCTAAAGTTATAAGCTGATCAACGTCGTCTCCATAATAATCCGATTCAATATATTCTCTTGCCAAAAGCCCACCCATTGAGTGAGCTACGATATCAACTTTCGGCCAGTTTTTTTCTTCTTTGATTTCTTCAATTTTTTCTTTCAAAAGTTTGGCGTTATCAATATTGCTGTCGCGCCATTCGTAGGGAAATTTATATAAATCATCTTCAACTGTATATCCATTAGCGGTAAATTCCTTATAAAGATTGTCATAAACGTGAAAAATTAAATCCATCTGCCATTTTCCGTCAACCTTTTGAGACCCCAAAATCCCCGGCACAATAATTACCGGGTCATGAAATTCTTCCTTCTCTCGCCAATCGGAAAAATCTGCTTGACCCACAATTTTTGGATAAACCGTGTTACCGTTTGAATCGCTGGTTTTTTCCGGACCATTCTCACTACCCCACCA
>QKEW01000006.1 GCA_003251635.1 bacterium | reverse complement strand
TACCGAGAATCTGGGTTCGATTCCCAGTACTCGCCCAAAAGGCACTGAAATAGAAATGCGCTTTTAGCTCAGCTGGATAGAGCGTCTGGCTTCGGACCAGAAGGTCGGGGGTTCGAATCCCTCAGGGCGCACATCAAAAAAACAGGCTCTTTTTTGAAGCTTGTTTTTTGATTCCCACTAATCTAATATTGTTTAAAAACATCCCTGGAAATAAACTTATCTTCTTTGTAAGCTTTTTCCCTGACTTCCAGAAATTCCAGAGTTCTTAAGAATTCATTTTTCTTAAAAGTTACACTTTCGTCTTTAATCTGGCGATATTCATTTCTCTGTTCCTGGCTCCAAAAATCAGTATATAAATTGCGATACCAAAAGAAACCCCCAATAGTCAAGACAATTATAAAAAATATGACAAAAAATATCCTAAAATTATTGTTCCAAAAATTAGCCAGAAACTTGCCGATTTCTTTTGGAGCTATCTTTTCAATTTTTTTTTCAGTATTCATAATTAAAAATTTATTTCTACTTTTCCAGATAAAATCTTATTTCAAGCAAGGCACCAACTATTAGCCCTTCGCTTTTAGTGTTTTCATCGAGATTCTCAGAACCTTCACTTTCAACATCCTTGTTCTCATCAGCTAAATTTTGTGAAATCATATCAGAAACCGAATTAAAGATTGAGGAACTTGTGGTTGCGCGATTATTGCCTGACTTTTCATCCTCTTGTGAGCTTATCTTTAAGGAAACCAGATCCGAAAAATAATCAATATTCTCAATTCGCCCAATAAATTTCATAATATTGATAAAGTTGCCTTGCAAATTTATTTGCATAGTTAAAAAATCAGCTTGAAAAAAATTTTTTTCAAAATCAGATTGATCAACCTTCTTGCTTTTGCTGTCCTTGTTTAAGTCACTACTATTTTCCGAAACTATCTTAATTTCAATTTCATTGTTAGTCTCATTTGCCAATGCTTCAATTTTCTCAATCAAAACAACTGCTTGATCAGGCTGAAAAAAAACTGTTGAAAAATTTTCTTGACTCTCGATCAAATCCGAATCTTGCTTAAACTCAGACAAATGTTCCACCTTACTTTCTATTATTTCCCTCTCGACTTTCTTCTGCTCCGCATAAACCCTTTTTTCCACTACCCTAGAATTCAACGGCCTGAATATGAAATAAAAAATGCCCACTAAAAAAAGTAAGAAAATAACAACTAACCAAAATTCTTTATATTTTTCCCAAATATTTTTCATTTATTTTTCTTGTTTTAGGCAATCATTTTTAATATAAAAATCCATCTGAAAATCTATATCGCTCTTTTCCACCAAATTGGAAATGGGAATATTAATTTGTTCAAAACAGGAAACATTTTCCAATTTATTTTGAAAATCAATCAGGGCTGCTCTGTCCTTAGCGCATCCCAGCAACAAAATCTGATTTTCTTTAGTTGAAAATTCTTTCAAATAAATATCCCGGGGAATCAGATCAAAAAAATCTTCTATGACCCCAAACCAACTCAAGTGATGTTTTTGAAAGTCATCCAGACGAGACACCTTCAGGTTGACTTCAGAAAATATTTCTTCGTAGCTTTTAAGCATTTGACGACTAGATTGCGAATCTTCCAATAAATAAGATTTGTCACTGGACTCATTTTGTATCAACAGGATAAAATCGATAGCTAATAAAATTCCAGCCAACATCAAAATCGGCAACAAAAAAAGAGTTTGCTGTTGAATAATCTTTCTAATTCTTTTTTGGCGCCGGATTTTTTCTTTTCTTACTTCCGGCAAAAGATCAATATTTATCTTCATAATTCACACCTTTTAGAGCTAAGCCTATGGCCGTGGCATATTCAACTGACTTATGCCTTTCAATTTCCGGCAATTTATTGCCTAAATTAACATTAACCCAGGGGTCACCCAATATGACATTGCGTCCCAGACGTTTAGAAATAAACGGGATAACACCTTTCGTATTAGCTTCTTTTCCGCAAAGAATTATCTTTTCAACATTGTCGGAATACTTTAATTCTGAAAGAAAAAAATTAAGAGACCTTTCAACCTCCGAAACTAAATTTTCTAAAATCGGCTTAACTGCTGAAAAAATATTGCTATTTTTAAAATCCGAACCCATCCCGTAAGTGCTTTTTATTTTTTCAGCTTCCTCCATTGAAACTTCCAATTCTTTAGAAATAGCATCATTGACTGACTGACTGGATACCGGAATACTGGAAGTAAAACATGGAACACCTTTACTGGAAATAAAAAAACCTGTTTTTCTTTCATTAAAATCCACAATCAAAACAGCTTTATGAGAAACTTTTTCACTAAGCAAACTTCTGGCCTGAGCAATCGATTCAATTTCAAGACCAACAACTTCCAAACCAGCTTCCTCTACTGTTTCAATCAGATTATCAACCACTTTTTGAGAAATCGCCACCACCAAAACATCCATTTTTTCCTTATCTGAAGAAATATTTTCATCTAAAACTTGCCAATCATAATAAACTTGACTCAATTTCAGGGGGATGTTGGCCTCTATCTCCCATTTGATAGCTTCCTTGGCTTCCTCCAGGCTCATTTTTGGCAAAGAAATTATCCGAAGAAAAGCTTTGTTTTCAGAAATTGAACAAATAACCTTTTTAGATTTTAATTTCTTTGGCTGAGCGGTTCTCAAAGCGTTCTTAATAGCCAGAACGATTTGATCCTTTTTTATAATTTCTCCGTCATAAACACTGCCTGGCGCAACCGGCGCAAAACCAAAACCCAAAAAATGATCCTGACTCCCCTCTCTGTCAAATTGACAAACCCTGACCGCTAAATCATTTATATCTAAACCCAAAGCGGGCCCGTTAAAATCAAAAATTTTTTTATTCAAAAAGCTCATTTTTTATTTTTGTTTTATTTCAAAAGATTATCTCTTTTTCATTATAGCTCTTCCCATAAATCTAGGGAATACTTTGAGCCCACTGGAAAATAAGGCGGAGGATAATAAAGCAAATTATTATCATAAATCAAATTGCGATTAAGATAGCCCGTATTTCTTATTCCATCCCACCAAGAAAAACCATAACGACCATTAGTGGCTATAGCACCATAGATAGTAATTGTGTCTTTTATATCCAGACATTTTGTTTCGTCTTCAGGACAAAAATACCAGCCAGGACCTCCATTACAAGATTCCCTGTAATCATAGAAAACCCCATCCTCTATCTTAAATGCGCAAGCACTTTTACTGCTGTAAAAAGCTGAGTAATAATCTCGACCAACTCTCCCGTTTTGAGCAATGATAGCCGCATCAATTCGCAAATCATCTTCACTATCTCTTATGACCTCAAAATCGCTTTGAGCAATCAAGCCAACCACATCACTGGAATCAAAATTGGTGTAAGTTATATCATTTGCAACATAAAGACTGGAACCACTTCCACCAATAATATCAGCTGCTGCAATAGTGACACGACTTCCATCAACTGCACCTTCAACCCAAGCATTATTTTCCACAAAAATTACCCCTTCCTCAGGAATATTGTAAGTTTCCCAAGCATTTCCATAATTTTTTATCTCATGAGTAAATGGATCAAAAGTATTCACCTGTCGAGCTGAAAAAGTTCCGTTAGTTTTTAAAATTATATGCTGGCCTTTGCCCGAATGACCAAAATAAACTCCATGAGTCCCATCCAAAGCTACTTGCTTAATCAAGGCCAAGTCCGCTGAAACACCATTAAAATCCTTGGCTGCAACCGGAAATTCTTTGCCGGCCAAAAAAACATCGCTTTCCATTTCATCGTTATATTCATCTTCGTAGGAAGTCCAAACCCCATCAACCAAAATATGTTCATCCGGATCAATATAGGTTTCTTGCGAGCTGGAAACAATATTATGAGCCACCCCATCAAAATGAACTCCGCCATTAGAATGAATCGGACCAAAAACTTCCGTACCGCTGCCAAAACGAATATTAGCATTGCACAAAACTTCATATTCACTCCAAGACGGCCTTCGAAAACGCACTCTTAAAGTTCTGGCCGCTCCTGGTCTCCTATAGGTCCAACCGGTCGATTCAATAATAACAATAGTTGAGTTGGAGGCTGGTGGCTCAACTTTTATTGAATATTTTCCAATAATAGTACCCGTTTGGTCTTCAAACTCTCTTTCGTAATCAGAGCTAACCCCCAACGGATTTTCGTTTTGCCAAAAATCACTAACCTGTGAAGCGGTTTTTCCTTCAACTTCATGCGCCAAATACCAGCGATAGAAATAAATTCCGGCTTCGGCAATTTGCAAAGATTGTTCCTTGTCTGCTTGATAATTACTATAATTTATCCGCGAGATTACAAAATGAATCATCGAAGTTAGAATAATCATAACCACCGCCATGATAACTAGCATGTAACCCAAAACGCTGCCATGATTTTTTTTATTTTTAAGCTTAATCATTTTATTTTTAACAACTAGTTAGCTCTGTCATATTCATTAAGGTTGCGAATAGCCGCAAAGGATTGAATATTTATATAATCTGGAGCATTGTCCGGATCAATATTAATCATCAAATGAATCTTAACCATTCGAACTTCATTCATATCAGCCGGGACTTCCAATGGATTATTGATTTCATCAGCTGGATAATCCTGGTTGAAATAGGCAAAGATTGGTTGATCCTCACTGTTAGCTACATAATTAACCAAAGTATAGCTTTCGCTATATTCAGCTGGATATTCATAAGGTGTTCCAGTTGGACGAGAAATTCCCATTTTCAATTTATTATCTTCGACATAATATCTAACTCTTTCAGCAATATTGTCATTGTCAATGTCGTTATACATAATAAATTCATCCTCGTCTGCCAAGATTATAGGATAAGATCCATTGTCAGCCTGACGTGCCCGTCGAATGCTATCAACTATCTCCTGAACGCCGCGAGAAGCAATAACGGAAGCTTCGCCCATTTCAATAACAAATGCGTTGGTTTTCAAGCTTCGAATATAGAGAACTGCAAAACCCTCAATTCCAATAATAAAAATGGCAATTGCTACCATAAGCTCGACTAAGGTCATGCCTTTCCTTCTTTTTTTCAAAAAATAAGCCATCTATTTAATTTAAATTTCACTTAACACAACTCCAATGCTTTGCAGTCCTGAAATATTGACTGTTTGCAAATTAGTTTCAAAACCAACCATGTTGATCTCCAGCTCATAATCGGCAATTGGCAACGGACTGGCTTCGTCTTGCGGAAAGAAAACTTGTCCAAATTCATCTGTCAGTAAAGTTTCTTCAATTCCCAACAAATCATTCCTTAAGATTACTTCCGCTCCGCTAACAACTGTGCCCCCCTCTAATTCAGAAACGGAAACAAAGGCTGAATTGACGGTCTTATCCAAAAGAACAGTCCCAACCTCTTGTGAAACTCCCAGATCCAAAACTAACTCGTCACTCTTGCTGGAGTTATTCGGAACTAATTTAAAAAATTCATAATCGCCAGCCGACTCATCAGAAAGTGTAAATTTATACTCACCCGGACTAACATCCAGGATTTCAACACCATCACTTGAATTAATTTCCAGATCAGATTGGTTATAATTATATGCCGGAACCGGATTACTAGGGTCGGAAACATCAATCCCAATCAAACGCCCGCCTGATAAATCAAATTTAATATTTTCGATAGAATTTCCATAAGGATCCTGAGCAGTGATTTTAATATCAGATAATAGATTTATAATGATGGATTTTATATTCAATTGCCCACCAATTATTGTTGCATTTTGGTCGATTACCGGATCATAATTTGATTCAGGACTAATCGGTAGTGTTGTTACCGTCTCATAATCAGATTTCGAAACGGTGATGACATAATCATCTCCAGCTGGCATTCCGGGACGTAGCAAGGATCCACTGGAATCCGTGAATGTCGAAATATTTATTCCATTATCCACACTGGAAATATTAACACTAGCATTAGCCAAGCCATTAGCTGGCGTATCAATTATATTTATCCTAAGCGTTCCACCTCCACTATCCGTCTCGACGCCATAAGGAACAAAATTAGAAACTAAACTGACCCGTTGATTGTCGCCCTCCTCTCCCCAGGAGACTGTTATCTTAACCGATTTATAATCTTGAGGAATAGAATCCGAAGAATCATCAATGGTTCCATCGTATGGATCATCAATATAAAAAATATCCGTCTTTACATGAAAATTAGCACCGCTAGCAATCTCATAATAATCCGGATCAATGGCCCCGTTTGGTACTCCGCCTTCCGTTCCTATGTTTTCATATCTGGTATTGCGAATAATCTCCATCTTTTGATTAGCCAAAGAAATGGCCCCGAGACGATTTTTTGAATCAGACATGATCCTGGTTCCATTCGCAAATGTCGCATAAAATGAAGTTATAATAATGATAAAAACAGCCAAGGCCACCAAGGATTCGATCAAAGTAAATCCACGCTTATTATGGTTAAATTCAAAATTCATCTTTCTTATAAAAATAAAAAACTACTGGATATTTTCCATCAAACTATACATCGGTTGCAACATGGCAATAGCAAAAAATCCAACCGCCCCACCAATCACAACCATCAGGACCGGCTCAATTATGGATGACATGTTTTTAGTAATTTGATTTATTTCTTCCTCATAAAATTCAGCCAGCTGCAATAAAACAGTTTCGGTCTTTCCGGTTTCTTCGCCAACTTCAACTATTTGATAAACCAGAGGCGGGAAAAGTCTATAATCACGAGCTAAAATCTTGCTCAAAGCTATTCCCTTTTGGATATCCTTAATTCCTTGATCCAGGGCCTGTTTGTAATAATAATTAGACAGAGTATTAGAAATGATTGTTAAGGCATCAATCACAGTAATTCCGCTTTTTAATAATGAGCTATATATTCGAGCAAAACGAGCACAATTAACTTTTACGATTATATTTTTGATAATTGGAATTCGAACAACGCTGTAGCTAACGAATTTTTTACCTTGAAAACTGGAAAGAAAAATTTTTGCCCCAACCAAAACCAAAACTGTTCCAATCAATGCCATTATACTATGACTCCTCAAAGCATCGCTCATGTTAACAACAAATTGAGTTGCCGCTGGCAGCTCGACATCCATATCTTTAAAAACTTCCATCATTTGCGGCAAAATATAAGTTAACATCAAAATCCCGATTCCGATCATTACAAAAATAATAACAGCTGGATAAATCATGGCTCCACGAACCTTACTAATCAAATCATGCTCTTTTTCCAACTGAATAGCTATAATTACCAAAACTTCATCCAAATTCCCCCCAGCCTCTCCAACCCTAACCATGTTAACAAAAAGTTCATTAAAAATATTTGGATATTTAGCCAGAGATTCACTTAAAGTTTTTCCGCCCTGTAATTCAGAAATGATATTTTCAAGAACCAACTTGAAAGTCTTGTTTTCGGTTTGGATTGTCAGATTTTCCAGAGATTTAGAAATCGGTAAGCCGGAGGCAACCATCACACTTAAGTTTCTAGCAAAAACCATCTTCTCTTTTAATGGAACACTCTTGAATCTATCCCAAAATTTTACTTGAATTTCCAAACTGTCATCTTTTAATTTTTTAATTGAGGTTGGTAAAAAACCCTCAGATTTGAGCTGAGCCACCACAGAATCTTCGTCTTTGGCTACAATTTCACCGCCTTTCCTCTGGCCCTGATAATTTTTAGCTGTATAAATAAATTTAGGCATAATCTTTCAAAACAAAATTATTCTTTAGTAACCCTCAAAATCTCCTCAATCGAAGTAGCACCTTCAATTATCTTCATGAAACCATCTTCACTCATGGTTATCATCCCTTGCTCTTTAGCTTTCTTTTCAATTTCAAAAGTTGAAGCATTGGCAGTAATCAATTTACCAATCTCATCATTAACTTCCAAAACTTCATATATGCCAACTCGACCCCTATATCCTTCTTTGTGGCATTGTTCGCATCCTTTGGATTTAAAAAATGGGATATCTTTCCAAGTCGCTGTTTTTTTTATTTTTTTAGAAAACTCCGAATCATTTTTCAAGGTCTTCAGGATTTCATCCAAATCAAAAGTGTCTTTCAGAAGTTCGATTTCCTTTTCAGTCAATTTATATTCGGTTCGACAATCTGGGCAAAGTTTACGCACCAGACGCTGGGCAATAATAACATTAACAGTTGAAGCCACTAAAAAAGGTTCGGCTCCCATGTCAGTTAAGCGTGGCAAGGCTCCAGCCGCACTATTAGTATGCAAAGTTGAAAGAACCAAGTGTCCAGTCATAGCGGCATGCAAAGCAATTTCCATGGTTTCACTGTCACGAATCTCTCCAACCATAATAATATCCGGATCCTGACGCAAAAGAGATCGAAGGGCCGCCGCAAAAGTCATTCCGATTTTGGAATTAACTTGAGTTTGATTTATTTTTGGCATTCGATATTCAACCGGATCTTCCACCGTACTAATATTGACCTCGGGACGATTCAAAATATCCATAACCGTATACAAAGTGGTAGTTTTTCCACTTCCAGTCGGACCCGTCACCAAAATCATTCCGTTTGGCCGCTTTATTTCTCGATGAATTATCTCCAAAGCATTCCCAGTTAATCCCATTTTTTCCAACGTCAAACCTTTCGATGACTCATTCAAAAGACGCATAACGATCTTTTCTCCGTCAAAGATTGGCAAAATACTAACTCGAAAAGCAATTTTATAACCTTCCTTTTCAATTTTAAAACGACCGTCTTGAGGCAAACGATGCTCATCCAATTTCAGATTAGTTAAAACTTTGATTCTAGCAACTAAGCCGGAAATAACCTGCCTAGGTAAAATCATAGCGTCATGCAAAACACCATCAATTCGATAGCGGACCCGGACCTCTTTTTCGTCAGGTTCAATGTGAATATCACTGGCACCTTGCAAAATAGCGTGCTTGAGCAAAGTATCTACAATCCGGATAATTGGCAAATCTTGAGCAATTTTCTCCAGATCTTCATCGCTTGATTCCGCAACACCTTCAGCGTCTTTATTGATAATATCTCCAAATTCCGCCTTCAAGCTTTTTTCGTATTGTTTCAAAATTTCCTTAATACTTTCGCTAGTTGTCAGACACGGAGTAATTTTCAATCCAGTTTTTTTGTGTATAAAATCGATTGTCTGCAAATCATCCGGATTAATCATTGCGACTTTTAGATTGTTTCCTTTTTTCTCAAAAGAAACTATGTTGTATTTCTTAGCGATAGGCTCGGGAATAATCTGCAAAATATCAGAAGGAATAGTTTCTTTTTCAAGGTTGACAAAAGGTACGCCCAAAATATAGGCAAACAATTTTCTCAGTTCAACTTCATTAACCAACTCTTTCTCTAAAAGCAAATCGCTTAGCGGCTTTTTCTTTTTTTCCGCCTCATTATAAAGTTGTTCAACTTTAGCCTCGTCGACCAAATTTGAATCGAGTAAAAAATTCCTCAACTGAATATTTTCTATTTTCATTTTTATTTTAGTTTTTTTTAAAAACCAGCTTTTCTTTTTTGAACCCAAAACACTATCCGCCAACACCTAGCATCCTAGTTAATTCCCAAAATTTCCTTAATTTTAACAGTCACTTCTTCCATTTTATAGTCAGCCTTAACTAGATAAGTTGTTGCTCCCAATTCCAAGGCTTTTTGCACATCATCAATGCTTCCCAAATTGGTCAACAAAACTATCGGGATATCTTTAGTTTTTTCTTTAGATTTAATTTCTTTGATAACTTGATATCCATCTTTCTTCGGTAAAATTATATCCAATAAAATTAAATCTGGATTTTCCTTGGAAGCCTTTTTCACCCCATCCTCACCATCAAAGGCTACCAAAACTTCAAATCCCTCCGACCCTAAAAAGTCCTGCAAAGCCTTATTCAAAACCACTTCATCTTCAACAACCAGAATTTTTTTATTTGTCATATCAATTTTATTGCAATTAATTTATTAATCTGATAAACCATATCTTTCATTCTCCTCTAGTGGTAGAGAAAAACAAAAGGTTGAACCTTCTCCCTCTTCTGAATCAAACCACATGTCACCTCCGGACTGCAAAACAATATTCTTAGCAATATAAAGACCCAAACCTGTTCCCTCGGTCTGATTCTTAATGACATTATCAGACCGAAAAAACTTGGAAAAAATATTCTTGCGCTGATTTTTTGGAATTCCAACTCCATTATCCTTAACACAGATTATCACTCGTTCCTTCTCGGGGGTAATAGCTACATCCACTCTTCCCTTTTTAGAATTATATTTTATGCTGTTGGAAATAAGATTGTCCAAAACAACCAATAGCCTTTTTCGATCTCCAACAATTTTAGGAACCTGAACATAGGATCTTGTTTTTATTTTCACATTACGAGACGAAGCCAAGTTTTTATTGTTCTCAATAACTTCCTTTATCATTTCAATCAAGTCAATCTCCTCACTGACTAACGGCAATTTGCCCTGATCTATTCTGGCTACATCCAACAAATCATTAACCAGGCGAATCATTTTACAATTTGAAACATTGACATTTTTTAATAATTCTTTCTGTTTTTCATTTAATCCGTCAGCAAATTTTCCAGACAAAAGCTCCAATTCCCAATTTATTTCAGAAAGCGGGGTTTTCAACTGATGGGAAGCGATTGATATGAATTCAGTTTTAATCTTATTGGCCCTGGCAATTTCATTTATTCCGTTTATTATTGAATTTCCAACCACAAGCAAAACTATAACTAGGGCAAATTCGCTTCCAAGCAAATATTCAACTGAATCCGAATTGCGCGAAACAAAATAAACTGCCAGCATAGCAGCAATTATAACAACTCCAAGCAAAATAAATAAAAAACCAGGAGAACGCCAAACACTAACACCTAACTGATCGGCTTGTTTCTTTAAATTAAAACTATCTAAGATTTTATTCATTTTATTTCAAAATAAAGAAGGTCTTTTTTAAAATTATAACACAAAACTTTTAAATATAAAATTTAAAAAAATATTTTGCGCAGATTATCGCACAATAATTCATAACTAAAAAACTATTTTCCCCTACCCCACCTTCAACTTCTTATTCACCAAACCGGGTTTTCTCAGTTTGACCACTTTGGTAATCTTTTGATTAGTTTGAGTAGTGGCTTCCAATAGATATTGACCTCTATCAGCAATGAAGCAGTAGCGACCTTTTTCATCGGAGATGGTTCGAGCTAACACTATCTTTTTCTGGGGATCTATTAATCTCAGACTAACAAAGGCTAGCGGTTTGGAGTTTTGATCACAAACAACCGCACAAGGGATTTCTGACAAGAAAGTTTTTTGAGTCAGATAAATCAAGGCGTAGGCCAACAGAAAAAGGAAATTCAAGAGAGTTGGTAAAAAGAGAAAGACCACCAGGTTAAACAAGATGCCCAGTGAGAATAAGGTGTTCCAGAGAGAATTTTTTTTGAAGCTTTTGTCAAAAGATTTTTGATTGGCAATAACCATCGGGATGTTTCTGTTGATGATTCCGTCTTTTTCATTGATGATGGTTTGGTTTTGGAAATAGTTATTGTCATAAGTTAAAAAGTCAGTTGCTTCGTTTAGAAGCGAGTAGCCGTCTTTTTGGACATCCAGGGTGTATTGGCCCGGTTTGACCAAAAATAGATAGCGACCGAATTTATCTGTTACCCTGACTTCACGAGAGTGGCCGGAGAATTGATCAATTACCCCGACTCTGGCTAAGGCTATCGGCTGGCCGGTTTTGCTGTCGTAGACCAAACCATAGCGTCTTTTTTTCATATAACCGAAGGCTCCCAATAGTCTGAAGGCTAATTCTTTGACAATCAAAAGCAGGTTAAAAGCGGAAGAGGTTTGAACGGCCACCGGAACAAAGGAAGCGGCTAAAATTAAACTGGTTGGGGTTATTAGTAATTCCTGATTTTTTCCGAAAAAGTTTTTAATTTGGTTTATCTTTTCAGTGGTTTTTGTCACTATGTAATGAAGAGATGGGAGTTTTTTTGAATCGGATTCTTCTTCATCTTCTTGGTCTGTTCCGTTTGTTTGATTTTGTTCGTTTGAATCGGAAAGATTGTCGGTATTTGTATCTGATTCAATGTCTTGTGAATCGGTTGGGTTATCGGAATCAATTGGGTTTTCCGGATTGAGCGAATTGATTGGATTATCCGCACTGATTGGATCATCTTGCTGGATATCGTCGGAAATAGCCACCAAGCCTAGGATGACCAATCTTTCCGGAACTTTGTTGGATTCGACCTTGTAGACATAGTTCTTTTCGGTCTCGTCTTTTAATTCAAAGTCCAGTTCCCGAGTCGGAGAGTTCTTGGCCAGGAAGAACAGTTTTTCAATTTGATTTTCTTCCATCCAATCTTTGTCGATTCGGAAATAGATTTGGAATTTATCAACTTCAATCTCGTCGGTAGTTTTGAATTTCAGATAACGATAGGTTTTGGTTTCTTGATTGTTGGGGTTGGCTAGATAGAATTTATCTTTGTCTTTGTCTAAACCTTCCTGTTGGACATAAATTGCTTTATTGGTTTTGTAAGTTGAAATATCCAAATTTTCTTGCAATTGGTTTTCACTCTTGATTCTTAAATTTTTAATGCTAGTTTCGGCGTCATCATCCGAATCAATGTCTGGGGATTTGACTTCTTGATCTTGGCAAATGTCTATGACCACTTCCAACTGATTATTCTTGCCATTGATATCAATGACATTGAAACAAGTTTCCCCTCCTTCCTCTTCTTCCAATTCTTCTTCCGGTTCTTCTCCAGGTTCTTCTCCAGGTTCTTCTGGGACTCCGCTGCTAGCCACTTGGATATTGAGCGTTCCATCACTAGTTCCGTCGTTGTCTTGAGTTAGTGCTTGGGAGTTGATTGTGGCCGTGATTTGATCGGTGCCGCTGACGGTCGGAGTGTAGGAAGCTGTGTAAGTTCCGTCATTGTTGTCGGTAGTACTTGGAGTTTGGGGATTGGCTCCGGTAATGGTGATGGCCGTGGTAGCTCCCCCGCTGGTTTGTTGATTTTGGTAAGCATCGTAAGTTGTGATGGTGAGATTGACGGTGGTTCCGGCGCTGGGAGTTAAGTTGTCAGCGGCAATTAGTGAGTCGGTTGGACTGAGAACGGCTAAGCTGACGGTTAAATCCAAATCGTAACTTTCATCGTCTTGGGTCGAATAGGTTCCGTCGGTGGTGTCCAAAGAAGCGGTTTCCACTTTGTAAGCTTTAAGATTGGCGCTGGCCACTCCGTCGGTAAAAGTGAGGGTAGTGGCGGTTCCTTGGTTGATGTCATTGATGGTTGGAATGTCTCCGTTGTTGGAATTTGCCAATCCGGAGAAAGTTAAAGTCTTGTCTCCGCTGTAGCCGGAGTAGACATTGTTGAATTGATCGTAAGCCGTGATGGTAATTTCTTGGGAAGTTCCGGCGGTTTGGGTGGCAGAGCCGGTGATTTTTAGGTAACTGGCTCCGCTGCTAGCCACTTGGATATTGAGCGTTCCATCGCTAGTTCCGTCGTTGTCTTGAGTTAGTGCTTGGGAGTTGATTGTGGCCGTGATTTGATCGGTGCCGCTGACGGTCGGAGTGTAGGAAGCTGTGTAAGTTCCGTCATTGTTGTCGGTAGTACTTAGAGTTTGGGGATTGGCTCCGGTAATGGTGATGGCCGTGGTAGCTCCCCCGCTGGTTTGTTGATTTTGGTAAGCATCGTAAGTTGTGATGGTGAGATTGACGGTGGTTCCGGCGCTGGGAGTTAAGTTGTCAGCGGCAATTAG
>QKEW01000003.1 GCA_003251635.1 bacterium | reverse complement strand
CGGAGCTAATCCGCAAACTCCAACTGTTACAGACAACAACAACGGAACTTACAGCGCCGCTTACACTCCAACCGTGACCGGCACCGATCAGATCACGGCCAGCGTCAACGCCCAAGCTGTCACTCGAGACAACGATGGGACTAGTGATGGAACATTGAATGTAAGTGTTAGCAGCAGTGAAACCTCCGAAGAAGAAACTGAAGAAGAGGAAGGAGAGGAAACTTGTTTCAATGTTATTGATATCAACGGTAAAAACAATCAGCTGGAAGTAACCATCGATATCTGCCAAGACCAAGAAGTCAAATCTTCGGACGTGGACTCGGATGATGACGCCGAAACTAGTATCAAAAATTTAAGAATCAAAACCGAAAACCAATTACAGGAAAGTTTGGATATCTCAACCTACAAAACCGACAAGGCAACCTATGTCCAACAGGAAGGTTTAGATAAAGACAAAGATAAATTCTATCTAGCTAACCCCAACAATCAAGAAATCAAAACTTATCGTTATCTGAGATTCAAAACCACCGATGAGATTGAAGTTGATAAATTCCAAATCTATTTCCGAATCGACAAGGATTGGATGGAAGAAAATCAAATTGAAAAACTCTTCTTCCTAGCCAAGAACTCCCCAACCCGGGAACTGGACTGGGAATTAAAAGAAGAAACCACAAAGAACTACGTTTACAAAGTTGAGTCCAGCAAAGTTCCGGAAAGATTGGTTATCCTAGGTTTAGTGGCTATTTCCGACGATACCCAGCAAGATGATCCAATCAGTACCGATAATCCAGTTGATGCGGAAAACCCAATAGATTCCGATAACCCAACAGATTCAGAAAATATTGAATCAGATACAAACACCGACAACCTTTCTGATCCAAATCAGCAAAACCAAACAACTGAAACAGACCAAGAAGCTGAAGAAGAATCCGATTCAAAAAAACTCCCATCTCTTCACTACGCAGTGACAAAAACCACTGAAAAGATAAACCAACTTAAAAACTTTTTTGGAAAAAATCAGGAATTACTGATAGCTCCAACCAGTTTAATCTTAGCCGCTTCCTTTGTTCCGGTGGCCGTTCAAGCTTCCTCAGCTCTCAATTTGCTTTTGATTGTCAAAGAACTGGCCCTTAGGCTGTTAGGAGCTTTCGGCTATATGAAAAAAAGACGCTATGGTTTGGTCTACGACAGCAGAACCGGTCAACCGATCTCCCTCGCTAGAGTCGGAGTAATCGACCAATTCTCCGGCCAACCGCGCGAAGTTAGAGTAACGGATAAATTCGGTCGCTATCTGTTCCTGGTCAAACCGGGTAAATATACTTTGAACGTCCAAAAAGACGGTTACTCACTCCTAAATGAAGCAACCAACTTTTTAACCTATGACAATAACTATTTCCAAAACCAAACCATCATCAATGAACAAGACGGAGTCATCAACAGAAACATCCCGATGGTTATTGCCAATCAAAAATCTTTTGACAAAACCTTCAAAAAAAATTCTCTCTGGAATACCTTATTCTCACTGGGTATCTTGTTTAACCTGGTGGTCTTTCTCTTTTTACCAACTCTCTTGAATTTTCTTTTTCTGTTGGCTTACGCCTTGATTTACCTGGCACAAAAAACTTTCTTGTCAGAAATTCCTTGTGCGGTTGTTTGCGACCAAAACTCCAAGCCGCTAGCCTTTGTCAGTCTGAAACTACTTGATTCCCAAAAGAAGATGGTGCTAGCTCGAACTATCTCCGATGAAAAAGGTCGCTACTGTTTCATTGCTGATAGAGGTCAATATCTGTTGGAAGCCACCACTCAAACTAATCAAAAGATTACCAAAGTGGTTAAACTGAAAAAACCCGGATTGGTGAATAAGAAGCTGAAGGTGGGGTAGGGGGAGATGCTTGGAAAATCAAATCAATAAAACAGGCTTGTCTGAAAATCAGACAAGCCTGTTTTTGTATATAAGCAAGATTTGGGTAATCAAGTTTTAGATGCCATTGGCTTTTTTGTAAGCATCCCATTGTTTATTGGACCAATCCTTAGGTTTTTCAGTTAATTTAGGTTCACTGCCAGGATGTGGATACTTATTAGGAGAATCATAAAAACTAGAAAAGGTTTCATTGATGATTTCCTTTCCATTTTCATCTAGAACTTTTTGCGTGAAGGCAGTTTTCATGGAACCATCGGAATTCCTCTCCAATATATGCGGTCCATCAACTTCAACTTTTCGACCATCATTGGTGCCATAAAAATTGAAAGTTAATTGGGTTCCTTCAATTTCAGTTTGAATCAGGATGTAGCCAGGAGTATTGTTTATAAATTTTAAATCCGGTTTAGGAACATAGATGGTAGCGTCCATGCCTTGGGGGTTATAGTATGAAACAGGGTAAGCATGATTTTTTCGAGCAGTGATTTCGAGTCCTGAATAAATGGCAGCCCGAAAGGCAGTGGTTGAGACTTGGCAAATTCCGCCACCAAACTCTGGTTCGGTTTTGTCGTTTTTGATAACTAACTCCGGAAGATAGCCATGTTCGCCATCAACTTCACCTAGGTTTTCCACAAAGGAAAATTCTTCGCCGGGGGCAATCAAAAGTCCATCATATCTAGTGAGGGCGGTTTTGATGTTGTGAATTCGGCTTCGGGTGGAACCCTTAAAATCTGATTTTCCTTGACCAATTAGCGTTTCTATTCCTAGATCATTGGCATCGCCTGATTTAATTTCTGGCTCCAGGGTTTTATAGGCCAGTTCAACTTCAAAATCCCCTGAAAAGTTTAGGTTTGGATTTTTTTCAAACAAGTCCTGTATGATGCCTAAACTTTTTTCTTGGTCAAGGGCTAAGCCATTTTTTTCCGGAGTGAAATTCTGAACCCGACCAGAATCTATTTTGAAAGTGGCATTTTGGGCTGGCTGATTTATTTTTTCCGAAATTTTTTGCAAGGAGGTTGCAATTTTTTCTGAATCCAAGGAAATTTTAGCGGTTTTTTTCCAATGAAAACGTTGTCGTTGTGTTAAGAATAATTTATTGCCGTAACTTTCTACGGTCTGATTGTTGATATTTTCAATTTCAGATCTGTAGTGGGAATCAAAAATCAAAGAGGGTTCGAAAGAAATCCAGGAAGAATATTCCTGATAACTTACTGTTTCCTTGGTTTCATTGATTTTTATATTTAATTCTGGCCCGTTGATGACCTGGGCCCGTGTTGGAACTGGCCAAAGATATAAACTAAAAAATCCAGTTAAAAAAAGGGTTTGAAAAAAAACCGGTTTAAAATCAGAATAGTTTTTTTGGGGATGGAATTTCATTGGGGGCGAAGAAAACAAAAGAGATCAAAGAAATCCCTTTTGTTTTTATTTGAAAATAGATCGATTTTGTTTTTTTATTTAAAATCCGCGAACCTGAATTTTTTTGCTTTTGGTCGTGTCAGCCTTGGGCAACTTGATAGTTAAAATCCCGTTTTTCAGAGAAGCTTCGATTTTTTCCGGCACAACTTCAATCGGTAAAACCACGGAGCGTGAGAATCCTCCCCAATAACACTCTTGGTAGTAGTAGTTATCGGCTGAAATTTCTTCCTCATTCTTTCTTTCTCCCTTGATGGTTAATACGTCGTTATTGATGGCAACATCCAAATCTTCCGGCTTTACTCCGGCAATGGTGGATTTTATAATAATCTCATTGTCGTTTTGGTAGACATCTATGGTTAGTTGTCCTTCATCAGAATCGTTGAGATATTCATCCTCAACTTCTTCAATGGCATGATTGAAAGAATTGGAAAAGGAATTCTGATCCATTAGGTTTTCATGTTCATTTTCTTCATGAATTGGTCTGGAAAAGTTGTGATGGTGGTCAGCTTTTCGGGAGCCGGTTATTTTTTCAATGAAGGATTTTTTTGTTTTGACCATATTTGTTTTTATCGCGAAATGCGCGAGTCTATTTTTAATAAATTAGCTATTTTAATTATATTATAAAATATCAATCTTGACCACGCAAGGACGACCAAAAAGGTTTCAAGGAGAAAAAACTGACGAAAATTAATAAAATTATCAAGAGCGTGTTTTCCGGATTTTTATGTAAAATATTTAAGTTATAAACCAGATGAATGCCCATGGCAGGAATTACAGCCAGGAAAAATCGGTAGATGATTGATTTTTGGTAAAATTTACTTAGAATCAATGAAATTAGCAGGGAAGTTGAAGCGTGGATTGTTATTATGGAAAATAAGCCGTAGAAAACCTCATTTGTTAGTGAGCTTTGCGTTATGATGGAAGATATTTCAATTATGGAAAAGCCTAGCCCAAAGGAAATTGCTTCCAGTGAGACGTTTTTGGAAAGATTTTTTTCACGAACCAGTTTTTGATTCAGGAGGACAAATTTTGAAAGCTCTTCAATTACTACGGCTACAATTATTAAAAATTTTTCCTGGCCTTGAAAATTTTCCAGTTGGAGTATTTGAAGCAGGATGGTTGTTAAAACCAGCAAAATTAAGGCGCCGCCAGAAGCTATGACTCCTAGAAAAAATAGTTCAATTTTTCTCATTTTTATAATTTTTTCAAATTATCTTTTAGGGATTCTAAATCAGCCACGGTTTTTTCCAGACTTTCTTTTTGTTGACTGATAACTTTTTCTGGAGCTTTTTGGGTGAAGTTTTCATTTGCTAATCTCTTACGAAGACCTTCGGCGTATTTTTCCAAGTTCTCAATTTCTTTTTGAATCTTGATTTTTTCTTTTTCGCTGTCCAGCAAGCCTTCCAGGGGAATGAGAATATTGATGCCGGATACTGTTTGGGAAACAGTATTTTTAATTTCCTTAAAGTCCGAGACGATTTCAATTTCACTAACTCCGGTTCGCAATTTTTTAATCAAATTTTCGTGATCGGAAATTATTTTTGCGCCATCTTGTCCAAAATATTCCGTTTGATTTTTTAGATCAAAAATCACCTTTATTTTTTTGGTCGGATCGATTTTGTTTTCAGCTCGAAGATTGCGGATAGAAACGATGATTTCTTTGATCAGATTGAAAACTAATTGTTCAGCTTCTTTGGTTGGCTCGCTAACGTCAGTTTCCGGCCATTTTTCACTGATTAAATCAGTTTCTTCTTCCAGTTGTTGCCAGATATGTTCGGTTACGAAGGGAATGAAAGGGTGCCACAATTGTAGGAGATTTTTCAAGCAATTTTTCAAAATCCAATCTTTTTCCGGTTTATTGTCTTCAAATTTACTAACTTCCAGATACCAATCAGCAAATTCATTCCAAGTAAATTCCCTGAGTCTTTCAATGGCTTGGGAAAATTGGAATTTTTCCAAATGATCGGTTGTTTCTTTAGTTAGATTTTTTAATTCCACAATGATCCAATTGTCAGCAAAAGTCAGATTATTGGATGGTTGAGGAGTTTGCTTTTCAGTGGTTTGAATCACGAATCGGGAGATGTTCCAGAGTTTATTAATGAAGTTGCGCGCGCTTTCCACTTTTTCTTCATAAAATTTTGAGTCATTGCCCGGGGAAACGCCAGAAAGTAGACTTAGGCGCAAAGCATCGCAGCCGTATTTGTCGATGATCTCCAAGGGGTCAAGCGAGTTGCCCAGAGATTTGGAGAATTTTTGACCTTTTTCATCGCGAAGCATTCCATGGATGTAGACATCCCTGAAGGGAATTGTGTCTAAGGTGTAAGTGCTCATCAAAATCATGCGAGCCATCCAAAAGAAAAGAATTTCATAGCCCATCTGAATCCAGGAGGTGGGGTAAAAAATTTCCAAATCTTGGGATTTTTGTGGCCAACCTAAAGTGGAAAAGGTCCAAAGACCGGAAGAAAACCAAGTGTCCAGTGTGTCGCCATCTTGTTGCCAACCTTCTCCTTTGGGAGCTGTCGATCCGCAATAAATTTCTTGGTCGCGGTACCAGACTGGAATTTGGTGGCCCCACCAGATTTGTCGACTAATGCACCAATCATGCAAATCATCAATCCAATTGAAATAAACTTTCTCAAAGCGTTTCGGGTTTATGTTAATTTTTTGGCTTTCATCTTGATTATGACCGACGCTGACGGCTTCACGCATCAATTCTTTCAGACTTTTATTTTTGTGGGGGATTTTTTTGTTAACATCCACGAACCATTGAACCATCGGCAAGGCTTCAACCACGTCGCCGAATCGATCAGAAGTCCCGACACTTTGAATGATGTCTTCCTCTTTTTCCAATAAATTTTGATCTTTTAGCCAGTGGACAAATTTTTGACGAGCTTGTGAGACACCCAGGCCCTGATAGTCGGGGCCGGCTTGAGCAGTCATTTTGCCGTCGCGTCCGATCACTTCAATCATTTCAATTGGATCATTCTTGGCTTTCTGGCGTTCAAATATTTCAAAATCAACTGCGCTGTGAGCCGGGGTAACTCCCAATGCTCCGGTGCCAAAATTAGGGTCGACATGTTCGTCGGCGATAATTTTTATTTCCAGCGGTTTAGCTGCTCCAACTTGAGCGGTGAAAATTTGGCCGATAAATTTTTGATAACGTGGATCGTGAGGATTAACAGCCACGGCCGTGTCGCCCAATTTAGTTTCCGGTCGGGTGGTGGCAATGGTGATGGGGAAATCTTTTGAATATTTGAAAGTGTAGAGTTTGGCTGGACGTTCGATATAAACTAGTTCATCATCGCTGCAAGTGGATTGACCCTTAACCGACCAATTGATAACTTTGAAACCACGATAAATCAAATTGTCGTTATACATTTTTTCAAAAACTTGATTGACAGCTTGACTGCGATCATCGTCGAAAGTGTAAGCCAGGCGCGACCAGTCGCAACTGGTACCCATTCGGCGGATTTGTTTGAGAATCGTGGCCTTAGAATTTTCGGCAAATTCTCGAATTTCATCCAAAAGTTTTTCGCGTCCCAATTCTTCTCGAGGATTCTGAGCTTGACCTTTTTCAACTAAAATCTTTTCAACTTTAGCTTGAGTGGCCACGGCTGCATGATCGGTGCCTGGAATAAGCAAGGTTTTTTTGCCTCGAAGCCTTTGGAAGCGAATCATACTATCCATCAAAGAATTTTCCAGGGCGTGGCCAAGGTGAAGCACGCCGGTCACATTGGGTGGTGGCATGACGATCGAATAGGGTTCGCCGGTCAAATTGTCCGGATTAAAAGCGCCGCTTTCTTCCCATTTTTGATAGATTTTATTCTCAACTACTTGTGGGTTATAAATTTTTTCCAACTCTTTTTTCATGGATTTTTCTTTAGTCTTTGCAATATCTTTATGCTAGCAATAAAGGCGGGGAAATTCAAGTTTGTGAGAAAATAAAAAAAGGATTCTTCTTGCAGAAGAATCCTTAAATTCATATCCTTAAATAATATGTTTGCTTATTTCTCTTTTTTGGGTTTCTTTGGCGGTTTTTTCACTCCGCCTTTGCTCCCGGCCACTGATGCCATGTCAACCTCCTTTCTTTCGGGTTAAGGGGCAAAATTTATTTTGCCCCAAACAGAATTTGAAACAATCTTGATTAAAACAAACTTCCGGGATGTTCTCTATAAGCTCAATAATTTTTTGCTGGTATGGATTTTCTTTCGGCCAAGATTCAAAATTTCGGACATGCACGGGCATATTTTCTTTCAAATAACTTTGATCCCTTATCTCAAAGGGATCAACAAGATGTCCTTCGGGTGAAAACAATAAAGATGTTGTCAGGGTCTGCGGCGTGTTGATGAAGCGGATATAAAAATTCGCATCAAGCTCTGCGACAATGTATTTGTCGACGAAAAACCTGGGCTTGAATGATTGAATCGTTCTGATTATTTCTGGAAAATCGTCAAATGATTCCGGATAAAAATCGAGAATCATTTGTGAAGAGACTATTTTTTTTTGGATTTGTCCAACTTTCTCCAAAAAATTCAAAATGTTGCTATCTTGGGTTTTCAGGCCATTCTCGACCGGTTCTCCGGGAATCAGGGAATGGAAGACAAAATTTTTGAAACCTCGATTGCTCATCGCTTTCAAATGTTCGGGAATATTTTTGATGTTGATGGCGGTCAAGGTTGTGGAAATAAAAACTGTTGGTGCCATTTCTTGTGCCAGCAAGGCGCCAGTCATGGCTTTTTCCCAACAACCCTGGCCTCGTTGTAAATCATTGATTTTCCGCGTTCCTTCAATGCTGATATCAATGAAATCTGCTTGGAACTCTGGGTGTTCATTGACTAACATGTCAAAACGCGTCCCATTAGTGATGAATCCGGCCATGAACCCATCTTTTCTGGCGGTTCCTATCACTTGAACCAATTTCTGGCGTGATTTTTCATCCACCAGAGGCTCTTTACCGGAAATTACCAGAATTTTTTCACCCAAACCTGATTTTTTACTGAAGTTATCAAGAAAAATTTCCCATTCGTAGGTTTCCAGATAATTATCGGTATTTGCAAATTGACCCTTTAGCCAATCGCAATGAGCGCAACGCAAATTACAGTCATTATTGATGGTTATCAGCAAAAGTTTGGGCAGTTTGGAAAAAATACCAATTGGAAGAGCATGTTTTTTTTGTAGCTTATTCAGATGTTTTATCAACATGGAGTACTCCTTTCCCTGATTATTCCCAATATGGATATTAAATTTTCAAGGCTTCTGCCTGAATATTGGAATAAAAAACCAAAAACGTCCATAAAGACGACTTTTTAAAATAACAATTATGCTTGACTAAAGCCGTTTTATGTGCTATGCTTCAGATATAGTTGTCATTTTTAACGTCATTTTTATGATATTAATCGAACAATTGGAAAAATTGGGACTTTCCGAAAACCAGGCCAAAATCTATTTGTCTTTTTTGGAAAAGGGCCCGCAGTTTTTGCAGGAACTTTCCAAAAACACCAGAATAAAAAGAACGACTCTTTACCTTTCAATCGGGCAAATGATTGAAAAAGATTTGGTTGAAGTCATAATCAAAAGCCGTAGAAAGCAATATTACATCAAAAATCCCCAGCTTTTTTTGCGCCGGATCCGGGAACGGTACAATCTTCTGGACGCTCTGATGCCGCAACTTAGTGATGCTTTTGAGGGGAAGTCGGTTAGCAACCGAGTAAAATTTTATGACACTCAAAACGGTCTCAAGGAGGTTTTAAAAGAAATTGTCAGCCTGGATAGACAGGTGGAGATTTTGACGATTGAAAGTAATATTAATGCTTTTTTCTCATTAGGTTTTGATTTTTGGAAAGAAATTGTGGCCAAGAAAAAGGTTTTTCAAATCAAATCCCGAACTCTTATTTCTTCAGCGGAAAAAGAAGATTTTTTACTCAAAGATCACCAGATTCAAATCAGAACCAGCTCTCTTTTGAATGATTTCAAAATCTCGCTCTATCTTTATGCTGACAAAGTTACCATTTTTATTCCGGAGGACAGTCTTTGTCTTGTTATTGAAAATGACAAGATTAAAAAATCTTTGGCTATCATGTTCGAAGTTGTTTGGCGCCGAGCCAAACCCTATTTTAAAGGACAATAAAACAGAAGCTGAAAACTTCTGTTTTTTATTTATGAAATTTTTGGGAAAGTAAAAAAACTTTTCCAAAATGCAAAACCGGGATTCTCGTTTGAGAACCCCGGCGGCGGAAAACAGTTTAACTATTGTTGGTGTGAGACTTATTTTCTAAATAATCCAATATACCTTTTATTGAGGTTAGTTCACATATCATTTTCGGAATGTCATTTTCAGGATCAAGTCCCTCGCTGTTTAATTTGATTGTTAAATCCCATAATTTATCGAAAGGCGTGTTTAATTTTTCGTATATGATTAACAGCCTATTGTCTGTGCATGTTTTTGCTTTTTTTTGAGAAATATACTTATTTAGAAAAAAACCAGCAAAGAAACAAATAATCATGAAGCTGACAAATAAAAGGCAGTAACCATAAAAATTTCCACTTTCACTCATGGCAAAAATCCTCCCCGGGGTTGTTTTTTCAGTTTTTTTAAGTGATTTTGTGATGTTTTTTAATCAAAAGATCATTTTTGATTGCTTTATTGTGAAGGGACGATTTTATTTTTTAGCACATTATTTCAATAAAAACAAGAGTGTAAACTTTCCCAAAACACAAAACCGGGATTCTCGTTTGAGAATCCCGGCGGCGGTTGGTCAGTCTGAAAGATCGTCAACCATTTGTTGGCTTGGCGATTTCAAACTGAACTTCTTAGATATTTGTCGCCAGAGCGAATCTTGTTCGTGGCGGGTTTTATCCAGCGCCTGGTGGAATTTTTTCAGTAATTCCAGCAGGCTTGTTTGTTTTAAATCTTTTTTTAAGACCTTAAAATTTTCGGGGTTTGTCATTTTATTGACAAGCCCATCGATAAAAGTCCCCTCGGGATCTTCGCCAAGAGCCCCTCTCAGCTTTTTGAACAGAAAAAATAATGAATGATAATCCTCTGCGTTGAAAATCCCTTCACTTCCATAACAATGGTCATTAAAAATTTGGTTAGTATTCTCGTTGATATTCTTTTTCATCGCCGCGTCGAGGTATTGAAACAATACCTCTTTGATTTTTTCGAAATGGTTATCTTTTATATACCTCGTTATCGCGTTAGTGGTTAAATGGTAACATGTTTCGATTGTTATGATTATAAAAACCAGACAAATTAAGCTAATTACCAGAATCTCTGTCCACATAAAGCACCTCCTTGGTTGGTTGGATCTGCTGATTTTTCAGGCTGGTTGCCTATTTGGTTGTCAAAATAACTGACTGTACATTTAAGCATAAATGTTTGGAAAAAGCAAGGGCTAGGACATTTTCAAATTGGCGTTGGCGGTGAGAGTGCGCCAATTTTCTTGGGTAGTTTTTTTCCCAGCCTGGCTCATTTTCTGCCAACGGAAGTGAGCGGCCACAGCAATCATGGCAGCGTTGTCGCCGGTTAAGGATAGGTCTGGAATAAAATAATTAATTCCGGGAAATTTTTCAGTTAAATTTTTTCCTAGGTTTTCACGAAGGTGGGAATTAGCGCTGACGCCGCCAGCCAAAAGTATGCTTTGAGGCTGGAATTGTTCGATTGCTTTGAGAGTTTTTTTGATCAAAACTTCACTAACCGCTTCTTGAAACTCTCGGCAAACGGCGTTAATATAGTTTTCATCTTTCAATTTATCTGGATGCTTTTGGGTTTCATAGAGCACAGCCGTTTTGAGTCCGGAAAAAGAAAAATCAAAATTGCCAGAATTTAACATGGGTCTGGGCAGAGAAATTTCAAAATTCGCTCCACGCCCCACGCTATACGTTCCACGTCTTGAAACTTCCGGGCCGCCAGGATAACCCAAGTTTAAAATGCGAGCTACTTTGTCAAAAGCTTCACCAACTGCGTCATCCAAGGTTTGTCCAACAATTTCATATTTCAAATGATCGCGCATTAAAACCAATTGAGTGTGGCCGCCACTGACCACCAAAGATAGGGCAGGAAATTTTATTTTTTCTCCCGAGATTGATTGGGAAATCCAATTAGCATAGATGTGACCTTCAATGTGGTGAATTCCGATTAGTGGTTTTTGATGGCGATAACTGAGGGTTTTGGCAAAATTGGTGCCAATCATCAAGGCTGGAATCAGGCCGGGACCGTTGACTACGGCAATCAGGTCAATTTTTTCCAAATTAATTTTGGCTTGCTCTAAAGTTTGGCCTAAGACAGTGGGCAAGTTCTTGACGTGTTCGCGGGCAGCGAGGTTGGGAACAACGCCACCCCACTGGGCATGCAGCTTAACCTGAGAGGAAACGATATTGGACAGAATTTGCAAAGAATTTTGGTCGGAGCGCAAAACAGCGACCGAAGTTTCGTCGCAAGAAGTTTCAATGGCTAAGATGTTTAGGGGGGTGGACATTTGGAGTAAAATAGGTTAGAATGCTATATTAAACGAAGGATAAATATTGGGTAATTCTAGCATATGGTTGAGAAAAAGAAAAGGATTAACAAGTCCTTATTGAAACCCAAATCTAGCTCAAAAAAAACAAAAGGCCTCAAAGAGAACAGGGAGGGCTTGGTTTTGGATGCAAGTAATAGAATGAGCTTTGAGGAGTGTGAAAATCTTTCCGACAATCAGTTGGTGGAAATTACTCTGAACAAAAATCCGCAAGCTTACCGGTTTTTGTTTTGGCGTTATCAAAAAAGCCTGTTTATATATTTGCTTCACTTGGTCAGAAACAAGGAGGAAGCTGAGGATATTTTGCAAAATGTTTTTGTCAAAACCTATAATAATCTGCATCGGTTTGATTTGGATCGTAAATTTTCTTCTTGGATTTATCGGATTGCTCACAATGAAGCGGTCAATTTGATCAAGCGTAAAAGCAAGCGCAAATTGGTTTCTTGGGATGAAGTGGTTTCCACTAAGGACAAATTAATCTCAAACGACCAGATGGATGACAGCGCTCAAATCTTTTTACGCAAGGAAATGGCTCAGGAGATGGACGAGGCACTCAGAGAATTGCCAGAGCGTTACCGTCAGATTTTATTGCTGCGCTATTTTGATGAATATTCCTATGAAAAAATCGGACAAGTATTGGATAAGCCAATCAATACAGTGGGAACCTTGATTAGTCGAGCCAAGAACAAATTGGTGAAAATTATTGAAGAAAAAGAGCGAATGATTTAGGGCTCTTGATTATTTTTCAGTTTCTGCTAAACTGCTAGTGAATTTGAGAAAAGATAGCGCTTGGAATTTTTTCGAAGCGATCAAAATCAAATCGTTCGACCAAAATTGTCCCGAGAGACAATTTTTGGTTTGCTGAAAAGTACTGTATTAATAGGGGGTGTTTAAAAAGTAGTGTAAAAAATTTAATATATTTGGCGCCATCGTCTAGTGGTTAGGACACCAGGTTTTCATCCTGGTAACCGGGGTTCGATTCCCCGTGGCGCTACAAGTAAAAGAAAACACCCACTTGATGGGTGTTTTCTTTTATCTATAATATTCAGGAAATCGAAGGGCCCAGGCCCGAAGGAAATTCCCTGTAGATGCCTTGTTGTCAGCTTGACGGAAATTTAATTTTGGCGCATACTTTTACATTACGTTATAAACTGGCGTAATCAGATGGTTGAGGTTATTTAAAAATCAAAAAAAAGGAAGGTGACGCCATGTTTGAAAAAATCGTAAGAGCCATGAATAGTTTTTGGTTAACATTGAAACCAGTAATTGCAAGTAGGAAACGTGCTGTGCGACGGCGATTTTTTTTCGTAGATTCAGATCCTAAACATGATTTCGGAATTGATTTGGAAAAAATCGGCAAGATAACACCGGAAGAGCTTTCTATTCTGTCGGTATTGCAACTGAAAAATCTGTATAGCCTGTACTATTTTCAGGTATTTGGACTATCAATTGAATTTCCTGATAAACTAATGCCAGAAGCAGACAATGAGTTTGCCTGGCCTATTTGTGTCCCAGGAATCATTTCTAATTGCGCTGCTTATTGTAATGGAAAAAATGAGGTTGATGAAAGGGCACTTGGACTTAACAATACGATGCTGTGTTTCGGCCGGGATACTTGGACGCACAGCTATATTGTACGCGTGCGGCCCAAATGGGAAGCAAATGAAGATCTCTCTGATATTTCCTATAAGGATGTATTATCAAGAGAACTAAGCGTATTAACATTTCGGGAGCGCTGGATTCTCGGCTCATTTGTTTATTGGCTAACAGGAGACTTTCTCGATAAACAGTCGGGAACATTAACTAGTTCTTATATAGACAGGCATTACATTTGTACTTCCCCCATTTCTTTAGACACTAACCTTGTTATCTAAATTGTATTGAATTTGGGCATTTAGAGCAAACTGCTGAGGTGGCATTTTCAGGGCAGTATGAATTCTAGTGTTGTTGTATTTCCAAACAGTTCGGTAAATTT
>QKEW01000014.1 GCA_003251635.1 bacterium | reverse complement strand
CAGTGACGCCGTCATTTTTGATACGATTGATGATTTGCTCCTTTAATTCAGGAGCGATTTTGTGTCTTTTCATAATGCTTGTACATTAACTTTTCTTAATTAATTATACAAGTATAGTGTTCAAAATTTGGGGGGAGGGCCAATTCTTTATGTGGAATCGTTGAGAGGTCGAAGGAATGATTTTGGCAGTCACTCCATTAATACTTCTGAAAGTTTTTTGGGTTTTCGTGAAGCAGTTTCTAAGAAATGTAAAAAATGAATTTTGCTAAAGTAGAAACACTAGCGAATTTTATCTAATAGCCGCTCGAGATTATATCTTGGGCGGTTTTTTGGCATGCCACGGGTAACCGAACGGGTCGAAGCTTGGGTTGTCAAATTCCAAAAATTCCTTTAAATTAGGGATATGATAATCAAATCAGCCCAATTCATCAAAGGTATCGTCGGCAGCGACGAAATCCTAAGCCAAGAAAAACCGCAAATCGTTTTTGTTGGTCGTTCGAACGTGGGAAAATCTTCCTTGATAAATTCTCTGACTAATCATAAAAAATTGGTCAAATCCAGTTCGACGCCCGGGCGAACTCGGGAAATTAACTTCTTTTCGATAAATGAGGAATTTTATTTGGTGGATTTGCCAGGCTACGGTTATGCGAAAATTAGTGCGGCGCAAGCTGAAAAAATGCGCAAGATGATTCTGTGGTTTTTGACCGAATCGGATGCGCCGATAAAAAAAGCGGTCTTGATTGTGGATGCCAAGGTTGGCCCGAAGAAATTTGATCTGGAAATGAAAGAAGTTTTGGAAAAAGCCGGACATGACTACGTGGTGGTGGCCAATAAGATTGATAAGTTGAATCAAAAAGAAATCGCCAAATTGCAACGAGATTTACTCCAAGAATTTGGTGGCTGTGAAATTGTTTTTTGCAGCACCAAGACTGGTCGAGGCAGGGAAGAATTATGGTCAAAATTAACCTAGTTTATTTTTATGGGCAAACCTTTTGGATTTTCAGATCCTGGCTTAATTTTTGAAAAAAAGGAAGGGAATCAAGAATCCTTTGAAATTTTTTTGAAATTGGAAAAAAGGTTGGAAGAAATGTCCGAAGATGGTTATGAGAGCTTCAGGGATTTTTCTCAAGCGGAAAAAGATTTAATGTTCCCTGAAGATCCAAACGAAGAATTTTTATTGGAAAAATATCTAAAACTAACAGCTGAACAAAGAAAAAGTCTTCCATTGGATGTTTGTGAAAAATTAGGCCTGGAGAAAATTACCAACTTGATTGAAAAAAATCCCAGCATTTCCCGATCCTTGGAAGATTTGGCCAAGCATCATCGCGTAAGCTATAAGCATGAATTGGAGGTTGCCCAACTAGCTTTCTTTATTTTGAAAAAAATAGATTTGGACGAAAATGAAAAAGAGGACTTTCTTATTGCCGCTCTGCTACATGATCATGGAAAAATAAAAACACCCTTGGCTGTTTTGGCAAAGGAAGAAGGATTTGATTTGAGTGAGCAAGCCATCATACAAGAGCATTCGGGACACTCCCGTGATTATGCCAATCAAAATGGTTTTGGTAATTTGGTGCGAGCCATAACTGGCGGACATCATGACTATACTGGTAGCCCCAATGCGAACAGGACTAAATCAGAAAATGCTGATTTTTTGGAGGAAAAAAGAAATGGAGATTTGCGATTGGAAAAACTGACAAAATTTTTCTCTATTATTGATATTTTTCATTCTCTTTATAGCGCCCGGGAATACAGCAAAGAAAGGATTTCGCCCGAGAAATGTCGAGAATTTTTAAAAAAGAAAGATTGTTTTCAAGGCAGGGAATTTGAAGAAATGATTGATTTGGTGGCGAATTTATTTTCAGACACAAAAGAGAGCGCCACTGAAAAAGCCCAGTATCTTTGACTTTTTAAGCGGTTTGTTTTATTATTCATAGAGCTTAATTTTGGCCGGAAACGGTCGTTTTTTAGTTTGTTAATCGATTAAGAGAAAATTATGGAAATTCGCAACATTGCCATTATCGCTCACGTGGATCATGGCAAAACAACGTTGACAGATGCGATCATGCGTCAAACTGAAACGGTCAGTGATGAAACTGTTTCAATGGATAATAACGCTTTGGAAAAAGAGCGCGGCATCACGATTTATGCTAAAAACACAGCAGTTCTTTATCGCGACACTAAAATCAATATTGTGGACACTCCTGGACATGCTGATTTTGGTAGTGAAGTTGAACGGGTTTTGCGTTCAATTGACAGCGTTCTTCTGGTGGTGGATGCTCAGGAAGGTCCGATGCCCCAAACTCGATTTGTTTTGAAAAAATCTTTGGAATTGGGTTTGAAACCGATTGTGGTGATCAACAAGATTGATAAGCCGGCCGCTAATCCAGACATGGTTCAAGAGCAGGTCTATGAACTCTTCTTGGATTTAGGCGCGGACGATGACCAATTAGATTTCGCCACCATTTATGCTATTGGCAAGCAAGGAATTGCCAAAAAACACCTAGACGATGATTCAAAAGACTTGAAGCCACTTCTAGACTTGATTTTAGAAAAAGTTCAGCCAGCCAAAGCTGATCAAAGTGCGCCGCTTCGAATGCAGCCTTTTAATTTGGGCTATGACAATTTCTTGGGTCGTTTGGCAGTCGGCCGCATTCATGAAGGAACCATCAGATCCGGTCAGACCTATGTTTTAAAAAAAATGGATGGCAGTTCTGAGAAGGGACGAGTAACCAAGCTCTATACTTTTCATGGAACTGATCGCCAGGAAGTCCAGGAGGCTTTGGCTGGTGACATTGCCATGGTCGCTGGTTTTGGACAGATTGATATTGGTGAAACTATTTGTGAAAATGAAAATCAAGAATCGTTGCCAGCTATTACGGTTGATGAGCCAACCATCTCTTTGCGATTTATGGTTAACGATTCACCATTTGCCGGACGCGAAGGTAAGTTTGTGACCAACAAGCAAATTCGCGAGCGTCTAGAAAAAGAATTGGAAATCAATGTCGGACTCAAAATTGATTTTTCCTCAGCAGAATATTACACCGTTTTTGGGCGAGGAGAACTCCACATTGCCGTCCTTTTGGAAAATATGCGCAGAGAAGGATTTGAAGTCCAGGTTTCTCAACCGCAAGTTATCATCAAGGACGTGGATGGAGTCAAATCAGAACCTTTCGAAGAAGCAACCATCGATGTTCCAAGTGAATTGGCTGGTGGGGTGATTGAAAATATGGGCAAGAGAAAAGGTACTATGATGGATATGCAACTTCATGGCAGTCAAACTCGAATTTTGTTTGAAGTTCCGACTCGGGGAATTTTAGGCTTTCGAGGTCAATTTGTAGTGGAGACTAAGGGTGAAGGAATTTTTTCTTCACGGGTAATCGGGTTCAAGCCACACGTCGGAGAAATTAAACGTCGTGAAGTTGGATCAATGATTTCGATGGCCAGCGGTAAAGCCTTGGGATTTTCCTTAGCCAATTTGCAAGACCGCGGAACTCTCTATATTGCTCCGGCTACTGAAGTTTATGAAGGTATGGTGATTGGTAATGTCTCCAAGGGCGAAGAGATGTCAGTCAATCCGATTAAGGGCAAGCAATTGACCAACATGCGAGCCAGTGGTAGCGATGACGCGATTCAATTGACTCCGCCAATGGAACTTTCAATTGAAAGAGGCTTGGAAATCATGAGCGAAGATGAATATCTGGAAGTAACGCCTGAAAGTGTACGACTTCGCAAGCAATTTCTCAAAGAAACTGATCGAATCAAGGCTCAAAGAAAGAAAAAATAGTTTTTGATTCAAATTTGAAAGTCAAAAAACGACTCGCTTAGCGAGTTGTTTTTTTGTTGGCAAATTTTTTTGACGTACTGACGGACGTACGTACGCACGTACGTACGTTTTTTAATATTTTTTATCTCTAATTCTTGACAATCTTCAAAACTTGGAAAAAATAATAAAAGACCCTATAATGGAGCTATATTAGTAATCTGTTAATTTCTCAATAAAATGCAGCTCAAAAACTACAATGTTTATTTTTTCTTTTTGGTTTTGGTGGTCATCAGTGCGGTAACTTTCCTTATTTTTCAGCCATTTCTGACGGCTATCATGTTGGCGGCAGTTTTAGCCATCATCTTTCGCGGTCCGTTCAATTTTTTCTTGCGCAGATTTCGAAACAGGGTAGGATTGAGTGCACTTTTCACTTCAATTTTAGCTGTATTAGTCTTTATAATTCCGATTTTTTTAGCGCTGGGTCTAGTCACTAATGAAATTTTAAATATCTATCACAACAACTTTGAATCAGGAAAGATTTCTGTTTTGACCAATGATATTATATCCAACGTGAATGATAGCAGCTTGGCTCAATCGTTGGGAATCACGGAGTTAATAACTAAAGAATCCTTAACGACCTATTTGCAAAACATCGGCCAATCTTCAATTTCAGTTTTGCAGGGAGCTTACCAGGGAGTGGTTAATTTTATTTTGATTTCTTTTGTGGTTTTCTTTACGCTCTATTATCTTTTGATCAATGGTCAAAAGGTGACTGAGAAAATTATGAAGCTGAGTCCTTTGAAGAACGAACACGAACAGCTTTTGGTGGATAAATTTATTTCCATTTCGCGTGCCACAATCAAAGGAACTCTGGTAGTGGCTTTTGTGCAGGGTTTTATTGGTGGACTGACCTTTGCAATTGCCGGAATTCCTTCGTCGATTTTATGGGGCGTGATCATGATGATCTTCTCAGTCGTTCCGATTATCGGCGCCTCAATTATTTGGTTCCCGGCTTCGATTATTTTGCTTTTGACCGGCAGTATCTGGGAAGGATTTTTTGTCTTGATTGTTGGTCTTTTCATAATTTCATTGATTGATAACTTTTTGCGTCCGGAGTTGGTTGGCAAGGATACCCAGATGCATCCTTTGATGGTTTTCTTTGCAACTTTGGGCGGCGTGGGAGTTTTCGGATTTTTGGGGTTTATTTTGGGACCGGTGGTGGTTGCCTTGTTCTTGTCTCTTTGGGATATCTATGCGGTTGAGTTTAAGCGTCAGCTTAGCCGTTTCAATAATGAAAAGATTTAGGAAAATTCGATTTGATGTTGAATTTTTATCAAAACTTACCCCAACTTATTGATCCGATCGCTTTTTTGATCGGATCATTTTCGATTCGCTGGTATTCTTTGGGATATCTAATGGCTTTTGTTACAGCCTTTTGCATTCTATCTTGGCGGATCAATCGAAGGGAGTCTTTTCAAAAAAAGACAGACATTTTTATTGGTTGCAGTCAGCAAAAATCTGAAAAAAATTTAGAAAAAAAAGAAATTTATTCAATTATTTTGGATATTTTTATTTTTATTTTAGTGGGTCTGCTAATTGGCGGTCGCTTGGGTTATGTCCTTTTTTATAATTTTAAATATTTTTGGCAAAACCCATTGGCCATTTTTTGGCCATTTCAAAACGGAATTTTTGTCGGCTTGTTTGGAATGAGTTATTTCGGAGCCTTGCTTGGCGGAGCATTGGCGGCTTTTGGGTTTTCAAAAATCAAAAAGATTAATTTTTGGAAAATGGCGGATTTTTTTGCGCCGGCAGTGGCCGGTGGTTATTTTTTTGGTCGGCTGGGTAATTTTTTCAACGGCGAGCTTCTGGGTCGGCCGACCGAACATTTCTGGGGGATGTATTTTGCCGGTGAAACTTTTTTGCGCCATCCCTCACCGCTTTATGAAGCCATGGGGGAGGGGATATTATTATTTTTATTTCTATGGCTTATCCGCAATAGGGCAAAATTCGAGGGCCAAATTTTTTTGCTTTATATCGGCGGCTATTGTTTGATAAGGTTTATTTTAGAATTTTGGCGCTTGCCTGATTTTCAACTGGGTTTGTTTTTTTTAAATTTAACCCTAAATCAAATCTTGGCCCTGATTTTATTTTTTACTGCGGCCATCGTTTATTTTCAAAAAAATAAAAAAATGTTAGAATTATCAGGCAAATAATAAAAAAATAATTTAAACAAAATGAAAAAGCAAAATGTTTATATCGGAGTTTCATTAGTTTTAATAGCTTTGGTGGGATTGGTTTTTTGGGGAAGCAGGAGTCTGCCTGAAGTTGAATCTTCAAAAGCAACCGAAGAGATTCAAGCGGAATCAGGCATTGTTTATTTTTACAGTCAGAGCTGTTCGCACTGTGCCAAAGTCCAAGCATTTTTGGAGGAAAACAATATTGATCAAACGGTTTCTTTTGTGAAAAAAGAAATTTCCAACAGTGCCAATGCTGCAGAATTTGGGGAGAAGGCTGAGGAATGCTCAATTGCAGAAAATCAAAGAGGAGTTCCAATGCTTTACTCTGAAGGTAAATGTTTCTTGGGCGATTCACAGGTTATTGGTTTTTTTCAAGAAAAGGCCGGTTTGAATCAGGAAAACTAAAAATAAAACAAAAAAATTGAAAAATAGAAGTCTGGATATTGTTAGAATCAAAAAGAACCCAAACGAAGAAATTCGTCATGGCTTTGGTTTTTATCAAAAAACAAATTCAAGGCAAATTGATGGATTAGGCTTCAATAAGAGTGTGGTAAGGAAAATGCCAAAGAAAAACAGACAGTCGCAGGAAATTACCCAGCCGGAAATTGTTTTGCTTGAAAATAAATCTTTGGAAAATGGTAAGATAGCTTTGAATTGGAAAATGCTCAAACTTTGGAATTTGTCGATGGCAATTTCAATTTTATTTGGAATGTTTTCGATGACCATGATTTATCGCTATCTGGGTCAAGAGGCTAGGGCGGATGAGTTAGTCGTTGCTCCTTCGGAAAATGTCGGGGAAAATAGTAATGATTTGCAGGTCAGTGAAG
This sequence comes from bacterium, assembly GCA_003251635.1. Taxonomy (GTDB): domain Bacteria; phylum Patescibacteriota; class Minisyncoccia; order Moranbacterales; family GWC2-37-73; genus SZUA-486. Next base: position 41,344 of record QKEW01000014.1, on the reverse strand, counting down.
ATGTTGAAGTTGTCGGATCAATTGATGATCAGCAAGAAATTTACACCCAATTGATGCAAGATTTTGCAAATCGCGAACCTAGTGAATTGGAAGAGGAAATTCGCGAAATGGTAAAAGGCTATCCGATCGAGGATATGGTGCCCTATATTGCCCAAAAAGATCGAATCGTGGCCGCTTTTTTGGTGGGAATTGCTCGCAAAGAAAGCAGCTGGGGTCAAAGGGTGCCAGTTTTGGACGGTCAGGATTGCTACAATTATTGGGGCTATCGGGGAATTCGCAAACTCATGGGAACCGGTGGGCACACATGTTTCAATAGCCGCAAAGACGCAGTAGACACAGTAGCCAATAGGTTGGAAACTTTGATTGATGAATATGGCCTAAACACTCCAAGTAAAATGATCATTTGGAAATGCGGTTCTTCTTGCGCTGGTCACAGCAGTGAAAGTGTTCGCAAATGGATTTCCGATGTTAATATGTATTTTCGGGAATTGAATTAAGTCTTATTTTAAATCGAAGGTGAAATATGACGATCCGCGAGGGTCGTTTTTCTTATTAAATCAATGTGAATAAGCTGTGGATAACTCATTGACTAGGAGGCGGTTTTTTGCTAGACTTGCTTTTGTGTTTCCAACAGGCACAATTTGTCCGTAAACAATCGGACAAAATTAAACATTAGTAATAAAATATGGGTGATTTTGATGTTCCCCTGCCCAAAATGGGAGGTTTTTTAAAAACTAAATTTTTGGTTTTGATGGTGGCCCTAGGCTTGTTTTTACTGGCTGGCAGCTGCTTAAAATCTTTGAAGGTTGATTTTTACCAAGACTCGGTAGCTGTCAAAAAAGCTGTTGGATCGGAAAAATTTCAATCTATCTCCAAAAATTTGGAACAATCTCAAATCAAAAAAGAAAATCCAGAAATTTTTAATCAAAATAATTCAGATCAAAGTGTTTTTTTAGCTAACTTGGAGCCAAGTGAGTTTGAAAAGAAACTTTATGGGATAGTTGGTGATTATCCAATCAAAGAGATGGTGCCGTTTATTGCCGAAGAAGATGAGCGGGTAGCCGCCTTTATTGTCGGAATCGCCAAAAAAGAAAGTAATTGGGGTAAGCACGTGCCGACTCAAAATGGCCAAGACTGCTACAATTACTGGGGTTACAAAGGAGCTGGTCAAAAAGGTACTGCTATGGGCTATGGGTGCTTTGCCACTCCTGAGGAGGCGGTGTCAGCCATTGGCGGACGTCTGTCTCAGTTGGTGGAAAAGGATTTGACCACGCCTTCAAAAATGGTGGTTTGGAAATGCGGTTCTTCTTGCGCTGGTCACAATCCAGAGGGAGTGAACAAATGGATTTCCGATGTCAGTGTTTATTTCAATCAGATTGTGAGTTAAAAAAACGAAATATTTTTTTCAAAAAATCACTTTTTCCAAAGAGTGATTTTTTGTTTTCTTTCGAAAATTGAAAAAATGCGCTAAAATTACCCTAGTGTTAAACAAAAACAAAAATGTTGGAAAATTTAACTTTAAATTTGAATAATTTTTTACATTCTTTTAATTGGCTCACTTTGGCTATCTCCGGTTATTTTTTGATTGCTTTGGTGAATGTTTTGGATAAGTATCTTTTGCATTCGAGAATTTCCAAGCCGGCGGTCTATGCTTTCTATGTGGCCATGTTTAGTCTCTTTGCTCTCTTTTTTGCGCCTTTTGGTTTTTATTATCCTGGTATCTATTTGGTTTTAGCTGCTTTTCTTTCGGGTCTGTTTTTTATTTATGGGCTGGTGGCTTTTTATAGCGCCGCACAGGAAAATGAAATATCGCGAGTGGCGCCTTTGGTTGGAACAGTTATTCCATTGGTCTCGATTTTTTATGCATCAGCTTTCAGTGGGGAAAAACTCGGGGCTGCTGGCGTGATTGCTATTTTTATTTTAGTTTTAGGTTGTTTTTTGATTTCTTTTGATTTGCCGATTCATAACTTGAAATTTTTCCGCGGTTTTAAATACTCTTTGATTTCAGGAATTTTACAAGCCATGTCACTGGGACTTTTGAAAGTGGTTTTTAATGAAACAAATTTTATCAACGGCTTTGTATGGAATCGAATCGGATTTTTTTTGGCGGGCTTGAGTTTATTGCTTTTGCCGCAATTTCGTTTGCAAATAATTCGAAGTTTCAAATATTCTCGAAAAAATTCTTCCAAAGCAGTTTCTACTGGTTCGATTTTTACGCTAAATAAAGTGCTGGCAGGAATCGGTTCTTTTTTGATAGTCTTGGCGATTTCCGGGGGTTCAGTTTCGGCGGTCAATGCGGTTGGCAGCATCCAATTTGTTTTTGTGCTTGCTTTGGTGGCCGTTTTGTCAATCAGATTCCATGATATTTATAAGGAGAAAATGGAATTGAATGATTGGATACAGAAAATTTTGGCGATAGCTTTGATCGGGGTGGGTATTTGGATTTTGGCTGGAAATGGTAAAGATTTTTTCCTTTTAACTTCTTGAATCAATAATTTTTTATGAAAAAGTTTTTTTTGAAACTTCTTAAAATTTTAGCCTTAATTCTGGCAGTGGCTAGTACCTTGGCTTTGCTGTTTTTGGTTTATTTTAATTGGCCGGTTAAGCTCCCTAGTGAAAAAGTCCCATTGGGAGTGACCTTTTCCTATCGCTACGCTCAAGATATTGGTTTGGATTGGCAAAAGGCCTATTTGGCTACTATTGATGATTTACAGGTGAAAAAAATTCGAATTCCGGTTTATTGGGATTGGATAGAAAAAAAGGAGGGGGAATATGATTTTGCTGATTTAGATTGGCAATTGGATCAGGCTCGACAGCGCGGAGTTGAAGTTATTTTGGCAATCGGTCAAAAGGTTCCGCGTTGGCCGGAATGTTTTGTGCCGGAGTGGGCTGGTAATGATGACGCTAAAAGAAAAGAAAGCTTATTGAAGCTATTGGAAGTTATTGTGAACCGTTATAAGAATCATTCGGCGGTGGCAATTTGGCAGGTGGAAAATGAGCCATTTTTAGATTTTGGAATTTGTCCTGAATTTGACAGCGATCTTTTGGACGAAGAAATTGAAACCGTTAAAAAAAATGATTCTCAAAAGGGAATCATGGTAACTGACAGCGGTGAATTGAGCATATGGCTTAGAGCTGCCAAGCGGGGAGATTATTTTGGAACGACCATGTATCGAGAGGTCTACACGAATCGATTTGGTTTTTGGAAATATCCGATTGGGCCGAATTTTTTCAGATTTAAAAAAGCCCTAGTTTCTATGATTGTGGGTCAGGATGATTTTGTGGTCATTGAATTGCAGGGGGAGCCCTGGTTGAAGGGTTGGACTACCAATTTTTCGCTAGAAGAACAACTGGAGTCAATGAATGCTCAAAAATTGAAAGAAAATATTGAATTTGCTCAAAAAACCAAAATGGCGGAGATTTATGTGTGGGGTGTAGAGTGGTGGTATTGGTTGAAAGAAAATCAAAATTACCCAGAGGTTTGGGAGCAAGCCAAGAAACTTTATCAATTGTAAAATAATTTTTATGGAGGAAAAAATGGCTAAGCATTTGGCACAAATTTGTTTGAGAATATTTCTGACTGTTATTTTTTTGGCGATTGCTTCGGTGGGCGCTTTTGCCTATTTCAAAAACAAATTGGATTTTTTTCAGACCCAAATTTCTTTTTCGGCTGACTCTCCGGCTAAATTGGATCAGGAGATAGAAATTAATTTTTCCAAGCCAGTTTTGCCGGAAAGTGTGAAAAATTCCTTGTCGCTAAATCCAGCTGAAAGTGATTTTGAATTAGTTTGGTCCGGGAATAATCAAGTTTTAAAATTAAAGCCATTGAAAGTTTGGCAGCCAGCAACAAACTATAAGATCCAAATTGATAAGGGTTATAATTTTTGGGGTAATTCATTTGAGACTAAATTTGAATTTCAAACCGAATCCTTGCCGCAAGTTGTTTCCATGGTTCCGGCTGTGGGTGAAAAAAATGTTTTGCTGACAATGGAAGATCCGATTGTGGTAAATTTTGATCGAAGCCTGGAGGATTTCAATGTAAAATTTTCAATCAATCCCAATGAGGAATTTGTTTCCCAGCTCAATGACGAAGGTAGTGTCGTTCAGATTTTACCGAAAAGCGAACTGAAAAAAGGCCAAGTTTATGTTTTGCAGATCTCAGTTAAATCAAAAAAAGCGGATGAGGGTGACTATCAAAAAATCTTTAGCTCATCTTTTGAAACCAGGCCAGCTGAAATTGAAAAATGGGATGACAATTTAGATGCCAGACTGATGCAGGCTCGAGACTATACCGCAGCTCAAATCCAGAGCGGAAAGTACATCGACATTAATTTGAAAAGCCAAATAATGACTATTTTTGAAGAAGGAAGATTGTTGGATGCCTATTTGATTTCTTCCGGTCGAGTTGGCATGGAAACTCCTCAAGGATCTTTTCAAATTGAAAATAAGGCCGCCAAGCCTTGGTCGGGTGAATATAAATTATTCATGCCTTACTGGATGGCGATTTTACCTTCTGGTAAAGTTGGTATCCATGAACTTCCCGAGTGGCCAAGTGGTTACAAGGAAGGAGCTAATCATTTAGGAACTCGAGTTTCTCATGGTTGTGTGCGATTGGGAGTGGGCGCAGCCCAACGAGTCTATGATTGGGCGCCAATCGGAACTCCGGTAATTATTCACAGTTAACAGCTATGGGTCTGGTTTTGATTGCTCACAATGTCCGCAGTGCCTATAACATCGGTTCGCTTTTTCGAACAGCTGACGGTTTGGGAGTTGAAAAAATTTACCTAACAGGTTATTGTCCATCTCCAGCTGATGAAAACGCGCCCTATATGACGGCAGCTCAAAAAATGCTGACTAAAACTGCTTTGGGCGCGGAAAAAAGTATGGCTTGGCAAAAAATTTCTTCGATTGGAAAATTGTTGGAAAGATTAAAAAAAGAAGAGTTTGAAATCGTGGCTCTGGAACAATCTGAAAAAAGCATATCCTTGGAAAATTTTAAACCCAAAGATAGAATAGCTTTGATTGTTGGCAATGAACCCAAGGGAATTGACGCTAGAATTTTGCAAAGCTGCGATTTTGCCGTGGAGATTCCAATGCGTGGCGCTAAGAAATCCTTCAATGTTTCAGTGGCGTTTGCAATTGCAGCTTATCAGATATGTAGTAAGATTAAGAGTGGAAATTAAAAGAAAAAAATATGTCAGAGAAAAGTAAATTAGCTGTTTTTGATATTGATGGTACTATTTTTCGTAAGAATTTACATTTTGAACTTATTAATGAATTATCCTGGATCAATGTTTTTCCGCGTAAGGTTCGAGATGAGATTGTGGAATCTTATACTCAATGGTTGGAGCATAAGGGAACATATGAATCTTATCGTTCGGCTTTGGTGAATTTGTTTGAGGAATATATCAAAGGTTGCAAAGAGGAGGATATTATCCGGGCCAGCAAGATGGTGGTGGATTTCCATAAGGATCGAACCTATGTTTTTGCTGAAGGCTTGATCAAAAAACTTAAAAAAGAAAACTATCATCTGATTGCGATTTCCGGTTCGCCGATTGAGATTGTGCGAGAGTACAATCACAAGCACTTGAATTTTGATCAAGTTTATGGCAGTGTTTATGAGTTAAAAGACGGGATTTACACCGGAGGCTATTTGGCGGAACCGACCAAAAATAAGGGACAGGTTGTGGAAAAATATGTGAGGGAAAATGATTTAACCTTGGAGGGTTCTTATGGAATTGGAGATACTGAGTCAGACGCCAGTTTTTTGGAGTTAATGGTCAATCCGATCGCTTTTAATCCTAATGAAAACCTCAAGCAAATTGCCCAGGAAAAAGGTTGGAGAATTGTGGTGGAGAAAAAAGATGTGGTTTACGAAATGACTCAATGTGTTAATATGCATCTAATCTAAATATTAATATTTTTTTATGAATAATTTAAACAGTTTTCTTGAGAGTTCTTTGAGGAAAATTTTGTGGCTTTGGTTGCCTTTCGTGGCTTTTTTTCGACTGACCAAGGAACTGATTGCTAAGTTAAAATAAAATCTCAATGAATTCTTTTTGGCGGAAAATTTTTATTTACTGGGCGCCGGTTTTGTTTTGGAGTTTGTTGATTTTTTTACTCTCAGCTGTGCCGGGCAGCGGGGAAGCTCACTATGATTTCGTGACGTTTTTGGAAAGGAAAACGGCTCACGTTTTGGAATATTTGATTCTGACAATTTTGTGGATCAGAGTTTTTGGAGCTTATTTTGGCAAAAATAAAATTGTTTATTGTTGGCCGATACTGTTGGCCTTTGTCTGGGCAGTTTCCGATGAGATTCATCAACTCTTTGTTTCGGGTCGCCAAGGCAAAATAACTGATGTTTTGATTGATTTGCTCGGCATCTTGTTGGCAGTTTGGTTTTATCAAAAACTGGAAAAATGGCGAGCTGGAATAAAAAAATAAGTCTTGCTTGAAACCTTTGTTTTTAAAATTATTTAAGGATAGCAAAATGCATTTGCTAACGTGATTGGTCACGTTACTTGGAAAAAAATCCAACAAAAAACACACCCTTCGGGGTGCGTTTTTTTTGTGAAGTTTTTTGAAAAATTTATTTAACCTTTTCGATGAATTTTTCGAAGACTTGCGGATTTTCAGCTGCCATTTGGGAAAGCACTTTGCGATCCAAATCGATATTTTTAACTTTGAGTGCATTGATTAGGCGGCTGTAGGAAAGACCGAATTGACGGCTGGCATTACCCAAGCGCACAATCCAAAGTCGGCGGTTAGTTCTTTTTTTAGCCCGACGATCGCGGTGAGCGTATTTTCCAGCCTTAAGTAAAGCTTCTTTAGCGGCTCGGAAAGTTGATTTGCGGCGCCAACGGAAACCTTTGGCCATTTGGAGCACATTCTTTCTTCTTTTTGAGGCCATCATACCTCTTTTTACTCTTGTCATGATTGTATATTAAACCTGAAAATCAAAGTGGTTTTGAGGTTTTGCAAAAACTTATAAATTAACTTAGGCATTGAGAGCTTTGCGAACATTCTTTTCATCAGAGGCAAAAAGTCGCTGATCTCTTTTCTTGGCACGACCGACATTTCCGTCTTCTTTGGAATTGTAGTGGTTTTGACCAGTGGCGCGACGCAAGACCTTACCATTTTTGGTTATCTTGAATTTTTTGGCCACGGATTTTTTGGTTTTCATCTTCGGCATATTTTTTTCAACGTTAATTATTTATTTGGCCGCGTGGGCTATTCTGAAACCGGAGCAATGATGACATTGAAACCGGCAGGAAATCTTTTGATGTCTTCTTCAATTTTATAGGGGGTTTCAATCTGACCTAGGAAATTCTTGAGATTTTCGCGGGCCAAATCTTGGTGAGCTTTTTCGCGTCCCTTTAAAACTATTTCTATTTTAACCTTATTGCCTTTTTTGAGAAATTTTTCAATCTGATTCTGCTTGTTGGATAAATCATGCTTATCAGTCCTCAGTCCCAAGCGTATACCTTTGGTTTCAGTTGATTTTTGCTTGGCCTTAGCTAGTCGTTGTTGCTTGGATTGTTTGTATTGCTCTTTGCCATAATCCATGATCCGACACACTGGCGGTTGGGCCTTGGGAGAAACTTCCACTAAATCCAATTCTTTTTCGCGAGCTAAAGCCAGGGCTTGGGATGAACTCATCTCGCCTAATTGAGCCCCGTCTTCTCCAACCAGCATGACGAATGGAGCGCGAATTTGTTCATTGGTTCTAAAGCGTGGAGCAGCAGGAGCTGCTTTGGGCTTAAATCTGAATCGTTTTCTAATTTTTTTGAAAAACTGTGAATATATTTTCAGAAAAAATATAGCACGGTTTAATTATGACTTACATTTATTTTTGGTGGAGTTGATGGGAATTGCACCCATGTCCAAAATTGTGGTCAAAAAATCTTCTACAAGCTTAGCTTATTTGTTTTTTTCGCTCGAAAGCGCAAAGATGCCAGGTCTTAACAAGCAAAATCCTGACAAACTTGTCTTCGGTGCAATTTTAACCAGTTTTAACCGAAGAAATAAAACAGGCGATTTCCATAACCCATGAAAAATCATGAGCTTCTTGACACCGAGATTTGCCTATGGAAAATCAGCAATTCGATGGCTGTTGGCAATTAGGCCAAAGCTGTGGCAAAAGAAGACTGGAATGCTTTCGCAAAGGTCCCTTTTACTCTTGATACGATGTTTGCAATTAGTATCTTTATGGATGGTTTTTCGATACAACCATAATGATCGGCTTGCTAATTTTTCAACGAACAACCTGTCGAAACTGAACAACCCCAATTGAAAAAAACAAATATTTTTTGAATTTTCGGATTGATTTTGCAGTTATCTGTGGTTAATTGAAACGACTGGATTTGATTTTGCGACGAATGGCTCGATCTGTTTCTCTTTTGGTAATGCTGGCTCGTTTATCCAGAGTCTTTTTTCCCTTGGCTAAGGCGAATTCCAACTTAATAAGTCGCTTTTTAGTATACACACGAAGAGGGATTAGTGTCAAGCCTTGAGCGTGAATTTTTCCCAACAAAGACTTGATTTCACTTTTATGGACTAAAAGCTTGCGTGATCGGCTTGGGTCATAGTTTTCATTTGATTTGGCGAACGGATAGGGATTTATGTGGGAATTGGTTAAAAAAAGCTCTTTTTCCTTGATGGTGACAAAACTTTCTTTGATGCTGATGTGTCCGTTTTTGGCGGATTTAACCTCGGCCCCGGTCAATACTAAGCCAGCCTCGAACTTTTTTAAGATCGAATAATCAAAATTAGCTTTTTTGTTGGTGGCTAAAGTCTTCATATTTGAATATTAACACATAAAAAGGGAAAAAATAAGGGAAATTGATTTTAAAAAATATAATACAATCAAATTGATTTTTGGGCAAATGAAAATGAAATTCCCAAAAAGAGGCTTATCTGAATTGTCGGGTGTTGACTTAAGCCCAGCAAGCCTTTAGTTTGGAAATAAGTCTAATTTTAGCGACACTATTATGTTTAAGAATAAAACTAATTTTAAAAATGAGCTTTTAGCACCGGCTGGCAGTTTGGAAAAATTGAAATACGCGCTTTATTATGGAGCGGATGCGGTTTATTGCGGACTTCCGGATATTTCAATGCGAGCTAGAGTCAATTCTTTTTCTCAATCCGATTTGGAAGAGGCGATTGAATTGGTTCACGCTCAGAATAAAAAAATCTATATTACTTTGAATATTTATGCTCACAATTATCATCTGTCTAAAATTGAGGAGCATTTGAAATTTTTGCGCGGTAAAAAAATCGACGCCTTGATTATCAGTGATCCGGGAATTTTGCTTTTGGCTCAAAAATATTTGCCGGAAGTTGATGTGCATTTGAGCACTCAAGCCAACACGACCAACTGGCAAGCGGCCAAGTTCTGGCAGCAGTTGGGAGTTAAGAGAATTGTTCTGGCTCGCGAAACAACCTTGAAAGATATTGAAATCATTCATCAGAAATTGCCAGACTTGGAATTGGAATATTTTGTGCACGGCGCCATGTGCATGAGTTATTCGGGGCGCTGCATCCTTTCCAAATGGATGAGTGGTAAAAGCGCCAACTTGGGCGATTGTTCGCAGCCTTGTCGTTGGGCTTATCAAAAAGCGTCTGACAAAAATCTTGAGCAAAGGCAACAAGAGAAAATTTTATTGGGCGAATTGACTGATGTTCAAAATGAGCATGAAATTCAATTGGAACAAGATGATCAAGGAACTTATTTTTTCAACAGCAAGGATTTGAATTTACTTTGTCATTTGGATAAGTTGCACCAGGCAGGCGTGACTTCTTTTAAGATAGAGGGTCGCAACAAAAGCGTTTTCTATGTAGCTTCAGTGGTGCGAGCCTATCGGACAGTTCTGGATGCCCTGGAAGAAAATTTGCCAAGAAAAGAGGTTTCATTGATAATTGAAAAACAAGCCCAGGAGTTGAATTTATTGGTTCATCGAGGTTACACCGAAGGTTTTCTATTTGAAAATGAGCCGGAGCATAATTTTTCTTGTTCGCATGAAATTGGTACGCGGCAGTTTGTGGGAGAAGTTTTGGATTTCGAAGAAGGAAAGATAAAAATAAAAGCTCACAATGTCATACGTTTGGGCGATCAATTGGAAATCATGCAAAGAAAAGAAACGATTGAATCGCAGGTGGTGGAAATTTTTGATGAAGATGGCCAGAAAATTGAATCAGCTCACGGAGGCCAGGACAAACTTTTCTATTTGGAATTGAAAGATCGGGAAATAGCTCCTGAGAGATTTTCTTTAATACGTAAAAAGATTGATAAAATCGAATAGTTATTTTTAATATGCAAAAACTATGAATATTCAAGAAATTTTTGATTTAGCTGTTGAATTGGGAATTGAAAATGATTTTCGTTCCAAAGAGGAGATTGAAAAAAAACTGAAAAAAATAAGAAGTAAGTTTGAAAAATTTTCCAAGAAAGAAAAGGAGCTTTTTGATAGTGAAAGGTTGCAAAATCCTTATGCAGACAGCCGAGTTCACTTTGTGAAAGATGGGAATCAGGCGATAAAAAAAATAATGGCCGGGATTGATATTGATACTGGGGAAATTATGTTGGCGCGTTATCTTTGTGACAAGAATCCAAAAAATCCAATCGATGCAGTTATTGGACATCACCCAGACGGAAGGGCTTTGGCTGATTTGGGAGTGGTTATGGATTTGCAAATAGACACTCTTCATCAGGCTGGAGTCCCAGTTAATGTAGCTGAGTCTTTGATGAAAAAAAGAATTAGCGAAATTGATCGAGGCTTAAGTCCGGATAATCACTACAAAACAATTGATGCAGCCAAATTGGTTGGAATGAGCTATTTGAATGTTCATACCCCGGCTGATAATTTGGTAGCCAAGTTTATTCAAAATAAAATTGAAAAAAGTCAAGCTGAAGATGTGGGTGATGTCATCAAAGCTCTTTTGGAAATTGAGGAATATAGACAAGCATCAATTTTGGGAGCTGGTCCAAAAATTTTTGTTGGGCATGAGGAAAATCGTTTGGGTAAAGTTGTGTTTACCGAGATCACTGGCGGAACTTCCGGCAGCAAGGATATCTATGAAAAAATGTCTCAGGCTGGAGTGGGAACTATAATTTCCATGCATCAAAGCGAAGAATATCGCAAGGAGGCTGAAAAACATCACATCAATGTTATCATTGCCGGACATATATCATCTGATTCTTTGGGCATGAATCTTTTTTTGGATGAATTGGAAAAACAAGGAATTGAAATCGTACCTTGTTCGGGACTAATCAGGGTTAGTCGGACTAAAAAATAAATCAAAAAATCTATGAACTATAAAAAAACAACTCTAGAAAACGGACTCAGAATTTTGACAGTGCCAATGAAGGGTACGCAAACGGTAACGGTTATGGTGATGGTTGGAGTGGGTTCGCGCTATGAAAGCGAAAAGCAGGCCGGACTTTCTCATTTTATCGAGCACATGCTTTTTAAGGGAACAGAAAAAAGACCGGACACTTTGACGATTTCTGAAGAACTGGACGCTATTGGTGGTGAGTTTAATGCTTATACTTTCAAAAATAAAACTTGTTTTTTTGCTAAATCCGACTCTCAGCACTGGCAAACATCTCTAGATGTGATTGCGGATATGTATCTAAATTCAAAATTGGAGGAAGAGGAGATTAAAAGAGAAAGTGGGACTATCATTCAGGAAATTAGCATGTATGAAGATTTGCCAGCTCGAAGTGTTGGGGATGAATTTGAAATTTTACTTTATAAATCCAGTTCACTGGGAAGGAAAATTGTCGGTAGTAAAAAAACCGTAGCCTCTTTTACTCGCAAAGATTTTGTTGATTTTATGCAAAAGTTTTATGTGGCCAATGATACGGTGGTGTGTGTGACTGGAAAAATCGATGATGAAAAAGCAACAATTGAAAAAGTTCAACAATATTTTGAAAAAATGATTAATGGGTCTAAGCCATTTTTTGAAAAAATTAAGGAAATTCAGAAGGTTCCTCAAATTTCTATAAAAAATAAAAAAACTGATCAAACTCACTTTATTGTTGGTACGCGAGCCTATCATCAGGATCATCCGGATCGATTTATTTTGTCAGTATTAGCTACGATTTTGGGTGGCAATATGAGCAGTAGGATTTTTATTGAAGTGCGAGAAAGGCGAGGTTTAGCTTATCAGGTGCGAACAGATATGGATGCCTATCAAGATGTCGGTTATTTGGCAACTCAAGCCGGAGTTGAACATAAGAACTTGGAATTAGCCTTGGAAACAATTCTGAATGAATATCGAAAAATCAGTCAGGAAAAAGTCAGCGACAAAGAATTGCAAAAAGCCAAGGATTATTTGAAAGGTAAAATGATCATGAATATGGAAGCCTCTGATGAAGTTTGTATGTTTTTTATTGAGCAAGAAATTGAAAAAGGAAAGATTATGAGCCAGAAGGAAATTTTTGCCAAGCTCGATGAAGTAACGGCGGATGATGTTTTGCGAGTAGCCAAGGATATCTTTCAAAATTCAAAACTCAATCTTTCAATTATCGGTCCGCACAAAGACAAGGCCGGTTTGGAAAAAATTCTGAAATTTTAAAACGTTTGTTCTATGATAAATCAGCTCAATCCATTGGCTAAAAATATTTTAACCACTTTGGTTTATTATGACTGCTTGGATTTTCCTTTGACTGCTTTTGAAATTCACAAAAATTTGATCAATTCGGATTACTACGAAAAAAAGTCGGTCAGAAAAGTTAGCTTGCATGAAGTTTTACATGAATTGGGTGGACAAAGCTTGTGGAGATTTGTTGATGGGGAATGCGGTTTTTATTTTTTGCGCGGTCGACGAGAATTGATTGCAAACAGAACCAAGAGAACCAAGCTGTCTTTTGAGAAAAACCGGCGTTTGCGTCGAATGGTTTTTTGGCTTCGGCTTGTTCCTTTCGTTCGGATGGTGGCGGTAACTGGTCGCTTGTCCATGAAGAATGCCCAAATGAAAAGTGATTGGGATCTGTTAGTTGTTTTGCGTGCGGGTCATATTTGGACCGGAAGAACTTTGGTTACTGGTTTGGTTCAGTTTTTAGGCAAGAGAAGACATGGTCGAAAAATTCAGGATCGGATTTGCTTGAATCACTTTATTACTGACGAAAGTTTGGAGATTTCGCTGAAAGATCTTTATGCGGCCAATGAATATTTTTTCATACGGCCACTTTTTGGCTGGAAAACTTTTCAAAAATTTCAACTAAAAAATCGTTGGATAGCTGAAATTAAACCACACTATGGTCCAAGTGAAATTGAGCCACTGGGTTTTCTGGATGATTCTTTTTATTCCAAAAAAATTAGAAGCTGGGGAGAGAAAATTTTTCAAAGTCAAAAAATTGAAAATGTTCTGCGTCGTTTGGAAAAAAAGAAAATTATGAAAAATCCAAAAACTCATCAGAAAGGAGCCTTCATTCAGGCTAATGATGAAAGCTTAATTTTTTGGCCATCGCTTAAGGGCCCGGAAGTTTTTCAGAAATTTAAGGCTAAAATGGATAAATTCCTTTGATTTTTCAAAGAGAGGTTGATTTTATGGTTGGTTTGGTGTAGGATTGGATCAGGACAAAGCCGCCTATTAAAGCGGTTTTTGCTTCAAATAAAGGAATTTACTTGACTTTGAGCTGATTTTTGCTAAATTATCAGTTCAGGGATAATAACAAAAAATATGAAATTTATTCTTATTGCACAATTGGTAGTTGCTGTTTTGCTAAGCGTTTCTATTTTGCTTCAAAATCGCGGGAGTGGCTTGGGGGCGACCTTTGGCGGCGATTTTGGTGGTTATTATACCAAAAGAGGAATTGAAAAATTTCTTTTTAGCGGTTCGATTGTGTTGAGTGTGGTTTTTATTTTGCTTTCAGTAATTAGTGTTAAGATTATTGGAAGTTAATAATTAATTCCAAAGCTATTAGTAACAAAGAAAAATTCAAGTTATTGTTGCCAGCCAACTGGTTTGTAGTTAGTCGCATGCTTAGTTTTCGGGATAAACTGCTGGTTTCATTTTTGATTTTGTTGGCTGCCGCTGCCTTTGTTTTTTGGGCAGTCAGTCTTTATTTTAATTTTACCGCTCCGATAGCGAAGATCGGCGGGGAATATACGGAAGGCTTGGTTGGCCAACCGATTTATATCAATCCGCTTCTTTCTCAAACTAGCGACGCGGACGCTGATCTGGCCAGCTTGATTTACAGTGGACTTTTTACCTATGACCAGGAGGGTCAAATTAGAAATTGTTTGGCTGAAAGTTATGAAATTTCCGAAGACAAAAAAACCTACACGGTTAATTTGAAAAAAAATATCAAATGGCATGACGGACAACTTTTAACAATTGAAGATGTGCTTTTCACTTTTAGTATTCTCAAGGACCCGGCCTACAAAAGTCCGCTTAGACAAAATTGGCAGGGAGTTGAGGTAAGTAAGGTTAATGAGGATGCGATTAAATTTGAACTGAAAAATCCTTACTTTGGTTTTTTGGAGAACTTGACCGTTGGAATCTTGCCTAAGCATATTTGGCAGGACATTTCAGCTGAACGTTTCGCTTTGGCAGAAAAAAATCTTAAGCCAATTGGCAGCGGTCCCTACATGTTTGATGATTTTCAAAAGGACTCTAACGGTAACATTATTACCTATAGACTCTTGGCCTTTAAAGATTATTTTGATCAAGTTCCATATATCTCCAAGATCAACTTTAATTTTTATCCGGACGAGGAAAATTTGATTGAGGCCTTCAAGAACAAAGAGATAAACGGGATGAACAATATCTCGCCGGAGAAAATAGATCAACTGAACACAACTAAAAATGTTGAAATCAAGGAATTGGTTATTCCGCGCTATTTTGCTCTTTTTATAAATCAGACCAAGAGCGTGCCTTTGGCTTATGATGAAGTTCGAAAGGCCTTGTCAATCGGGACGAATCGCAACGAGATTATTGAACAAGTTTTGAATGGCAAAGGCTTTCCGCTCTACACCCCGCTTTTTCCTCAAATGAAAGGCTATGAAGATGTTAGTGGAGAATATGCCTATGATGTCGAGAAAGCCAAGCAGATTCTGGAAGATGCTGGTTGGAAATATGATGAAGCAGAAGGATTTCGCAAAAAAGGCGATGAAAAATTGGAATTTGAAGTTGTGACAACTGATTGGGCGGAGTTAATGGAAAATGCTGAAATTTTGCGACGCCAATGGCAAGCTTTGGGCGCTAAAGTCGATCTTCGAGTTTTATCGATTTCTGATTTCCAACAAAATTATATTCGCACCCGGGAATATCAAAGTGTGCTTTTTGGACAAGCTTTGAATTTTGCTCCAGATCTTTATTCTTTTTGGCACTCTTCCAATAAGCGCGATCCAGGCTTAAACCTAGCTCTTTTTGAAAACAAAAAAGCGGATGAGCTATTGGATGCAATTCGCCAAGAAACTGATGATGAAAAGCGAGCAGAGAAGTATCGTGAATTTATTCAAATTTTGCGCGAGAAAAATCCAGCCATTTTTCTTTACAGTCAATATTATCTCTATCCAGTCAGTCGATCAGTCAAAGGCATTGAGGTAAAAAATATTAATTCAGCGGCTGACCGCTTTTGTGACATCAATCATTGGTACATCAAGACAAAACGAATCTGGACCGGTTTTAGTTGGGGCAAGATGATCGGACTCTAAACTTTTTGGAAAATTTGTTACATATTAAAATCCCACCAGTTGAACGGTGGGATTTTTGGTAAGTATTATAATACGTATTAAATTTAATTTCCCGGCACGATCACATCAAATGGCGTGTCTTTGCCGTAAGCTCTTGGGCCGTAGTCGTTGCAATAATTTTCGATGTTCTCCATAAAATATGGAGGTTTAGATTTTTGAATCAATCCAGTAATATAATAAGTCAAACTCATCATAGCGCCAAAACTGAGATTTTCCGGCATCTGAATGCTCCAGCGTGAGTCCGGGTGGCCGAAATATTTATTTTCACCATTAATGGTTATGACTAACTCTTCCTTGCGGGGAATAACAAATTCAGCGTGGCGGGCGTGTCCTTGCGGATAGGCTCTGACGGAAACCAATGGTCCAAAAAGTTCACTTCTTTTTTTATCAATCATTGCTCGAATAGCGGAAAATCGGTCAGGAAAAATAAAAGAATAATCCTCATAGGATTCAAACTCATTTGGAAATTCTAGTTGAGTAATGAATTTTTTTATCTCCAAAACATTTTCGCCGGTAGTAGAAAGAATCATGCCAAGATAAGTGGAAAAATTGTAGGTGTAAGGTTCGGCGATTTTGCGATAAGCTAAAACTTTATCGGCAACTTGGGCAGCTGGTGAGTTAGCATTACAGGTCATCAAAGTAGTTTTAAGCCCATGTTTTTTGGCTAGCTCTACTTCCCAGACACTGTCTTTTTCGCCGGAAGCCGAAATCACTAAAGCGTCTTTGATTAAGCCTTTTTTGATGATTGGATGATAAGATTCGATGAGATGTTTAAAATTGCTCTCATCGGCGAAAATGGCAGCCTTGTCGGAAAAAAGAATTCTACCAGTATTAAATGCATTGCCGCTGCCAATAACAAAAGGCAAAGAAAATTGACTCAAATCCAGCTTGGGTGGGGGATTCTTGGCAAAAAAATCTAGAGCTTGCAGCACATTTTCATCGAGTGTGATGATTTTTTCCATAGGGTTGAATTAGTGTTTAACTGCCTCATTTTAACACAAAAATGATTGGACAGGAACTGGTTTTCGGTTATAATTTAGGAAGACTTGAAATCGAAAGAATAATTATTGAAAAAGAAAAAACATGAAAGCAATAATTTTATGTGGCGGTAGTGGAACTCGACTTTGGCCACTTTCGCGGAAAAATTTTCCTAAACAATTTTTGAAGCTTTATTCAGACAATTCGCTCCTCCAAGAAACATTTTTGCGAACTCAGGATGTGGTTGGGCCGGAAAATATTTATTTTGTCACTAATCAGGAAGGTTATTTTAATGTTTTTGATCAAATTGAAGAAATTTACCCCAAGCTTAAAAAGCAACAAATAATTATTGAGCCAAACTCTCTTAATACCGCCCCAGCCATTGCCTTAGCTTTTAATTTTTTAAAAGACAAAGAAGGGGTTTTGGAAGATGAACCTATAATTTTTTTGGCTGCTGACCAATACATTGGAAAGCCAGAAGAATATGCCAAAGTTGTAAAGACAGCTTTGGAAAATGTTGCCGATAATGTTGGTACGATTGGGATAAAACCCACCAGTCCTCATACCGGCTTTGGCTATATTCGCAAAGGCGAGAAAAAAGGTGAATATTTTCAAGGTTTAGAATTTAAGGAAAAACCCGACTTGGAAACGGCCAAAAAATATTTATCCAGCGGGGAATATGTTTGGAATGGTGGAATGTATATTTTCAACGAAAAGACTTTTACCCAAGAACTTCAAAAGCACGCACCAGAGATTTTCAAACTGTATGATCAATCGCATGAAAAATTTTTGACCAGTTTTGAGAATATGCCCGATATAGCTATTGATGTGGCAATTTCAGAGAAATCTGACAGAGTGGTTATTTTTGAAGGTGATTTTGATTGGAACGACGTCGGATCTTTCGACGCTTTGTCGAGTATTATGGAGGAGAAAAATATAAATCAGAAAAAATGTATTCAAATTGATTGTAAAAATATTTTTACTTACTCTTCTTCTGAAAAGTTGATTGCGACGGTGGATGTGGAAGATTTAATTATTGTTGAAAATAATGATGCGATCTTGGTCCAAAAGAAGGGAAAAAGCGAGGGTGTAAAAAAAGTGGTTAATTATTTGAAAGAGAATGAATATCCGGAAATTGGACACAATGTCATTGGATATCGTCCTTGGGGCAGATATGAAGTTTTGATTGATGATAAAAATCACAAGGTTAAAAAAATCATAGTTCGTCCAGGGGCTTCACTGTCCCTCCAATCGCACGAGCATCGCAGCGAACACTGGGTTGTGGTCAAAGGTGAGGCGGTGGTAATCAATGGAGATAAGGAATTAACTTTGGGTGAAAATGAAAGCACCTATATTCCAGCTAAACACAAACATCGACTTTCTAATCGTCGAAGAAGCGAGCTGGAAATTATTGAGGTTCAAACCGGGGATTATCTGGAAGAAGACGACATTGTGCGCTACGATGATGTTTATGGTCGGGGAAAGTAAAAGGCGGTTTTTGGCCTCGGGACTGGACAAAATCTGAATTTGGGTGTATAATGGATATATAGAAATGAAACTTCTTCAATTTTGCTTTATTTAGGCTATTTTCTTGGTTAGTTTGCCGGCAAAAACAAGTTTTTCGAGACCCGTTAAGTAATTAGCGGAAATTTTTGGGGACTTTTTCGTACTAAATAGTGCTCAAAAGAGAATCTTGATTTTTGCTGACAAATTCTATCTGCCAGATAAACTATAGGGTTTCAAAATCGCAATTCTTGTTTTTTGGTTGCGATTTGAGTTTTGGGGTTGGTCAATTGAGAATTCATTGCGGTTTGAAATTGCGAGTTAAATAATTTTTTTAATGGATTTTTGATTGCTAATTTTTAGGCGAGGAGAAGAATAAGAATTTTCAGTAACAATTAAGTAAATAATTAAGTTTAAGATAATTTTCACAATTTAGAAAAAATAATTTTTAAATCAATATACTTTGTGAAAAATTTTATGAATAAAAATATGTTAGATAATAATAGGGATATGAAAATAAACACGGACAAAATTGATTCCAATGGCGCCGTTGGTGCAAATAAAGTTGGTCAGAGTCAAAACAACTCTTCTGAGTTGCATCACGCTAAACCAAAGAAGGATGGCCAAAAAAAGACGGGCAAGAGGAATTTTTCCAGAAATAATCGAGGAGGAAAAAAGGGTAATCAACTTTCTGGCTCTAAAAGCGGTTTTGCCACAGCTAAAAAGTCTTTACCTAAAAATCCGGCCAGCTCTCATTTGCGCATCACGCCCCTGGGTGGCAATGAGGAAGTTGGGCGCAACATGACTGTTTTTGAATATGATGGCGATGTGATCATTTTGGATATGGGAATTCAGTTTCCGGAAGAAGACATGCCGGGCATTGATTATATTGTGCCAAATATCAGTTGTCTGAAAGGTAAAGAAAAAAATATCCGGGGGGTAGTGTTGAGTCATGGCCATTTGGATCACATTGGAGCGGCGCCGATTTTACTTAAACAGTTGGGAAATCCGCCAGTGGTTGGTCGCGATTTCACTTTGGCTTTGGTTAAGAAAAAAATGGAAGATGCTGAGAAAAACTCTGCTCAAAGTTTGCGCACCATTCGGATTAATGCAATTTCAGACAAAATTAGATTGGGGAAATTTCAAATTGAATTTTTTGATGTCGAACATTCAGTGATGGATGCAGTTGGCGTGATTATCAAAACTCCGGATGGAACTGTGATTCACCCTGGCGATTGGACTATGGACAAAAATCCAACCGATCATGAATTGGTTACCTATGAACATTTGTCCAAGTTACCCTCACCCCGAATTTTGATGCTGGAAAGCTTGGGTGCGGTTGATACGCGGCCGAGTCAAAAAACTGAAAGTGACATGTATAAGAATTTGGATGAATTGGTTAACAAGGCTGAAGGCTTGGTGATTATCGGAACTTTTTCTTCGCAGATTCGTCGAATCGGTAAGATCATTGAATATGCTGAATCAATTGGCAAAAAAGTTGCATTGGATGGGTACAGCATGAAAATGAATATCGAGATTGCCAAAGAGTTGGGTTATATCAAAGCTCATAAAAACACTTTGATTCCGATTCAGGATTTGCATAAATATCCGCGTCAAAAATCAGTGGTGATTTGTACTGGGGCGCAGGGCGAAGGCAATGCGGTGCTTTCAAGAATTGTTAATGATGAGCATCGTTTCGTGCGGATTCAAAAAAAGGATACCATAATATTTTCATCTTCCATTATTCCAGGTAATGAGCGAACAATTCAGCGTCTCAAAGACGATTTGTATCGCAAATGTGACAATGTGATTCACAGCGACATCCTAGACGTTCACACCAGCGGACACAGCAACGCTTTTGATATTCAAGATATTTTGCGTCAAATCAAGCCGGACATTTTTCTGCCGGTTTACGCTAATCATTACTTTTTGAAAGAAGCCGCTAAGCTTGGAGAAAAAGTTGGAATTGAAAAGGAAAATATTTTCGTGTTGGACAATGGTAATCAATTGGAAATTTCTGGCGGGAAAGCTAAGCTTTTGCCTCACAAAGTCGATACTAGCTACGTGATGGTGGATGGTTTGGGAGTTGGAGATGTTGGCGAAGTGGTTTTGCGTGATCGTCAGCTTTTAGCCAAAGATGGAATGTTCACTATTGTGGTGATTATTGATAGTAAGACTAAAAAGATTATCGGAACTCCTCAGGTGACTTCTCGCGGATTTATTTTCGTGAAGGAAAATTTTGATTTGGTAAATGCAACCAAGCGAGTGGTGGAAAAAGTGGTTAAGGAAAAAACTTCCGAGGAATTGCCAGTTAATTGGGATTATGTCAAAAATAATATTCGTGAATCAGTAGGTTCGTTTCTTTTTACTAAGACCGAACGTCGTCCGATGGTTTTGCCGGTGGTGATAGAGGTTTAGGTTTTAGCTTGGAGCTTTTAGGTTTTTAGGGAAGGTTTGGGTTATCAGTTTTTGGTTTTTAGTTTGTATAATAAAGCCGTCCTCTCGGGCGGTTTTGTTGTCTAAAAATCAGTTTTGGCCTATTATGGAAGAAGAAAAACATAATATTTTAGCGCAAAGAAATGAAAAAGAGGATATTTTCCGGCGTTCAGCCGAGCGGTAATTTACACATCGGCAATTATTTAGGAGCAATCAAGAATTGGGTGGAAATGCAAGACCAATTCGAGTCGATTTTTTGCGTGGTCGATTTGCACGCCATCACGGTTCCGCAGGATCCTCAAAAGCTCCGGGAAAAAACTTTGGAGATTGCCAAGATTTATTTGGCAGCCGGAATTGATCCGCAAAAATCAACCATCTTTATCCAGTCGCACGTGGTACAACATAGTGAGTTGGCTTGGATTCTAAATACGATCACCAAGATGCCGGAGTTGGACAAGATGACTCAATTTAAGGATAAATCTCAAAAGGATGGACGTGAAGGTGCTCAAGTTGGTTTGTATGACTATCCGGTTTTGATGGCGGCGGACATTTTGCTTTATGATACCGAGGTGGTGCCGGTAGGCGAAGATCAAAAACAGCATGTTGAATTGGCCCGAAATTTGGCGCAGCGTTTCAATCAGCGATTTGGGCAGACCTTTACGGTGCCGGATGTTTTCATCAAGCAAGAAGGCATGCGAATTATGGGATTGGACAATCCTGCAAAGAAAATGAGCAAATCGGCTATTTCAGAATACAACTACATCTCTCTGATTGACGATGCCAAGACGGTGGAAAAGAAAATTAAAAAAGCGGTGACGGACAGCGGCAGCGAGTTGGAATATTCAGACGAAAAACCGGCTTTGAAAAATTTGATCAATATCTATGCTTGTTTTTCCAATCAGAGCCCTGAGGAAATTGTAAAAAAATATCAAGGCAAGGGCTATGGAGATTTTAAGAGAGATTTAGCTGAAACTATTAATGGATTTTTGGCGGATTTTCAAGAGAAATTCAACTCATATTCCGATGAGCAAGTTTTGGCAATTTTGCGAGCAGGCGCCGAGAAAGTTGAAAAAATCGCCAAGGAAAAAATGAAAGAAGTTAGAGAAAAGGTCGGGTTCGTTATGTAGTTTTTTTAAGTAGATCTTTTAATGAAAGGAAGGTGAGGAAAAATGAAATTTTTAAAAAAATTTTTTAAAGTTATATTTCTGCCCCAAAACGATCAATTAAGTTTAGGTATTGATCGTCTATTACGAGTGAGTGATTCTTCCGACAAAGGATTGAATTGTTCAATTGGTGTTGGCGCAGATGTTTTTTTGCAGCCATGCTGATTTAGTTGCAAAAATAAAATCGGACCCATGGGAGTGGGTCCGATTTTTTCGTGATTTTTTTTAGGCCTTAACCCTGAATGAGTTTTAGAAGTTCGTCTCTTTTTTCTTCCATTAATTTTTGATTGTGAGCTTCGACATTAAGACGAATTACCGGTTCAGTGTTGGAAGGGCGAACATTGAAGCGCCAACTGTTTTTGGTGTCTTGAGAATCAATAAAGTCCAGAGAAATTCCATCTTGCTCATCAACAGCAGTAGCTTTGGATTCATAAATTTCTCGAATTTTTTTTACGGTTTCTTTGGGATCGGCCACTTCATTATTGATTTCACCGCTGACAAAATATTTATTCCAAAAAAATTCTTGAGCAATTTCAGAAAACGGTTGATTTTGTTTGGAAAGGTACTCCAAAATCATAACAAAAGGAATCAGGCCACAATCGCAATAGAAGTAATCTCGGAAATAATAATGGGCACTCATTTCACCGCCAAACAGAATGTCATCTTGGCGCATTCTTTCTTTGATGAAAGAATGACCGGCTTTATTGGAAACAGCCCGGCCGCCGTTTTGAGCAGTGATTTCATCGATAGCCCAGCTGAGGCGAGTGTCGCGCAAAATCTTTTCATTTTTCTTTTCACTTTTTTCTAGAAATATTTTAGCTAAAAGAGCGGTGATGAAATAGCCTTCAATGAATTGGCCTTTTTCTGTGAAGAAAAAACAACGGTCTGCGTCGGCGTCCCAAGCAACCCCTAAATCGAAATCACCTTGAGCAATCAAATCGGAAATTTCTTGACGGTTTTCCGGAATGAGTGGGTCAGGACGACCCTTGGGAAAATTACCATCAGCTTCCCAGTTGAGTTTGGAAATTTCAATGTCAGTTTCTGACAGAAGTCGATCAATCATGCGGCCACCGACTCCAAAATTTGGATTAGCCAAAATTTTCAAAGGTTTGATTTGAGAAAAGTCAGCAAAGGATTTGACTTTGGTAATGTAATCGCTGGCGATATCTTTTTTTTCAACTAGTTCCGGATTTATTTCTCGTTCTAGATCTTGGTCGCTAACCTCAGTTTGAAGGGCTAGGTCGCGAATTTCAAACAATCCGCTGTCGCCGGAAATAGGTTTGGAATTTTCGCGAACAATCTTGGCTCCGTTGTATTCTTTGGGATTGTGAGAAGCGGTAATGGTCAGTCCGCCGTCGTAACCATAATTAGCTACAGCGAAATAAAGCATGTCGGTTGAAATTTCACCCACGTCAACAACTTTTACGCCTTTGGCTGTGATGGCAGCAATAGCCGCTTTTTTCAGTGATGGGGAAGAGAGACGCACGTCGCAGCCAACTACTAGGGTTTTGGGTTCTAGGAAATCACATAGGGCGCTAGCGGTCTGATAAATTCCTTTTTCATCAATTTCTTCGGGATAAAGTCCGCGAATGTCATAGGCTTTGAAAATTTCAGCTTTCATAGTTTTAAATTAAGTTTTAATAGGCTAATTTTAACTTATTTTTGCTTTGTTATCAATAAAGAAATGAAATTTTGGAAAAAATAAAGAGGCGATCCAAGCTCGCCTCAGGTTATGCATATTGAGATTTTTTTCTTCTTTCATTTGAGTCCTTTTGGTTACACTTGCTGGACTCAAAGTGCTAAGGCACAGAATTAGGGTGCCCAAGCAAAGAAATACACCGGCCAACACCCACTTTTTTAGAAGTAGATGCAGGAAGCCTAAAGAACATAAGAAAATACCAATGAAAAGTACCATGGTAAACCCCCTTTAGTTTTTATCAACTTAATTGTTGATATTATTTTTTAGCAAATTTTTTTCAACTAGTCAATGCCTAAAGGAATTTTATCACCTATTCCAGATGGGTGTTTTTTTGCAATTTCTCAACTTCTTTTTGCAAGGCCGGGTATTTTTTCAAAAGTGGGTCAGCTGAGATGATTTGCTGGGCATATTTTTGACAAATTTCAATCAGGCGAACATTGGAAATATTTTCCATAGCCAAATCGCCAATGCCAGATTGTTGGGTACCGAAAAATTGTCCGGCTCCACGCAATTTCAAATCCTTTTGAGCAATTTCAAATCCGTCATTGGTTTTTTCTAAAACTTTTAATCGAGCATTGGCAGTGCCTTTGGAGGAAAAAAGCAAACAGAAAGATTGATGCTCTCCGCGTCCGACTCGACCGCGAAATTGATGAAGTTGAGCCAGGCCAAAACGGTCAGCATCTTCGATAAGTATAACGCTGGCATTGGGAATATCAATCCCGACTTCTACTACTGAGGTAGCGACCAAAATATCAAATTTCCTGTCCTTGAATTCCTGCATAGTTTTCTCTTTTTCAATTGGTTTCATTTGCCCATGCAAAAGTCCCAGGGAAAGGTTGGGGAAAATTTTCTGATCCAATTTTTGATGTTCGCTGACGGCTGCCTTCAATTCACTTAAGGATTCGGATTCTTCTACTAATGGAAAAATAATGAAAGCTTGGCGGCCTTGCCTGATTTGATCTTTAATAAATTCATAGGCTCTTGGGCGTTGATTTTCGTTGAATATTTGGGTTTTGATTGGTAAGCGGTTTTTGGGCATTTCGTTTAAAAGAGAAACATCTAGGCTGCCAAAAAAAGCCATGGCCAGAGTGCGAGGAATGGCAGTGGCCGTCATGGAAAGCAAATGGGGAATTTTATTTTTGATTCCGTCGTTGATTTTTTCAATTTCTTTTTGAAGATGGGCGCGTTGGTTGACGCCAAAGCGGTGTTGTTCATCAACAATAATCAAAGCTAGATTTTTGAAAAAAACATCTTTTTGAATTAGGGCGTGAGTGCCAATAACTAAATCGATTTCGCCTTGACGAATTTTTTCCAACAGCTCGGCGCGTTTTTCTTGTTGAAAATCGGCTTGGGAAGAAAAACTTTTTTGATAGGCTCCCGTTAGCAGAGCTATTTTAATCTCCGTTTTTTTTAATAGTTTAGCGGCGCTTTCAAAATGTTGACGGGCTAAAATTTCAGTCGGAGCCAAAAGGGCTGTTTGCAGTTTATTTTCCTTGGTTAGCAGGGCTGCCAAAAGAGCAACCAAGGTTTTGCCGGACCCAACGTCGCCGTTAAGTAGACGATTCATGGGTTGATTTTTTTGCAGATCTTGGGAAATTTCTTGCCAAGCCCTTTTTTGGGCGCCGGTCATTTCAAATGGCAAAGTCTGGAGAAATTTTTGAATTTTTTCGTTTTGAGATTTGAATGGAACCGCTCTTTCTTTTTGCCGGCTCTGACGAATTTGAAAAGAGGATAGTTGCAAAAAAAACATCTGCTGGAAGGCGAATCTTTTTTGGGCGATCAAAACTTTTTTTCGGTTTTGTGGGAAGTGAATCCATTGCAAAGCCATTGAAAGGTTGGGCAGATTTAATTTTTCCAAAATTTCAGCGGGAATTGGGTCGGAAACTTTTTGAACCAAGGGTAGAAAGGTTTGAATTTTCCAGCGCAGCCACTTGGAAGTGACACCTTCGCTTTCGCTGTAGATCGGCACCAGCCCAGCGGTATTGGTCGGCTCGCGTGAAGCCTTTTCCCAAGCTGGAGAGGAAAAGAAAAATCCGTTGGCATCAGCTGAAACTTTGCCGCTCAGGCGCAACTTGTCGCCTTGGGAAATGGCCGAAAGCAGGTAGGGTTGATTGAACCAAACGGCACGAATCAAGCCACTTTGATCTTGCAGAAAAACTTCACTGACAAACATTTTTCTTTTCCAAGTTTTGGTTTGCTTGATTTGTTGGACCACGCCTTCAACAGTGGCGGTTTGATCTTTTTCCAGTTGGTCGATAGAGAGAAAATTGGAAAAATCGTCGTAGCGAAAGGGAAAATGAAAAATCAGGTCTTGGATTTTTTCCATTTTCAATTTCGCCAAAGCGTTTTTTTGTCTGGCGGTAATTTGAGGAATTTTTTCAATGGGTGTTTGCAAATTTGGCATGGTTTTATTATAGGAAATTTGAGAGGGGAAAGGAAGGGAAACAAACAAACCCCCGATCTCGCGTAGATGATCGGGGGAAGCTTGTGGCAATGCCACTGCTTTTTTTGGTGAAGCTGGTCACCGGTGAGGGAAACTCCACTCCACCTCCACCAAAAAAAACTTTTTACTTTCTGTTAAATATCCGAATTAATTTGTCGCGTTCCGTGAAAGACGATAGTCGTACCGGAGGGAATTTTTCCTGAAACTGTTTATCATCTTCAGTTAATGTGAACATAACAAGCGATTGAGCTGTTATTACGGGCTCATCTTGAATTCCGACAATCTGCAAAGGCCTCCCTATTAGGTGTCCAAAATGGTTCGCCGCAGCTAGTGAAAGCTTGGCTGAAATCGGTTTAGGCAATAAGGTAAAGTCACGGTCATTGTCAAAATTTTGCCTATTTGCGTTCATTTGCACTCTCCTTTTTCCAGTGGTTGTTACCAACCTTCTTCCAGGTAATATTTCTTTTTCACCTTCTTTGTGTTGGATTTGGATGAAAAGTTGGCGGGGTGGACGGGATTTATATATAAATGTTGTTAAATAACAACTTATCTTCTACTATAGCAGAAAATAGATCGTTTGTCAATGGGCTCGCGAAATTGGTGAATTTCGGCATTTACAAAGGGAAATTTTGATGATAGGATGGGAAAAGTTGGAAAGAAAATTTTGGAAGTGTGGCCGAGTGGTTGAAGGCAACAGCTTGCCCCGTAGAAAAGCCCAGGAGTGTCCGAGCGGGTCAAATGCGATATAGGAGCATTTGACGGGTTTCAAAAGAAACCCGGGAACCCGAGGACTTTCAGTTTTTTTAATTTTTGAAAAAAATTTTTGGAGGAGTGTCCGAGTGGTTTAAGGAAACAGTCTTGAAAACTGTCGTATCCGAAAGGGTACCGTGAGTTCGAATCTCACCTCCTCCGCTTTCTTACGGGGTCGCGAAAAACTGTCGTGCCCGAAAGGGTACCAGAGGTTCGAATCCTCTCACTTCCGCCTGATTTGCCGATAAGAAAATATTTGTTAAGATGAAAAAAGTTTTTAGTTAGTTGTTGTTAGTTACAAGTTAATTTGGAGAGGTGGGTGAGTGGCTAAAACCAGCACACTGCTAACGTGCCAGGGGATAAAACCCCTCGAGGGTTCGAATCCCTCCCTCTCCGCATCGACAATTTTTTATCGAGCGAACCCATGTAGTCGAGATAACATGGCGACTCGAGAGCCTAAAAAATTGAACAAAAAACAGCAATTTTTCACTGCTGTTTTTTGTTTTTCTATTCTTTCACCAATTCAAGTTTTTTGTCTTTGTAGATTATTCTTGATCTTAAGTTTCCGAGAAGTTCTCTTTTCTCTGACACTGACCCCTCTTTGAGCAGGTATTTGGCATAATTTCGAATATCTGTATCTTTGGTGTTTTGGATTTTATGTTTTTCTCCCACTACTGATTTCTGGAAGATATTAAATCTATTGATTTCGTCTTCCAGTTTTTGCCTCATACCCAGTTCATTAATATTCATTTGGTCGATTATCTTTAAGAGCTCAGTAATTAATTCTTCTTCTCGTATATATTTATTTTTACAATGCCGATCTCTTGCTCTCGAGCAGGAATAGTAGATATATCGGGCATGAGTTCCGTCTTTCAGTTGTTTATATTTTTCTTCAGCGGATATTCCTGATCCGCAATAGCCGCAGGTAAACAGTTTGGTAAAGGCGAACTCCTTATTCTCTCGGACAATCTTATCTCTTTTCAAAGATTGGATTAAGAATAGAGAAAATGGCATGATGCAATATTCTGTCCCTGACTTTGGCTTTGTGGATATGGCGTTGCTTGGGATCTTGAATGTAAAAAGAAGAATATGCGCCATGATTATACGTCCACCTCCTTAATTCCTCATGCAGTTGAAAAATATTTTGCTCCAATTTCCATTCGAATTTTTGGACGTCTTTCTTTCCGAGTTTTCCTTTTTTGAAACTGTCCCAAGCTAAGAATAGATTTTCCAGCGAAATTATTTTTTCAAATACGTTATTGTAATTATTCATTTTATTATTATGGAACAATTTGATATACCAATCTTTAAAAAAATTTACGAATTATATCGAAATTTCTATAGCTTTAGGAATTCCGTGCCTAAACAAGATCGCTATACTCTTTGGCAAAAATGTGAAAACATTCTTTTGGATTCACTAGAAAACATATTATTAGCTAGTCAGATGTCCAAGAAAGAAAAATTGCCTGTTCTGGAAAAAGCGAGTTTACAATTAAATCTATTTAGGATTTTTACTCGACTTGCCAAAGAAGTAAAAGCACTTGATAACAAAAAATATGTTTCGCTTCAGAAAAATACTGACGAGGTTGGGCGAATGCTCGGAGGGTGGATAAAGTCCACCCGATCCGAATAAGACGCAAAAGACATCCGTAAAAGGATGTCTTTTTATGAGGAGAAACTTCGGAAGAAAACCCGACGCCGAACCATATTGCTTGTTGACATTGTTCGTCCAGTTGGTGTTGAAGTGAAGCTTACCGTCGTTCCAGTTGAAGATCGGAGCGTTCACGAACTTGCCATCGCCATCAGGATTTTGCTTCTGTCCATCCGTAATCACCGGAAATTGAGATTTACTTCCGCAAAAGCGGATTATATTCTCTCTTTCCTGAATTTTATTTGGGAGCAGTTCGATATATAAAATCGGAACATCTCCGCCAGACAAAAGCAAGCAGTTTCTCATCAAGATAACACGCTTTTTTCAGCCGTAGCCGAAAAAACTCTGGTTATTTTCCTTGAAGGAAGAGAAGGCGACAGCTATCCGTGAACAACTGTTCATTAGCCTGCTCAATTAAAAGTATAGCAAAAGATATTATTTGGGTAAATGGAAATGAAAAAAGGAGCTACTCACTATAGAAGTGAAATAGCTCCCGGATGAATCGACCGCCTTCGGCGGAAGTTTCGAGGATACAAGAGAGCCAAGCTTTCAAGCATTCAAGCTTCAATCCTGCGGAAGAAAACCCGACGCCGAACCATATTGCTTGCCGACAGCGCTCGTCCAGACGGTGCCGAAGTGAAGCTCACCGTCGTCCCAGTCGAAGACCGGAGCGTTCACGAACTTGCCATCGCCATCAGGAGCGCATTCGTCACCAGCACAATCGATGTGTAACTGCTCCCATTCCTGTTCTCTTTCGGGATGAGTCAGGAGCATTACGCCGACGTGGTAAGCGCCGAAAAGGATTTCGTTATCCAGCACGTCCTCGCGCACATAATTCACGCTCTCACCCCTGTGCATTTTGCCGAACTGCGCGGGAACTACAGGCGTCAACTCTCCGCTACCCTGTGTCAACGTCAGCTGGTTCCAGAGGCGGAGGGTGCGTTCGCTCTGTCGCAGGTATTCATAACCTGTCTTGCCCTGGCGCCAGTTTTTGAACTCGCGGTTGCGGCCAAGCCTTTCCAGCACAAAATCCACGGCGTAGTTGTAGGGATGTTCACACTGCAAGGACACGATATCCTTGATGAGCGGAATAACCCACAATCCTTCGGCTCCTTCGGGAAGTTTCTTCACGCTGGCGAGCGGCTTGAGCGGAAACTGATATTGCTCCCGCAAAATGGTAGCCTGTTCGTCCAGATCCCTTGCTCCGTTGTATCCTTTCGGACAATCGTAGCTTGAAGAAGTCCTGCTGTGAGGGTTTCCAGCCTTTTCGCGGATGAGATTAATAAATCCCTCCATGATTTCGTTACCACGGCCGAGTGCCCTCTGAGCTTCTCTTTTGGTGATGTTAACTTCACCGCCCAATGCATCTTCGGCCAACCTTCTGAACTGTTTGACTTGTCCTGACGTGATCATCTCTGTCATCGTCATTCTCCTTTCTTGATGGTTTTTCCCGATCTTCGGGATTTGGCTTGTCTCTCCAATGAGACGAGCATTTTAGGCACTAATGTGATGTCCAAAATGCTCATCTCATTAATAATTAAAGTTAAAAGAACAACGTATAATGTTAGCATATTTCAGGCCGTTTGTCAATCCAAGCGGATCAGGTCTTAAAATGACTGATTTTAGCCAAAAATTACTAGCTACTACATAATAAACTCTTAATTAACATTTGACCATATTTAAACCTGTTTTTTGCTTTTTTATCGTATAAAACCAATTCTTTTGCTATTCTTGTAATATAAAAAAGACAAAAACAAAAATGAAGAATGGATTTCAATCAAGCTATCAAAGAACTCAACGCATTACTTTTGGAAAAACAGCCGGAGAAAATAAATAGCTCTTGGATATATAAAAATACTCCTCGTATTTATCGATTTATTTGGAAGAACGTAAAAAATGAAGTTGGCGATATCAATTGGGATAAGATAGTTAACAGATTAGATCGAGAGTTTCAAAGAAAATGGATTTCAAGACGAAGCAAAACCAAACAGCAATGGAAAGCTATGAAATGGTATCGCAGTAAAAAGGAAGTAAATTTAGTTCTCAAGAAATACAAAGACAAAAGATATGTTTTCATATCTCCCCAAGATCATGAAGATAGAAAATTGCGAAATAACATTAGCATTGCTCTGGTAAGGATTTCCCAAAAAGGAAATTTGTCAGCTAAAAAAGAAATAATTTCACTTCTTAAATTTACCGTCGGTTACTGGGTCGAAAGTTTTCCATGTCTTTTTTCTTGGAAAGGATATGAATCGGAACTGGATGATCAACTTGAAGATTGTGTTCGTCGGTATCGATTTACCGGCTCATTTATGACTTATCTTTTTAGTAGTCTCGAATATCGGGGAAAGGGGTTGAGACCGCTTTATGCTCATTCTTTGGATGAAGATGTCTTTTTGGGCTATAAACGCAGGGCTGAGAACGTTGTTCAAGACTCTGAAACGGGCAAGATATCTTATTACAGGCCTTACCAGGGCAGATTTCATATTACGTCACGAATTTCTTGGTATAACAAATGAGACAGGGGCGTGAGACACCCTTATAGTGTCTCATTTGTCTCATCCTTTGTTTTCCTTGTTTTAGACCCCGACCCAAGCACTTCAAATCCAACCATTTACAGATCGCTCAGAAACCCTTACAATGCTTGTATATCATGGGTACTTAACTCGAGATGCCCGCTAGGAATTTTCAATGATAGGGATTCGAAGGGCGCGCCCGGAAAAAGCAAATGGTTTTGCTTTTTCAGCGCCCAGGTCCGAAGGAGAATCCCTCCCTCTCCGCCTTCGCTCGCCGAAACTTCGGCGTGACACGTCCGCCTTCGTTTAAAACTGATCAAGCAAAAACTTTGGCTATGAAAAATAATAATCTTGAAAAGTTGATTAAAAAAGATGATTATCAGGTTTTTGTTTTGTGTTGCCCGGCTAATCTACCTTTTGTCTTCGCTGTTCATCCTTGGATTGTTTGCAATGAAAAGGGCTGCGTTTCGCGATGGGAAGTTTTATTCAGATCCAACAAGGATAAAACCTGGGGGCACTTGCATCTCAATCATTTTTCGTCATTTAGTGGAATTGAAATCCTGCCTTTTTTCGAGCGCTGGGTGTGGGGCAGTAAATTATTGAAAGTTGTTGAAGGAGATGCGGCCAAGATGATGATTGATTTTGTGAAATTGAGTAGGGATAACTATCCACACAAGAATTATTCTTTAACCAAGAAAAACAGCAATACCTATGTTCAATGGGTTTTGAACAATTTTCCTGAAATCAAATTGAAACTGCCCTGGAATGCTTTTGGCAGAAACGGAAAATAAAAAAGGAGCTTTGCGTTTTTTAGCGCAAAGCTCCATTTATTCTTGAAATAAAAATCCAGAAACTGAACCTGTTCGGCCGGCAATGCTTGAAAAATGATACCAGGTTCGCAAATAGCCGGCATCAAACCAAATGACGGAACTTTTGTTGAAATTTTTTCCGTCTAGAGGGTCACAGCATTCTTCACCGGGGCAACAAATCCCAATCTCTGATTCGGTTGGTCCTACCAATCTTTCGGGATGAGTCAGGAGCATAGTGAAAGCGTGAAATGAGCTAAAAGGAATTTCTCGTGGGTTGCGAGCTATCTCATATCTGGCGTAGTCTGGACTTTCACCTTGGTGTCCTAAACCAAATTGAGCTGGCACAACAGGAGTCTTGTCTTCAATTTTTAAAAATTGTTCCCATCTTTCCATCATCAACTTGGTTGGCCTAAGAAATTCCAAACCTCTTTCTAGTTTTATTTCACTCCAATCCCAAAGGGGTCGACTGGAAAGAATTCTTTCCAGAACAAACTTTAAGGCAAAATGATGAGAAAGGGTAGGATCTTGGATATTAGGGCTGATGCTTTGAAATGTGGGCAAGACCCAAAGCCCCTCAGCTCCTTTGGGAATGTTTTTGTGAGCCACTTTTGCCAGGGGTTGAAGTGGGAATTGATACTGTTCCCTTAAGATAGTAGCTTGCTCCTCTGGACTTTTTGGTCCAAGGTATTCTGGCGGATATCCCAGCTCAGTGATTATCCTTTCGTGGGGATTTTTTTTATTCCTCTTTTGAAATTTTGGATTTCTCCTTATGTTTATTTCTTTAAAGAAGGTGTCGGCCATTAAAGCCAGCAATTCAAACATAGCTTATCCTTTTTATTTGAGAAATAGTTGATTTTCAGAACATTATTTACTTTGAAAATAACGATGTGTCATGCTAGCATGTTTTAAATCCAAGGACAATGGCTGGTGGATTTGACAGTCAATTCATTTTGTGCTAGGGTTGGGACATATTCAAGAACTAGGAAAGCAACGACACTTCTTACATTCATTTTTTCCCTTAATAAAAGGACGGAACACGTCGAGTGGGAATGACAAAAAAAATCACCGAATAAATTAATAGTCTTAATTAAAACTCATTTTTGAGCTTTCGGCTTTTTAGAAGCAATTTCAAGAAGCGGGAAGAACGAATGAGGGTTGTTTTTATGCTTAAAGAAAAAAAAGTGTTGAAAGTGAGGGATTCCTATAGTTCAACTTCGTCTCTTTCTAAGAGAAAGTTTTTCCGCAAACATTTAATGGTTTCCTTGCCGGACCTGATTGAGAGTCAAATCGATTCATATCAATGGATATTGGACAAGGGTCTTAAGGAACTTTTTGATGAGGTTAACCCGATTGGTGATTTCACGGGCAAAGATTTGGAATTGTCTTTTGTTGATTATTATTTGGATGAGCCTAAATATGATGAATTGACGGCTAAGAGCAAAAACATTTCCTACGAGGCTCCTCTTCGAACCAAAGCGCGTTTGGTTAATAAGAAGACCGGAGAAGTAAAAGAACAAGAAATTTATTTGGGAGATTTCCCGATTATGACTGATCGAGGAACTTTTGTGATTAATGGAGTGGAAAGAGTGGTTGTTAGTCAGTTGATCAGGAGCTCCGGAGTGTTCTTTACTATGGAATATCAAAAAGGCAAGAAACTTTTTGGATCAAAGCTGATTCCAAATCGAGGAGCTTGGCTGGAGATTGATACTGGTTTGGATGGAGTGATCTCAGTAAGAATTGATCGAAAACGTAAAATTCCGGTAACAGCATTGTTGCGAGCTTTCGGAATGACTTCTGATGAGGAAATTATTCAAAAATTTGTTGATATTGATAAGGGGGATGTTAATTATATCGAGACTACGATTTCCAAAGACATTACCAAGACCCAAGGTGAGGGTTACAAAGAAATCTATAAAAGAATTCGTCCGGGTGATTTGGCTACGGAAGAAAATGCCAAACAATTGATTGATTCGATGTTTTTCAATTTTGAGAAATATGATTTTGGTAGCGTGGGTCGCTATCGTTTGAATCAACGTTTGGAAGTTAATCGTGAAGATAATGAAGAGAATCGAATTTTACGATTGGATGATTTGATTTTGGTTATTCGTGAAATTATCAAATTGAACAATACGCCGGGAGCATTGCCGGACGATATTGACCACTTGGGTAATCGTCGTGTTCGTGGAGTGGGCGAATTGGTTCAAAACAAATTGCGCGTTGGAATGGCTCGCATGAGTCGCAACATTAAAGATCGAATGAGTACTTGCGATGTGGACACTGTTTTGCCGGGACAATTGGTAAACTCTCGACCGGTAGCAGCTTCAATTAAAGAATTTTTCTCTTCTTCGCAACTTTCTCAGTTCATGGATCAGGTGAATCCATTGGCTGAATTGGAACACAAGAGACGTCTTAGTGCGATGGGGCCGGGCGGTTTGACTCGAGAAAGAGCTGGTTTTGAAGTCCGTGATGTTCACTATTCTCACTATGGAAGAATTTGTCCAATTGAAACCCCAGAAGGTCCAAACATCGGTTTGGTAGGACATATGGCGACTTATGCCAGGGTTAATGATTTCGGATTTTTGGAAACTCCCTACATCAAAGTTGTTCAAGAAGTTCAAGCTAAAGAGGAAAAGCTGGTTGGTCGGATTTTGAATGAGGATTTGGGTGGAGCTAAAATCGGAACCAAAATTGACGAGGAATTGGCTAAAAAGATTGCCAAGGAGAAAAAGGACCAACAAGTCAAAGTCAAACCTTGCATTGCCGGAGAAATCGAATACGTTAATGCGACAGTGGAAGACCGTATGGCAATTGCTCACGCTACAGTTAATCTTGATGACGATCGAAATATTTTAGACGAAATGGTGGAAGCTAGAATCAAAGGTCATCCAGGCATGATTGAGGCAACCAAGTTGGATTATTTGGATGTTTCTGCTAAGCAATGTATTTCAGTGGCAACTTCCTTGATTCCGTTTATTGAAAATGATGATGCCAACCGAGCTTTGATGGGATCAAACATGCAACGTCAAGCGGTACCTTGCATAGTGCCACAATCTCCAATTGTTGGAACCGGAATTGAAGACAAGGCGGCGGCTGACAGCGGTCAGGTAGTTTTGGCAGCTAATGACGGAGAAGTGGTGGAAGTGGATGGAGCCCATATCGTGGTAAAAGAAAAGGCCCCAGCTGGTTCCAAGAAGGAATTCTACAAACGAAACTACAATCTTTTGAGTTTCCAAAAATCCAATGCTTTCACTAGCATGAGTCAATTGCCTCGAGTGGACAAAGGACAGATGGTTAAAAAGGGACAACTTTTGGCTGACGGAGCTGCAACTGATAATGGAGAATTGGCTTTGGGTCAAAATGCCGTAGTGGCTTTTGTTTCTTGGAGTGGTTATAACTTTGAAGATGCTATCATCCTTTCCGAAAGACTTTTGCAAGAAGATCGATATAGTTCAATCCACATTGAAGATTTTTCAATCGATGTGCGTGACACCAAGCTTGGACCGGAAGTGGTGACGCGGGACATTCCAAATATCGGCGAGGATAGATTGAAGAATTTGGATGAAACCGGAATTATCCGAATCGGAGCTGAAGTTTCTTCCGGTGATATCTTGGTTGGAAAAATTACACCGAAAGGTGAGGGCGATTTGACCCCAGAAGAAAGATTGCTTCGAGCTATTTTTGGTGAAAAATCCAAGGATGTTAAAGACTCTTCACTTTACTTGCCTCACGGTGAAAAAGGAAAGATTGTTGATATCAAGATTCTTTCTCGAGAACAAGGTGATAAGCTGCCAACTGGAGTGATTAAGCAAATTCAGGTTTCTATTGCGCAACTTCGAAAAATTTCAGTTGGTGATAAGTTGGCTGGACGTCATGGAAATAAAGGTGTTATTTCTCGAATTGCTCCAGTGGAAGACATGCCCTATCTGCCAGACGGAAGACCAGTGGATGTTGTTCTAAATCCTTTGGGTGTGGCTAGTCGTATGAATATCGGACAGATCTTGGAAACTCATTTGGGTTGGGCGGCACTGCACTTAGGTTATAAGGCAGCTACCCCTGCTTTAGATGGAGTGGATGAGACTGATATTAAGGCTGAATTGAAAAAAGCCGGACTTTCTGAAACTGGAAAATCACGTTTGATTGATGGAAGAACTGGAGAATACTTTGACAATGACGTGACGGTTGGAGTCATGTACATCATGAAGCTTAATCACTTGGTGGAAGACAAACTGCACATGCGTTCAATTGGTCCATACTCTTTGATAACCCAACAGCCTTTGGGAGGAAAAGCTCAATTTGGAGGACAGCGTTTTGGAGAAATGGAAGTTTGGGCCTTGGAAGGTTATGGGGCTGCCTATACCTTGCAAGAAATGTTGACTATCAAATCGGATGATGTTTTGGGACGATCTAAAGCTTATGAATCGATTATTAAAGGTGAAACTATAAAAAGTCCGAACATTCCAGCCTCATTTCATGTATTGGTCAATGAATTAAAAGGTCTTTGTTTGGATGTTGAATTGGTTGGCTCCTTGGTGAGTGAAGACGAAGATGAAAATGAAAGTTCAGAAATTGATGCTAAGAGTGGAACAGAAACTGATTTGGATCAAGTTTAATTATCTAAATATTATATCTAACTTAATCTTCTAAAAATCTTAAAGATAATATTATGGAAAACATCACCAAGGTCAGTGACTTTAATAGCGTCAAACTGAAATTGGCTAGTCCTCAAGAAATCATGGATTGGTCACATGGCGAAGTCACAAAGCCGGAAACAATTAATTACCGAACCCAGCGTTACGAAAAAGACGGACTTTTTTGTGAAAAAATCTTTGGTCCTTCCAAAGACTGGGAATGTTATTGTGGAAAATACAAAAGAATTCGCTACAAGGGAATTGTTTGTGACAAATGTGGAGTAGAGGTAACACGCTCAATCGTGCGTCGCGAAAGAATGGGTCATATCAAACTTTCAGTGCCAGTTTCGCATATTTGGTTTTTGCGCGGAGTTCCATCTCGAATTGGTTTAGCTTTGGGAATTTCTTTGCAGGAATTGGAAAGAGTAGTTTACTTTTCTTCCTATATTGTCAAAGAAGTTGATGAAAAGGAGCGTGAAGCGGTGCTTCGTCAGTTGGAACAGGAATATAAGAATAAGCAGAAAGACCTGAAGGATTCCGAGGGTGATAACAAGAAATTGGAAGAGGGAATGACAGACTTAAAAGAACAATTCCGTCAAATCAGAGATGAATTGAAGAGTCTTAAGCCAATGCAAG
Source organism: bacterium (assembly GCA_003251635.1). Classification (GTDB taxonomy): domain Bacteria; phylum Patescibacteriota; class Minisyncoccia; order Moranbacterales; family GWC2-37-73; genus SZUA-486. The sequence continues at coordinate 4,428 of QKEW01000014.1, read as the reverse complement.
TTTTGTCTGAATTGGAATATTTCAATCTATCAATGCGTTTTGGTCAGGTTTTTTCAGCTGGAATTGGTGCTGAAGCCATCCGTTCTATTTTGGAAAAAATTAATGTTAATAAGACCATAGAGCAATTGAAAAAAGAATTGGATGATGAGAGCGTGACAGACAAAAAGAAGGTTCTCAAGAGAATGAAATTGTTCCAAGGTTTCAGAAAATCAGGACTTCATTTGGAATGGATGTTGCCAACAGTTATTCCAGTAATTCCGCCGGATTTGCGACCAATGGTAGCTTTGGATGGAGGACGTTTTGCTACTTCTGATTTAAATGATCTTTATCGTCGTATTATCAATCGTAACAATCGTTTAAAGAAATTGATTGAATTGGGAGCTCCTGAAGTTATCACCCGAAATGAAAAAAGAATGTTGCAGGAAGCTGTTGATGCCCTTTTTGATAACAGTGCTCGAAAAGGACAAGCTTCAGTAGCAGCTTCAACTGGACAACGTCGAGCCTTGCGATCTTTGGCCGATGCCCTTAAGGGAAAACAAGGACGTTTCCGTCAGAATCTTTTAGGTAAACGAGTTGATTATTCCGGACGAAGCGTAATCGTGGTTGGACCGCAATTGAAATTGCACCAGGCTGGTTTGCCGAAAAAAATGGCTTTGGAACTTTTCAAACCATTTATCATCAATAAGCTTATTGAAAAAGAGCACGCTCACAATGTTAGAACTGCCGGTCGTATGGTGGATGCTGAAGCGGAAGAAGCTTATGAAATTTTGGATCAAATCATCGAACATCACTACGTGCTTTTGAATCGCGCACCGACCTTGCACAGACTTTCTATCCAAGCCTTCCAACCAGTCTTGATTGAAGGAAAAGCTATTCAGGTTCATCCGATGGTTTGTGCGGCTTTCAACGCTGACTTTGATGGAGACCAAATGGCTGTGCATGTGCCGTTGACCGATAGGGCTCGTGAAGAAAGTCGAAACTTGATGCTTTCAGCTAAAAATCTCCTCAAGCCAGCTTCCGGAGAACCGATTACGGTGCCATCGCAGGATATTGTTTTGGGTGTTTATTACATGACCCATATCAAGAAAGGCGCTAAAGGCGAGGGTAAGATTTTTTCTTCAGTGGAAGAAGCAATCTTGGCCTATCAATCAGGTCATGTTGGAATAAATGCTCAGATTAAATTGGAATGGAGAGAACAAATAATCGACACTTCAATCGGACGCGTTTTGCTCAACGATATTGTTCCGGAAGAATTGCATTTCATTAATGAAGAGTTTACCAAAAAAGAGATTAAAGGTTTGATTGCTAGAATTTTGGAATTGAAGGGCCAAGAAGAAACAGCTGCTTTCATTGATAGAATTAAGAAGCTTGGTTTTGAAATGTCGACTCGTTCGGGTATTAGCTGGGGAATGGATGACCTGACTATGCCGAAAGAAAAAGAAGAGGCTATGGCTAAAGCTGAAAAAGAAGTGGAGACTATCAATCAGCAATATGAAATGGGTCTTTTGACTGATGGTGAAAGAAAGAATCGTGTTATTGAAGTTTGGAATAACACTAAAAATACTATTGCTGACGCAGTTAAAAACACTTTGGATAAAGAGGGAACGGTTTACACTATGGTTCACTCTAAAGCTCGAGGTAGTGATTCAGTAGTAGTTCAGATGATGGGTATGAAAGGCTTAGTGGCTGGTCCGACTGGAGAAACTATCGAATTGCCAGTCAAAAGCTCTTTTAAAGAAGGTTTCAATGTGTTGGAATATTTCATTTCAACTCATGGAGCTCGAAAAGGTATGGCAGACACCGCTCTTCGAACAGCGACAGCTGGTTATTTGACCAGACGTTTGGTGGATGTTTCTCAAGACATCATTGTTCGGGAAGAGGATTGTAAGGATAAGGAAGGGTCTTATTTATTCAGAGCAGATTCAGATCGAATTGGACTAAGTTTTGCACCAAGACTCGAGGGACGTTATGCAGCCGAAAATATTGCTGATCCAAAAACTGGCGAGGTTATTGTTAAAAAGAACAATTTGATTGGTAAGGAGGAAGCCAAACAAATTGATGAAACTAAGATCGACAAAATCAAGATCCGCAGTGTGGTTACTTGCAAAACCAAGCGAGGAATTTGTCGAAAATGTTATGGTCAAGATTTGGGTCGTTCAGAAATTGTTCAGATTGGTCAGGCAGTCGGAATTGTGGCAGCTCAAGCTATCGGTGAGCCTGGAACTCAGCTGACGATGCGTACCTTCCATATTGGAGGTGTGGCTGGATCGGATATTACTCAAGGTTTGCCGCGTGTGGAAGAAATTTTTGAATGTCGTCCACCAAAAGGTGAAGCGATTATTGCGGATGTGGACGGTAAGATTTTGGAAATTCTCAATGAGAACAAGAAGACCGTTACCATTAAAGTGGAAGTTTCTGAAAATGGTGAGATTCAAGAATTCCAAGTACCAGCCGAGTCTTCCTTAGTAGTGGAAAAGGGACAGTTAATTGCCAAAGGAACCCAGCTAAATGAAGGTCATATTGATTTGAAAAAACTTTATGAAACTATGGGTCGTGAGCAAGTGCAGCGCTATATCGTGCGAGAAATTCAAGAAATTTATGCTTCACAGGGTGAAGGTATTAATGATAAGCATATTGAAGTTATCGTGCGCCAGATGTTTAGTCGAGTTAAGATTGAAGAGGCTGGCGACACTGATTTGATCCCGGGTGATATTGTGGAAAAAGATCAATTCAATGACGCTAATGAATCAGCTGCAACTGAAGGTGGAGAAGCGGCAGTCGGAGAAGAAATGATTATGGGAATTACCAAGGTAGCTCTTTCAACCGAATCATTCTTATCTTCAGCTTCCTTTCAGGAAACCGCTAGAGTCTTGATCAATGCGGCAGTTACCGGACGCGATGACAGACTCAGGGGCTTGAAAGAAAACGTGATTATTGGTCGATTGATTCCAGCTGGAACTGGTTATCGTCAAGTCGGACAATAAAAAAAGAGAGAACATACTTTAAAAAACAGAGGCTTTGGTCTCTGTTTTTTTTGCATATTAACCCATTTTTTATAATTCTTTTAATATTCTTTTCTTGATTTTAATTTTGGGTTATAATAACTCTATAGGGTTTTATTTTTTGGTTTATTAATTACTTAATAAAAAAATGAAAAAAACAAAAAGGCCGATCGACAAGGCTGTGAAAAAAAGTCGAAGTTGGATTTGGAAAAAAACAGCCCTGATGCAGAAAAAGCAAATCAGCACCTCAAAAGGCTTTGTCATGGTAGCTTTTGTGGCTGGAATAATCACCTCTTTTGTTTGGATGGTGAATTTGAATTTGCAAAACAGTTCTTGGGCTGATTCCGGTTCGAAAAGTCCAAAATTAGTTGAAGACGAGCTTTTGGTGAAATTTAAAGACGGTGTTTCTAAAGATAAAAAAGACAAAATTTTAAAGGACAATGAACTTAAAGAAAAGAAAGAAATTGATAAGATAAAAGTAAAAGTCGTTTCAGTTTCAAAAGAAAAAAGAGAAAAAGTTTTGGAAAAACTTTCCAAAAATTCCGAGGTTGAATATGCTGAACCAAACTATCTTGCTGAACCGACTGACATTCCTAATGACCCAAGTTATTCTTCTCAGTGGCATTTGCCAAAAATCTCAGCCCCAGCTGGTTGGGATATCTCCAAAGGAGTTGAATCCGGCTTGGTAACCGTTTGCGATACGGGAGTTGATTCGGATCATCCAGACTTGGCCAGTAAATTCGTGTATGGTTACAATTTTTACGATGGCAACAGTGATTATGAAGATGTGTATGGACATGGAACAATGACAACTGGCGCTGCCGCTGCCATAACCAATAATGCATTAGGGGTGGCGGGAGTTGCTTGGAATAATAATATTATTCCAGTTAGAGTTACTGCAACCACTGGGAGTGCAACTTATTCAGCTTTGACTAGCTGTATAATTTATGGTACCGATCATGGTTCTCGCGCTATTAATATTAGTTTTGCAGGAACCAGTTCTTCCTCAACTATCCAAAGTGCTATTAATTATGCTTATGGAAAAGGGACCTTGGTTTTAGTTTCAGCTGGTAATTCCAATACTAGTGTGCCGTATTATCCAGCGGCCTGCGATAATGCTATTGCGATTTCAGCCACAACCTCTACTGACGCTAGAGCTAGTTATTCTAATTATGGAGATTGGGTAGATATAGCCGCTCCAGGATCTGGAATTTACACAACTAGCAGGGGTGGTGGTTACACTAGTGCTAGTGGAACAAGTCTTTCAGCCCCGTTAGTTTCTGGTCTCGTCGCCTTGATGGCTTCAGTCAATCCAAATCTTTCAGCTGCAGAGATGGAAAAAATTCTTAAAGAAAACTCAGATGACTTGGGAGATGTCGGTTTTGATCAATACTTCGGTTATGGACGCATCAATGTTGAAAAAAGC
>QKEW01000018.1 GCA_003251635.1 bacterium | reverse complement strand
AAATTTACCGAACTGTTTGGAAATACAACAACACTAGAATTCATACTGCCCTGAAAATGCCACCTCAGCAGTTTGCTCTAAATGCCCAAATTCAATACAATTTAGATAACAAGGTTAGTGTCTAAAGAAATGGGGGAAGTACACTTGTTATTTGAAATTTACGTAAACATTTACTTACATATTTACGTAAACCTCAAAAAAGTAATACTTATTATAATACGTATTAAAAATTTCAGCCCTAAACTTGATTTTTTGTATACGAAAAAATCCACCCATTTACATGGGCAGATTTTCTTTATGTTGGGGATGAGGGATTCGAACCCCCGCATGCCAGGACCAAAACCTGGTGCCTTACCGCTTGGCTAATCCCCAATATATTATTTTGAAATCATTTTTGTTTTTTGGGATTCGTCCCGTCATGCGACGGGATGTAAACCCCCGCATGCCAGGATCCGGAGTCCGATCGGATGATCGGGAAAACCTGGTGCCTTATCCGCCTTCGGCAAGCCTACGGCGGACGAGCCGCTTGCCTGAGAGCGGCTGCGCCTCGGGCGCGGCCAGGGGCTAATCCCCAATATATCTTTTTCGAAAAAAATTATTCTTGCACGATTTGTCCGCCGAGCAAATTGGCCGCACCTTCCAAGAGGGAGCTGGTTTGCTTTTCAGTCTCTGGCGCTTTTTTTTCAGCCGATATTTCAGCTGGTTTTGTTCCGAAAGACGGCACTTTGGAAGTTGAAGATAGCGGAACCTTAACTCCCGATTCATCTTCGGTTAAAACTCTCAATTTCACTTTTGACCCTAAAAGATTACCAAAAACCGATTCGACTGTCAATCGATTTTGATTTTCATTAAGTTTGTCTTTATAGAATCCATAACGGGTAACAATGGTCAAGTAGCCGTCTTGAACATCCTGTGGCATTGAGAGGGGAAGAAGGGCGGCCAAGGAGTGATTGGTTTCGATTATTTGTTTGCAAGCCTGTGGCCAAATTTTTTCTACTTGAGGCTGAGAAAAACTTACTTTTGCTATGCTCATTTGTGGTTCAGAATTTGAGCTGATTTCATCTGAGGCTGGTTGAATTTTTTGAAGATTTTCTGGCGAGGTTGCGCTGACTATATTTTTAGTCTGAGTCGGAGATGATAATTCCTCTATTGATTGAGCTTGGCTTGGGATTGGGACAGTGATTTTTTGACCCCCGGTTGTTGGCTCGGTCGGAACCGGATTTATTGATTGGGTTATTTTGACGATAGCCATTTCCAGAGGTAATTGAGGTATAAAAGCAGTTTTAATTTTTCCTTGCAATTCGGAGAAAATATTTAGGGCCGCTAAAATTTCTTGGGTTGAATTTTTTTGAGCGGTTTTTTGCATTTTTTTCAATTGCTCCCCGGTTAACTCGAAAGAGAAGTTTCTAGCTAAATCCAAATCAATACTTAAAAGAAGCAGCTGTCGAAGGTGATTTAGTACAGCTTTGTGAAAAACCTCCAAATCAAAACCATCATTAGAAAGAGATGAAATCAGTTCTAGGGATTTTTTGGTTTTCTTTTCTAGGACTAATTGGGCAAATTTTTCAATGGCTTGATTGCTGGTGGTCCCGAGAATTTCAGCTACCTCTTGGGCGGTGATTTTTTTATCTTCCAATGAGATGATTTGTTCCAAAAGCGATTCGGCGTCTCGCATTCCGCCTTCAGCGGCAATGGCAATGGCCTCCAGAGCCTCTTTTTCGATTTCGATTTTTTCGCTTGAAGCTATGAGGGAAAGTTTTTTAATGATGTTTTCAAGTGAAATTCGACCGAAATCAAAACGTTGGCAACGGGAAAGAATGGTTTGCGGTACCTTGTGGATTTCAGTGGTAGCTAAAATGAAAACGGCGTGAGTAGGCGGTTCTTCCAAAGTTTTCAAAAGAGCATTAAAGGCTCCGGTTGAAAGCATGTGAACCTCATCAATGATATACACTTTGTATTTAGCTTGAGAAGGCGGCAGCTTGATGGTCTCGCGAAGTTCTCGAATGTTTTCCACTCCAGTGTTGGAGGCGGCGTCAATTTCAAAAACATCCAAAGATTTACCCTGGGAAATGTTTTGGCAGTTTTCACATTTCAAACAAGCTTCTCCTTTTTTCGAATCAGTGCAGTTGATGGCTTTGGCAAAAAGACGAGCCATGGAAGTCTTGCCGGTACCTCGTGGACCGGTAAAAAGGTAGGCATGACCGATGCGTTGATGAGTGATGGCATTGGAAAGAGTCTGGGTAATATGGTTTTGACCTATGATATCGGAAAACTTTTGTGGTCGATATTTGCGATAAAGAGTATTGGACATAAACTTCAAATAAAATGAATGATCAAAATTAGCCTTAGGGTATTATAGCACAAAGCTGACGCAAGAAAACTCCCCAGGTTATCCGGGAAGTTTTCAGGATTGAGAAGGAGATTGAGCTATTTTTTAAAAACCCAAAATTTATATCCCAGGAAGTTCCAAACCATTGAAAGGGCGGTCCCGGCTACATTGCCAATGTTAGCCCATTGTTCATTAGTGAAGCCACTTGGAGTTCCAATGACATTAACAACCAAAGAAGCTGCCAAGACCTTAACACCAAAACCAATCAGGCTGACTGCGAAGAATTGGATCAGGTCCAATTTGTCTTTGCTGGCTTGGTTGCCTTGATTGGTGGCGGTAGTGAAAGTCCAATATTTGTTCCAGAAAAAACTGCCGATATTAGCTACTATAAACCCGGTGCCGGCAAAAACTGAAAACCAACCTCCCTTAACGATCCCGGTTAGGGCAATCAGAAGGTTAACCACGCCCCAATCTAGAAAAGTATTGAAAGCTCCAACAGCTCCATATTTGGCAATCTGAAAGATTACCGGAATTTTTTTAGCAATAATGGCAGAAATCCATAGGCCAAAATTAGCCAAAGCCAAAAAGAAAATTATTAGCAATACGATAGAAACTGAATTGATCGGCAAAAAGCTAAGCTTGATGTTTTGCAAAATTGGGATTGAAAAAAGGGCAAAGGATATTCCGATAAACGAAATCAGAGCATAGTCTTTTTTACTAGCCAGGGATTTTTGATTTTCCATTGTTTTGTTATGTTGAAGTTTAGAGAAACAATTTATTCTTGAGCTTTTATCTCTTTTTCTAAATCACCGATATCAGATGTCCATTCATCCATCAGGGATGAAACGGTTGGGGGATTTTTGAAATTTTCTTGAGATTCATTCTTTTTAATTTCATTTGAATTGACGTTTTGAGTCTCGTCTTCTTGCTCGCTTTCAACTTTCAATTCAAAATCATCCTGATCGTTATTTTCTGCGGAATAGTCATTTTCAGCTGTTGGTTGAGGGGAGGAAGTTTCTTGTTCTATTTCTTTTTTTAAATCTTCCAGGTCATTGTCTAGGGAAAAAGATTTGTCGCCCATTGGATTATCGCCACCTTTTTGCAAGACATTTTCGATGGAAGCCCAAGAACTTTCAATTTCTCGAGAAGTTAAAATGGCCACCTCATCGCCAGGTTCGGCTTTGAAATAGGTAATGGAAGCTAACAAAACTTTGTACGGTTTGCCTTCGGAAAAGATATAGAAATTGCCCTTTTCATCTTGGCTGACGATCCCAATCAAATGGCGGCGTTCCACTGGCCCTATTTGCTTATAAACAAAAGATCCGTCTTGTGTGATGGTGAGTTTAAGCATGTCACCTTCAACTAATTTGGATTTGGAAGCGTAGTTGGCCGGTACCGGATATTGCTTACCGTTGGAGCCGATCATGATCTGACCGTCAAAAGTTCCTTCAACCACTTCGCCATCTTCATCATCTTCAAATTTTCTTTTGCGTCCAGCCTTCTTTTTTCCTTCAATCTGCAAGAGCATGGCCTTGGCGCTTTGAATAGTTTTTTCAGCATTGACAATCATGGAGCGCAACGACTCAATCTTTCGAGCTTTGTCATTGTCATCCTGATTATTGGAAATATCGTTGAAATTATCGTTCATTTTGTTTTGGAAATTTCCAGCAAAAGCGACTGATAAATTAATCTTAGACAACCTAAAATCATCGCTTTCGGGAAAATATTTTTATTTTTGTTTATCAAAGGAATTTTACAATATTTTTTAAAAAAGGGCAAATTTATTTTTTGTCAAAGATCAAATCTTATGTAATAATCGAAAAGATGGATAATTAGCCGATAAATTGACTTATTTTGAAAATTTTATGGAGCAATTTTTTTTGGAACATTTTTGGGTTTTGATCTTAGTTTTGATTTGGACAGTGCCTTGGAAGGGTTGGGCCTTATGGAGAGCGGCTCGAGCCGGTCATTTGGGTTGGTTTACCTTTCTTTTGATTTTCAATACATTGGCAATTTTGGATATTATCTATATTTTTCTTTTTTCCGAAGATAAAAGCAATCATTTTTCCGGGCAATCCAAGCATAATTTTGTTGACTAAAGATATAAATTTCTAAATTACCTCGGATTTTATGAATTTGCTAAAGAGTGAAAAACCGCTAGCAGAAAGAGTGCGTCCGCAAAATCTGCAGGAATTTGTGGGACAAAAACACATCTTGGGTCCCGGTAAACTGCTTTCCAAGATAATTCAAAGTGATCAGATTCCTTCCATGATTTTCTGGGGACCGCCAGGTAGTGGCAAAACTACCTTGGCTCGAATAATTGCCAATCAAAGCGATAGTGAATTTGTTCAGCTGAGTGCGGTTTCCAGCGGAGTTAAAGAAATAAAGAAGGTGGTTGAAAAGGCCTGGGAAAATTTAGAATTTCAAAAAAAGAAAACCATCTTGTTTTTGGATGAAATTCATCGTTTCAATAAGGCTCAGCAAGACAGGCTACTTCCTTATGTGGAAGATGGAACTTTGACATTGATTGGAGCTACAACTGAAAACCCCAGCTTTGAAGTTAACTCGGCTTTACTTTCGCGTTTGCGTGTTTTTGTTTTGGAGCCTTTGGGAAGTGAAGAAATCAGGATTTTACTCAAGAGTGTTTTGGAAAATTCTGAAAGAGGCCTAGGGAAAGAGAAGGTTGAAATTACCGATGATGATTTGCAAATGTTGGCCGAGCTTTCCAACGGGGATGCTCGTTTGGCTTTGAATGTTTTGGATTTGGCAGTGCAGGGAGAAAAATCTGATCAGAAAAAAACAGAAAAGGTAATAAATTTGGATAAGGAAAAGATTAAAGAAGCTTTGCAAAAAAGTCATTTGGTCTATGACAAAAATGGGGAGCAGCACTATAATTTGATTTCGGCTCTGCACAAGAGCATGCGAGGATCTGATGCGGACGCGGCCCTTTATTGGTTGGCTCGTATGTTGGAGGGCGGGGAAGACCCGCTCTACGTAGCGAGGCGTCTGATTCGTTTCGCCTCAGAGGACATTGGAATTGCCAACTCCTTGGCTTTGGATCAGGCGGTTAGTGCTTATCAAGCCTGTCATTTTGTGGGTATGCCGGAGTGCGTGGTCAACTTGGCTCAGGCAGTGGTTTATATGGCTCGATCCAAAAAGAGTAACGCGCTTTATGTGGCCTATGGAAAAGCCGCCCAGGATGCTCGGGATTTTCCAGCTGAAGGAGTGCCGCTGCACCTTCGAAATGCACCAACGAAGTTGATGAAAGACTTAGGCTATGGTAAAGATTATAAATACACGCCGGACTTTGTTGATTCTCAGCAAGCAGCGCAAGATTATTTCCCGGATAAATTAAAGAAAAGAAAATATTTATGATTGGACAATTTTTTACAAAAATTTTTTCTCTAAGAAAAACTGCCAAGCTTTTAAAAAATGGTCAGATTGGGATTTTGCCAACCGACACGGTTTATGGTTTGGTTGGTTCGGCACTGCAATCGGAAGTAGTGGAAAAAATTTATCAACTTAGAAAAAGGGATTTGAAAAAACCGCTAATAATCTTGATCAGTTCATGGAAAGATTTGAATTTATTTGATATCAAACTGAGCTTTCAGCAGAAAAAAATTCTTAAGAAAACTTGGCCAGGCCAGGTCAGTGTGGTTTTGGATTGTGATTTGGAAAAGTTTGCCTATCTGCATCGTGGAAATAAAACCTTGGCTTTTCGTGTTCCCAAGGTTTTTTGGTTGCGCTGGCTGCTGAGAAAAAGTGGACCATTGGTAGCGCCCAGTGCCAATCGCCAAGGCGAGTCGGTAGCCACTTCAATTTTTGTGGCTCGTAAATATTTTGGCGATCAAGCTGATTTCTATGTCGAAGGCGGCTATCTAAATTCGCTTCCATCGACAATTATCAAATTGGAAAAAAGCGGTGAGTGGGAAACTGTTCGCCCAGGAATTGGCAAAGTTTAAAAATGTTTGTTTGCAAAAAAATAGGCCGCCAGCGGTTTGCTGCTGGCGGCCCTTTTGATTGTTAACTATGGTAATGATATCCGGAACCCCTTTTTTTTCCGGATAAAATTCCAATTATCATCAAAAATGCAATTATTGAAAAAAATATGCATTCTATCATGTCATTTCTCCTTTTCTCATTTGCGTCCATTGCAATGGACGCCGTTGGGGTTTTCAAAGTTGAAACTAACTTCTTAACTATAATTTAACAACGAAAATTTTATTTGGCAAATTCGTTGAAGTCAAAATTAAAAAAGAGCTGTGGATAACTGAAATTCGATTGCTTATTTGGGCGATTTTTTGTTGCTTTGAAAAACTACCCAAAAAAGTGTTGACGGTTGGTGGTGGGTGGGTTAAAATTAAATTGAAATGTGGAGAAGTGGTGAAAAGTGGTGAATGGGTAGCTTATAGCTTATAGCTTATAGCTTATAGCTTATAGCTTATAGCTTATAGCTTATAGCTAGCCCAGAAAGTAATTTAAACAATCCAGATGTTTATTGGTGAATATCAACATAATATTGATCCGAAAAAGCGCTTGGCGCTACCTTCGAAGTTTCGCAAGGATCTGGGAGTCAAAGTGGTGGTGACTCGCGGTTTGGATAAATGCTTATTTGTCTATCCTTGGAAGACCTGGAAGGAATTGGCGGAAAAATTGGGAACACTTCCGATGGGGGAGTCGGGAACTCGCAGTTTTGTTCGCCTGATGCTAGCCGGAGCAGTTGATGTTGAGCTGGATAAACAAGGTCGAGTTTTGTTGCCAGATTATTTGAAAGAGTATGCTGAACTGGATAAAAGTGTGGTGGTAGCCGGACTTTTCAATCGGCTGGAAGTTTGGAATGAGAATAAATGGCAAGAATATAAAGCTAAGGCCGAAAGTGGAAGCGATGAAATTGCTGAACAACTAGGAAAACTGGGAATATATTAACGCATAACCTGAAATACCTAATACCTAATACCTAATACCTAATACCTAACACCTAACACCTAACACCTGCCCCTATGTCTATTCATGAATCGGTTTTGTTGAAAGAATCAGTTGACGGATTAAATTTAAAAAATGGTTCCGTGGCGGTTGATTTGACCTTAGGCGCTGGTGGACACAGTTTGGAAATTTTGAAAAGAATTTTGCCAAACGGGAAATTGATTGTTTTTGACCAAGATCCTAAAGCGGCGGAGGCTTTTCGGCAAAGAATAGAAAGAGAGGCAAATCTCAAGAGTTATGAGGATAAAATAATAATAGTGGAGGCCAATTTTGCTGATTTAAAAAATAAATTAAGAGAAAATCAAATTGAAAAAGTGGACGGGTTTTTGGCTGACTTGGGAATTTCTTCCGATCAGCTGGCTGACAATGATTTGGGAATCAGTTTTCAAAATGACGGACCGTTGGACATGCGACTTAGTCGTCAAGGTGAATTGACAGCGGAAAAAGTTGTTAATGAATATGAAGCGGGCGATTTGGTAAAAATTTTTCGACAATTGGGAGATGAGAAATATGCATTGCCGATTGTTAAGAAAATTTTACAAATTAGAAAAGAAGAAAGAATCGTCACAAGTGGGCAGTTGGCAAAGATAATTGAAAATTCAGTGCCGGCAGTTTATCGAAGAGGCAAGATTCATCCGGCTACTAAAGTTTTTCAGGCTTTGCGGATGGAGGTAAACCAGGAAGTGATGGTTTTGGAAAAAATGCTTGAAGATGGAATTGAAATGCTGAGTCCTGGCGGAAGAATGGCAGTGATTACCTTTCACAGCGGTGAAGATCGAATCGTCAAAAATACTTTTCGGCAATATGCAAGGGGATGCATATGTCCGCCGGAATTTCCAGTTTGTCGGTGTGGTCACAAACCTAAAGTGAGGTTGGTTGGAAAAATGATTCAATCGGGTGAAGATGAGCTTGAAAAAAATGTTAGGGCGCGCAGTGCCAAGCTTCGGATTATTGAAAAAGTTTAGAGAAGCTTGAAAAAATAAAATTTTGGTCAGATTGGATAAATTAAAAAATTAAAAACAAAAGCAGAGTTTAAGCGCAGTTCAGGGGGCGCAAAACAATGAAAAGGCGAAGCGTGATCCTTCGTAATTGTAATTTTTCGCAAGGATCTCAAATTAGAAGAGCAAAAATAAAAACAAAACAAAGAGTCACGACGTCTGGATTTGCAAGTCCGGTGGTTGTTGCGGTTGTGTTTGCCGTTCTGGCTTTTTTAGCTTACATTTATTCTATAAATCAAAGCGCAGTTAAGGGTTTTGAAATTAAGGCGATTGAGAAAGAAATTGCTAAAATTGAGGAAGAGAACGAAGCTTTGAAAATCAAAGAGGCTGAGCTTAAATCTCTTTACAAAATTGAGCAGTTCAGTCAGGATCTTAACATGGTTGAGGCAACGGAAGTTGTTTTCTTGGACGAGACTGAATCTTTGGCCTTGAATTCGACTTCGGGAAACTAATCAATCGAAATCAAGATTCATGAAGAGTGTCAAAAGTATTCGTGATAATCGGTTGCGCAGTGAAGTTAGTGGAAAAAATCGGAGAGTCTATTTTCTGGCCTTTTCGTTTTTTTTGATTTTCTTGATGATTCTTTTCAGGTTGGTTTCTTTGCAAATTGTCGGCCGGGAAAAATATCGAGCTTTGGCGGAAGACCAGCACAAGGCTGTTTCGGAATTGGAAGCTAATCGAGGAGAAATTTTCTTAACGGAGGGCGATGACCCCTATCCATTGGCGATCAATCGGCAATTCCAAATGCTCTATGCGGTTCCTAAAGATATTGAAAACAGCTGGGAAATCGCTGCCAAATTAGCGCCGATTTTGGAAGTTGAGCAGTCTGAAATTGAAAGAAAATTGTCTGATCACAGCGACCCTTTTGAAATTTTGAAAAAGAAACTTAGTGATGATCAGGTAGCTAAAATCAAGGAATTGAATTTAGACGGCATCTATTTTTCGCCGGAAATTTATCGTTATTATCCCTCGGGCGATCTGGCTTCACAGTTGGTGGGATTTGTTGGTTCCAACGGTCATGGTTTTCAGGGCATGTATGGGTTGGAAGCTTCCTGGGAAAATCAATTGCAAGGGCGAGCTGGACATATCAGTCAAGAAAGAGATTCCGGCGGTCGTTGGATTTCAGTGTCGGATCGGGATTTTGAGCCAGCTGAAAATGGAATTGATTTGGTTTTAAGTGTTGATCACACGATTCAATATGAAGCAGAGAAAAATTTGCGCGAAAGCGTTGAGGGACATCAAGCTGATGACGGATCGATAATTGTTATGCAACCCAAGACGGGTAAAATTTTGGCCATGGCCAGTTACCCGAATTTTGATCCGAACAATTATTCCGAAACTGAAGATATCTCACTTTTCAATAATCCAATCGTTTCAACTCCCTATGAACCTGGCTCGGTTTTTAAGCCGATTACAATGGCCATGGCTATCAATGAAGGTAAGGTTTCCCCCAGCACTGAATATGTTGATCAGGGTTTTGTCTCGGAGGCTGGCTATAACTTAAAAAATTCTGAGGGCAAGGTTTATGGCAGACAGACTATGACTCAGGTTTTGGAAGAGTCCATTAACACCGGAGTTATTTTCGCTGAAAAGCTGATAGGTAATGAAAAATTTTTAGACTATGTAGACAAATTCGGCTTTGGTTCCAAAACCGGAATCAATTTGCCAGCTGAAGTTGGCGGGAGTGTTATTAATTTGCAAAAAACCAATCGCACCATAAATTTTTTCACAGCTTCTTTTGGGCAAGGAATTTCAGTAACTCCGGTTCAATTGGTCAGTGCTTTTTCGGCTATTGCCAATGGTGGCGACTTGATGCGTCCTCAGGTGGTGGAAAAAATCATCCATTCAGATGGAAGAGAAGAGGAAGTTGAGCCGGAAAAAATTCGAAGCGTAATATCCAAAGAAACTTCTAAATCTTTGGGTGAAATGCTCAGAGCAGTGGTGATGAACGGTCACGGCAAAAGGGCGGACGTGCCAGGTTATTTGGTTGGTGGCAAAACCGGAACGGCCCAGGTGGCCAAAGCCGATGCACGCGGTTATGAAGATGGAGTAACAATCGGTTCTTTCATCGGCTATGCTCCTTTGGATGATCCGCAATTTGTAATTTTGGTAAAAATTTCCAATCCAAAAGATGTGATGTGGGCGGAATCGACAGCGGCTCCTTTGTTTGGCAAAATTATGAAATTTTTATTAGAGTACTATAAAGTTCAACCAACCGAGGATCCGAAAATTTCTCCCATGTATGATGAATATTATGGACAAGAAGCAACGGAGGATGTTTCAGAAAAAGAGCAGGAAGATCAAGCCGATCAAAATGAAACAAAGGATGAATCGCAAAGCAAAAAAGATAAAAAGAAAGATGATTAATCAGTTTGATCGCAACTTGCTTGAAGGGTTTTAAAAAAGCGAAAAAAAGGGTTATAATATAGATGAGATTTTTGTGTAAATGAGGGGATAATCAATTGATCAAAAAGGCATGAAATCGAAAAAATTGAAATTATTGGAAGCAATTTTGCGAAAAATGGCGCGGGCGATTTTGAAAAAACATCAACCGACCGTGATTGGAATTACTGGTTCACTGGGAAAAACCAGCACCAAAGAGGCGGCTTATTTGGTTTTGTCCAAAAAATTTCGAGTTCGCAAAAATGAGAAAAATTATAACAATGAAGTTGGAATTCCCTTGACGATTATCGGAGCTTTGAGTGGGGAAGGGTCGCTTTGGAAGTGGATCGGGGTTTTTGGGAAATGGTTTTGGGTTTTCTTTTTTCAAAAAGACTATCCGGAAATTGTCATTTTGGAGTTGGGAGTTGATCATCCTGGTGATATGGAATATCTGACTGATTTTCTCCAGCCAAAAATCGGGGTTGTTACCAATATTTCTTCCAGCCATTTGGAATTTTTTGGCAGTTTGGATAAAATTGCCAAAGAAAAAGGAGTTTTGGTGGAGAAAATTCCAGCTGGCGGCTCTGTCTTGTTGAATATCGATGATGAAAAAGTGGCAAACATGCAAAAAAGATCCAAGGCTGGAAATTTGATTTCTTTTGGTTTTTCGCAAAAAGCCCAACTTCAGGCCGATCGGGTGGTCTATAATTACGATGATAATCAAAGGCCTGACGGAATCAGTTTCAAGTTGAATCATGAAGGAAAAAATATTCCAGTCAGACTCAAGCATATTTTGGCTCCGCATCAAGTTTATGCGGCTTTGGTTGCCATGGGCTTGGGAACGATTTTTAAGATCAACGTTTTGGAATCAGCCGTTTCGCTGGAAGATTTTTTTTCTCCGCCAGGTCGGCTGAATTTGCTCTCAGGTATTAAAAATACTTTTTTGATTGATGACACCTACAACGCTTCACCAACTTCCACGTTGGCGGCTTTGGAAGTTTTGCAAAATTTGGCAGCGCCGCGCAAAATGGCGGTATTGGGAGACATGTTGGAATTGGGACAAGAGAGTGAGGCGGGTCATCAAAAAGTGGTGGAAAAAATTTCAGATATGGGGGTGGATATTTTTATTGCGGTTGGAAAGAGAATGGAAACGGCGGTGAAAAAAGTTTTGGGAGAAAACTTTGATCGAGAAAAAGTTTGGATTTTTGCTGATCCGATGGTAGCCGGACTCAAGGCTCAGGAATTGATGAAGCAGGGAGATTTGGTGCTGATTAAAGGTTCTCAAGGAATGCGGATGGAAAAAGTAACGGAAGAGATTATGGGTGAGCCGGAAAAAGTGGAAAATTTGCTTTGTCGTCAGAGTCGGGAATGGAGAAAGCGACCCTTCACCAGGCCTTGATTTTAACCCTAAAAAGTGCTATAGTTAGAGAAAGTAGGTATAGTAGCTTAATAAAGAAAACAAGGCGAAGCGGGGTGGTCTCGACTTCGTTTTTGAATACATAAAAGGTGTTTTTCGCTCAATTTTGCGTAACTTTCAACGATAGGAGGTTGTCATGAGTAGAACAAGGATTGAAATTTTGGAAGGCGAGACAAAAATTTTGGAGAGGGAAATTATTTTTTGGAGGGGACTTTTGGAAAAAATCAAGAAAGTTAACGGTTTCAAAGATCTGTTCGAGGTGACGAATAATGGAAATAGTAGAGTTTTGCAATAATTATGGATTCAGTGAGTTTGTTTCCTTGTGCAAAGAATTTTTGGAGTTAAGCTTGAGGATGAAATTAAATCTGACTCCCTTGGACGTCATTTTGGCGGTTGAGAAATCTTTGGAAAAAAGGTCAGCAAAATGAAAAACATCGAAAACGAGAAATAGCCCCGGGCGGAAAATCTGCTTCGGGGCTTCGTTTATTTGTGGATAATTTGCCTGTTGAAAATTTTGGTCTGAAGATTTAAAATATGATTAGCAACTTTAAAATGAAAATAAAAACAAAAAATGTTTTTCGAAATATGAAAAAATGTCTCTCAAAACTATTTTCAGGGGGAGTATTTGGTATGCAAGAACAGATTCGTGAAATTCTTAGAAACCGTAATTGTGGGCCACATGATTTGGTTCACATGAGAGGATTTAATTCTCAAGAAACTCTGGTTTTGGGAAGGTATTTCCAAGATCTATGTTTCAAGGGCCAATTAGGTCTTGGAGACATCGCAAGTTTTAAAATGAACAACAGGATATTGTAAGAGTACAAAATGAAAAACATAAATGAAAAAAACTAGCCCCGGGTGGAAATTTTCCAACCGGGGTTTAAGATTTTATTTGGCAAAGTATTGATTATTTTGTCTGAACTGTTATTATTTTATATGAGTATTTTGGCGCTATCGTCTAGTGGTTAGGACATCAGGTTCTCATCCTGGTAACCGGGGTTCGATTCCCCGTAGCGCTACTATGGATTTTAAGCAATCATTAATTGAGTTTAAAAAGAAAATTGATCAGGAAATCGAGATTTTTTTTAATGCCAAAATTCGCCAACTGGCCAAGGAAGATGAATTTGTGGCCGAGGGCATGCGCTATGTTCAGAAATTGGTACTTTCTGGCGGCAAAAGAATCCGGCCGGCTTTGGTTTGGTGGGGCTATCGAATTGCTGGTGGAAAGGATGAAAAAAAGATTTTGCACGCTTGCGTGGGAGTGGAATTGATTCATATCTTTTTCTTGATTCACGATGACATCATTGATGAATCAGATCGGCGTCATGGCATTGCAACTTTAAATGTTTGGGGCGAAGAAAAAAGTCGTCAGATGTTTCAAAAAGATTGGGCGCGACGTTTTGGTGATTCGATGGCGATTGTTTTGGGCGATCTGACCCAGGCTTGGGCTCAGGAAGCTGTTTTGGAAAGCGGTCTGGACAGTCAATCTGTTTTGGAAGCTTTGAAATATTTGCAAAAAGTGGTGGCAACAACTTGTGTGGGTGAAGCCCAGGACGTTTTGATTGAATATCGCGAGAAAGTTTCCGAGGAGGAAATTTTGCGAATGTGTGAAAACAAAACGGCCCGCTACACTTTTGTGGGACCTCTTTGTTTTGGCGCTTTGTTGGCTGGTGCCGAGAAAGATTTGTTGAAAAAATTTGAAAGCTATGGAGTGCCGCTTGGAATTGCTTTTCAAATTCAAGATGACATTTTGGGAGTATTCGGCAGCGAAGAGAAATTGGGCAAATCAACCGCTTCAGACATTATGGAAGGTAAAAAAACAATCCTAACGACCCAGGTCATGGCTCAAAATAATTTGTTTTTCAAAGAGAGGATGCAAGATTTATTGGGTAAGAAAAACATTTCCTCGGAGGAAATCAATGAATTTCAAAAAGTCATCATGGACAGTGGCGCGCTCAAATATGCTCGTCAAAAGGCCGAGAAATATGCTCAAAAAGCCAAGCGGACAGTGAAGAAAATATCCAACTTAGAAGGACAAAAATTTTTGGAAAATTTGGCCGACTACATAATCAGAAGAGAAGTCTAGGCAGCTGATAGCTCATAGCTGTTAGTTGTTAGGTTTTTAGGGCGGTTTTAGGTTTTTAATTATTAGATTTTTTTTAGATCATTAGTTAAACGCTCCACGTTACACGTTATGGGTTATGCGTTCTACGTTAAGCGTTACGCGCAATTATGATTAAAAGAAAAAAGACTCGAAAAGTTAAGGTTGGCAATCTTTGGATTGGCGGCAATGCGCCGGTGTTGGTGCAGTCAATGTGCAACACTGACACGCGCAATGTTGAGGCGACCGTCAAGCAGATTAAGCAATTGGAAGAAGTCGGCTGTGAAATGGTGCGGTTGGCGGTTTTGGATTTGGAGGCAGCCAAGGCAATTGGAAAAATCAAAAAGCAAGTCAAAATCCCTTTGGTGGCTGATATTCATTTTTCGGCTGATTTGGCCATGGAGGCTATGCGTCAAGGAATTGATAAGCTCAGAATAAATCCCGGCAATATTGGCAGTGAAGAAAAAATCCGGATGGTGGTTGAAGAGGCTAAGCGCAGAAAAATTCCGATCAGGATTGGAGTTAATGGCGGTTCTTTGGAAAAAGACATTTTGGAAAAATATCAAGGCAAGGTGACGGCTGAGGGCATGGTTGAATCAGCTTTGCGTCACATTCGAATTTTGGAAAAATATGATTTTCGAGATATTTTGATTTCTCTGAAAGCTTCGGACGTCCAGCGAACAGTCGAGGCCTATTGGATGCTTTCGCAAGAAGTTGATTATCCGCTTCACATTGGAATCACGGAGGCCGGGACAATTTTTCGCGGCACAATCATGAGTTCGATTGGTTTGGGAATCTTGCTTTTTGAAGGAATTGGAGATACTTTACGAGTTTCTTTGACGGCTGATCCGGTGGAAGAAGTGCGAGTGGCTTGGGAGATTCTCAAATCCTTGCAAATTCGCCAAAGAGGCATTACTATTACCAGTTGTCCGACTTGTGGTCGAACTCAGATAAATTTGATAGAATTGGCTCAGAGAGTTGAAAAAGAACTGGCTTTAATTGATAAACCGATGCATGTGGCAGTCATGGGGTGCGTGGTTAATGGTCCGGGCGAAGCCCGTGAAGCTGATTTGGCGATCGTGGGCGGTAAAGACGTGGGTTTGATTGTTAAGAAAGGAGAAATTTTGCGCCAAGTCCCGGAAAAAGATTTACTAAAAGAATTTATAAAAGAAGTTAAGAATTTTAAGATTTAAAAAAGAAATCATGGAGAACATTTTGCCTAATCATTTAGTTATAATTCCAGACGGTAACCGGCGTTGGGCCAAGCAGCATGGCCTGGATCCTTGGTTGGGGCATGAAGAGGGGGCTAAAAATATTGAAAATTTAGTTCGAAAAGCCTTTGATTTGGGAATTCGCAATCTGTCATTTTGGGGTTCGTCGATAGACAATTTGACCAAAAGACCCTTGGAAGAAAAAAGAGAGCTATTGAGAATATATGAACAATATTTTCAAAGGCTTTTGGAAAGCAAAGATATTTTTGAAAAGCAGGCGCGTATCAATGTTATCGGACGCTGGCGCGAGCAGTTTCCGCAAAAACTCAAAAGCATTTTGGAGGATGGAATTGAAAAAACCAAAAGTCACGTCAAGTGCACTTTGAATTTTTTCTTGGCCTACAATGGTGATGATGAAATGGTGGAAACCATCAAGAAGATCGTGGGCAGTGGGGTTTCGCCGGAAAAAATAGATGGGGATTTGGTAAAGCAAAATTTGATGACAGCCGAACTTCCGGCGGTTGATTTTTTGATTCGAACCGGCAAAGAAGCTCACTTGAGTGCCGGTTTCATGATGTGGGATACGGCCAATTCCGAGCTTTTCTTTGCCGATCAATATTTTCCGGATTTTGGAATTGCTCATTTGGAGGAGGCTTTGGACGATTTTTCTTTGCGTCGGCGAAAAAAAGGCGCCTAGACTGAAAATTTCTTCGGGTGTATATTGGGTTTGGGGAAAAACTATTAACTGAAAATACGAAAATGAAAAAGATTTTGGGACTGCTCTTATTTTGTTTATTTTTTTGGCCAAACTTAGTCGGAGCCCAGGCTTTGAATGAATCGGAAAAAACGGCTGCCTATTTTTTTTCTCCCAGTTGTTCGCATTGCCGCAAGGTGGAAAGTTTTTTGCAGCAGAATAATCTTTACGAAAAGTACAACATTCAAAAATTCAGTATTGAAGAAAAGGACAATCAAGTTCTGTTGTCAAAAATTTTTCAGTTCAAGAAAATTTCCGATGGCGGAATTCCGGTTATGATTATTGGCGACGAATTGTTGATGGGCGACACCCCGATCATTGAAAATTTTGAGCAGAAAATGGAAAGTTCCGATCAGTCGAAAGGCACCGCGGCTTTTTTACAAGAAGTTGGCTCGTCCCAGTCTGCCTGGAAAGATATTTTTCAAAAAAGCGGAATCTCGCTTTGGGTTTTGATTGGAGCGGCTTTGGCTGACGCTATCAATCCATGTGCCTTTGCGGTTTTGATAATTTTGGTGGCGACTGTGACCAAAGCCAGGGGACGCAAGAGCGCTCTTTGGTGCGGACTGCTTTTTTCTTTGGCGATTTTTGTCTCCTACGTTTTAATGGGCTTGGGAGTTTACAAGGCCATCACAGTTTTCAACTTGCCCAAAATAATTTCTTTGGTAGTTGGAATTTTGGCGATCATTATCGGTCTGGCTAATTTGAAAGATGTTTTTTGGTATGGTAAAGGATTCGTGATGGAAGTGCCTTTTTCTTGGCGACCGAAGATGAAAGCAATTATTGGTCGGGTGGTTAGTCCCTTGGGGGCCTTGATTTCTGGACTTTTAGTGAGTTTGTTTTTGTTGCCTTGCACCAGTGGTCCCTATGTGGTAATTTTGGGACTTTTGGCGGAAAAAACCGATTTCGTGAGAACTTTCACTTTGTTGATTTTTTACAATTTGATTTTTATTGCTCCAATGATTTTGATTACCTTGGGAGTTTCCTATTTTAATGTTAAAGCCGGAGCCTTGGAAGACTGGCGACAGAGAAATATTGAAAAAGTTCATTTGATTGTGGGTATGCTGATGCTTTTGATTGGAATCTATTTGATTTTGGGGCAACTTTAAGAAATATTTAATTTTTAAAACAAAAAAAGATGGAGAAAGAATTTTCAGATGCTAATTTCGAGAAAGAAGTTTTACAATGTGATAAACCGGTTTTGGTGGATTTTTGGGCACCGTGGTGTGGACCGTGCCAAATGATGGGGCCGATCATTGAAGAACTGGCCAAGAAAATGGGGGACAAAGCCAAAGTGGGAAAAATGAATGTGGATGAAAATGGCGAGAGCGCTCAAAAATATGCCATCATGTCCATTCCGGCTATCAAAATTTTCCAAGGCGGCAAAGTTGTCAAAGAATTTGTCGGGGTGCAAAATGGCGAAACTTTGCAAAAAGAGTTGGAAAAATTGGCTTAGGTTTTATAGCTTATGCATGAGAGAAAATTGATTTTGGGTGGAGCTGTTTTGGGCTCCTGGCTGGGAAGCTGGTTGCCGTCTTTATGGGGCGCGAATGCTTTTTCTTTGTCTTCAATTTTTTTTACTGCGGTTGGCGGTTTTTTGGGAATCTATCTGACTTACAAATTTTTAAATTAAGCCGGAAAGAACAAAAAATTTTACTTGACAAAAGCCTGGTTTTTTGCTAGGCTTTTGTATTGTTTTTTGACAAGTATAAAACAGGGCAAGCTTCATAATTCTTTTTTTTGAAGGAGGCTATCATGAGTGAGGGTAATAAAAATTACGTATGTTCTTTTTGCGGAAAGGAACAGGGAGAAGCAGAAAAAATGATCATCGGACCTCAAGATGCTTGTATATGCGATGAGTGTATTCAGGTATGCTTAAAGATGATTTTAATCGAAGATCCTCTTTGTGTGTCCTGGGCTGATATTTTTTTTGGTAAAAGGGATATTCCCTCTCTGAATGAATTCTTAAAAGCCCATAAATTATCAACCGAAATTCCTGTTATCAAGTTGTTTCAGTTTATAGCAGAGGAAAGGGCCGAGGCGTTTAATTCTGAAAAGTTGAAAGAAGAAAGAAAAAAATTGGAAAAAGAGAGGGAAGAGTTGAAAAGGAGGTTAGAAGAAATAAATGAAAAAATAAATGAAAAAATTCTAGAGATCTTAATGGTATAACCCATTCGCAAAAAACAGAAATCCTTCTGTGTTGCGGATGGGTTTTTGTTTTATACAACTAACAACTAACAACTAACAACTAACAACTAACAACTAACAACAAGTGACTAGTAACCAGTTACTGCTTTGACGTTTGTGTTTAAACCATATATGATTAGATTTGAAATAAACAAAGAACTATGAATCAGGACAATCAAAAAAATATTCGTAATTTTTGCATTATTGCCCACATTGACCATGGTAAATCAACCTTGGCTGATCGGCTTTTAGAATTCACTCAAACCGTGGAAAAGCGCAAAATGAAAGAGCAGCTTTTGGATCAGATGGATCTGGAAAGGGAACGGGGCATCACCATCAAGCTGCAGCCGGTTCGAATGAGCTATGTTCAGGATGGTCAGGAATATATCTTGAATTTGATCGATACGCCAGGCCATGTCGATTTTGGCTATGAAGTTTCACGTTCTTTGGCGGCAGTGGAAGGCGCGGTTTTGTTGGTTGACGCCACCAAAGGAGTGCAGGCTCAAACTCTTTCCAATCTTTATTTGGCCATCGAGCAAGGTTTGGAAATTATTCCAGTGGTTAACAAAGTCGATCTGCCCAATGCCGAGGTGGAAAAAACCAAAAAAGAAATCGTGCACATTTTGGGTTGCGCCGAAGATGAAATCATTGAAGCCAGTGGCAAAACCGGAATTGGAGTGGAAAACATTTTGCGAGCCATTGTGGAAAAAATCCCGACGCCGCAAGGTGACTTGGAAAAACCGTTGCGCGCCATGATTTTTGATTCCAAATATGATACCTACAAAGGCGTGTTGGCCTTTGTGCGAATCGTGGACGGACAGGTGCGATCCGACCAAGAGATTTTGATGATGGCCAGTGGCAAGGATTCCAACACGATTGAGGTGGGACATTTCAAGCCGGCTATGGTAGCCGCACAATTTTTGCGCGCCGGTGATATTGGCTACATCGCTACCGGACTGAAGAGTGTGGATTTTTGTCGAGTGGGAGACACGATTACTGATTTTCAAACTTTCAAAAGTTTGCAAAAGAAAAATGAAAAAATTGAGGTTTTGCCGGGCTATCGAGAAGTGCGGCCGGTGGTTTATGCCAGTCTCTATCCGGTTGATGGTGATGACTACAATTTGATGCGCGATTCTTTGGAAAAATTGAAACTCAATGATGCCTCATTTGTTTTTGAGCCGGAAAGCAATCAAGCCTTGGGCAAGGGTTTTCGTTGCGGATTTTTGGGACTTTTGCATTTGGAAATTATCAAAGAAAGACTGGAGCGGGAATTTGATTTCACCCCGACCATCACCACCCCAAGTGTGGTCTATGAAATTTTGTTCAAAAATCAAGATCAGCCCCAAAAAATTTATTCAGCCATGGATGTGCCGGAGGCTATGTTGATTGAAGAAATTCGCGAACCTTTTGTGAAGTTGGAAATCGTGACGCCGTCCAAATATCTGGGAGCGGTCATGGAGCTGATGGGCACTTTGCGCTCAATCTATCTTAATACCCAATATCTGGACATGGAAAGAATCATTTTGTCTTTTGAAATTCCTTTGACTGATATCATTGTCAATTTTCACGATGATCTCAAGAGTGCCACTTCTGGTTATGCTTCCATGAGCTATGAATTTATCGGATATCGCGCTCAAGATTTGATTCGCTTGGACATTTTGCTCGGCGGCGAAAAAGTGGAAGCTTTGTCGCGAATTGTGCCACGCGAAAGGGCTCATGGTGAAGGAGGGGTGATCGTGACTAAACTCAAGGATGCTATTCCGCGTCAGAACTTTGCCATTGCGGTCCAGGCGGCTATTGGTGGTAAGATCGTGGCTCGCGAAACCATTCGACCCTATCGTAAAGATGTGATTGCCAAGCTTTATGGCGGCGATGTGACTCGCAAGAACAAACTTTTGGATAAACAGAAAAAAGGTAAAAAGAAAATGCGCGACCAGGGTCGAGTCCAAGTCCCATCCGAAGCCTATCTGGCGGTTTTGAAAAGGTAGGAATGTATTTGAGCTTGGGGTTGACTTTTACTTTTGGTAAATTATAATCAGATATTCGAATAAAATGTTTATTCGAGACAAAGTAATTTAACAAAAATTGAGCGCAGGGAGGTGCTGAGATGGCAAATATTATTGTGGCGAATAGGGATAGGCAGCAACTCATAGGGATTAGAAGGGTGATAGAAGCGATTATGATTTCTTCTGGCACGGACGTTTTCATTACGACCATTGCAACTGCTCTCTTTGTTAAGAAAACGGAGGAATTTCTTAAAGGTAAACAGGAAATCATTTTGTTGCATGGTTTCGTTGAATCTAATATTATTGGGGTTGGCGAGCGGCTCGCTTATGTTTTATGGGAAAAAACCGGTATCGAAACTATTTTAATGCCATCTGAGTGTTTTTTTGTTTCGGGTGGAAAAAGTTCAAACGCTTATTGTGCTGCTATTTATGCCCCTGACGAGGATCGCGTGATAGCTATTGCTGAAAAAATTGTATCTGATAAACCCGGCTTGGCCAATTCGCTTGATGTTGAAATTCACATCGGACAAGTTGATAATTACGCATCAATTCAGGAAGAGCCACATTATATTAAAATAGTGGATTCGGATTCTATATTGATTGACGAAATTTGTGGCAAGCTTATTTCAGGCGGATTCGATGAAAGGGAGATTTCTTTTAAGAAAAATTTTGCTTTTGTTCCATTTTCCTAAATTGAGTGAGTTTTTTTGAAACGGCCTGTCGCTTTAATTAGCACAGGCCGTTGATCACATTTGGAGTTGTTTTTTTGTCGGAAAAAGTAATACGTATTATAATACTTACCAAACTGGAGGCGGGATTTGGGGCTGATATTGACAGATTTTTTCTTTCTGGTAAACTAAACAAGTGTTAATTTTGATTCCCAAAAAGATTGGGAAGGTTTAATTTATTAGAATAGATTGCTAAAATATTATGTTGACCATTAGATTTGCCAGAACTGGAAGAAGAAACCGAGCTCAATTTCGAATTGTTTTGCAGGAAAAGACCGCTGCTCCGACCGGAAGACACGTGGCTTGGTTGGGTAGCTATGACCCGCATTTGAAAAAAGCTGTTTTGCAAGCTGACAAAATCAAGGAATGGGTTGGAAAAGGAGCGCAAGTTTCCGATAGCGTTTATAATTTGCTAGTAAAAGAAGGCGTGCTTGAAGGCAAAAAACGAGCTGTGAAGATGGCAAAGCCGGAAGTTAAAGAAGAAGAAAAAAAGGAAGAAGTGACTGAGGAGAAGAAGGAGGAAACTCCTAAGGAAGAGGCTCCAAAGGAGAAATAATTTTTGACAAAAGATTTTTTAATAGAATAATTTTTATCCGCAGACAACAGGCATTTTGGTTTCGACCAAAGCATAAGTCCTGTCGAGGATGCAAAATCTTTTTGGTTTTTGGCTAAAATGGATTTTGCGTGCCCAAAGGTCGAGTCTGCGTGAGCAGATTTTTTTGTTTTTTTATTAAAACAAGTAAAAAAATGATTACTAAAGATCAAAAGAAGCAAATCGTGCAGGATTTGACTGAAAAGGCTAAAGCGGCTAAATCAGTTATTTTTGTCGATTACAAGGGTATTTCAGTTAAAGATGTGACTGATTTGAAAAAACAGTTGCGTCAGGCTGGAGTTGATTATGTTGTTGCTCGCAAGACCTTGGTTGATTTGGCTTTGAAAAATGCCGGAGTTGATGGCACCATCCGAACCCTAGAGGGTCAGGTAGCCGTTTCTTTCTCTAATGAAGATGAAGTGGCTTCAGCCAAGATTTTTGACAAGTTTGCTAAAACTAATGAGAATCTAAAAATGTTGGCCGGAATTTTGGATGGTCAAATGATGGATGAGAGTCAGGTTAAGGCTTTGGCAAAAATTCCTTCCAAGGAAGAGTTGTTGGCCAAATTGGTTGGTAGCTTGAAATCGCCGATTTCCGGATTTGCCAATGTTTTGGGCGGCAATCTGCGAGGTTTGGTTCAAGTTTTGAACGCGATCAAAGAGCAGAAAGCTTAAAGCAGGTTACAGTTAATAGCTTTTAGGTTGTCAGGTTTAGAGGTTGTTCCATGTTATGCGTTCCATGTTTTAAGATTAAATTAATTATAAATTATTTTTTAGAATTTTCGTTTTTATTGAGAAATAAAATCGGAAATTTGAATTAAAATTATGACTGAAGAAAAAAAGGAAGTTGTAGTTCCAGAAAAATTCGAAAAACTTGTAAGTGAAATTGAAAAAATGAGTGTTTTGGATTTAGCGGAATTGGTGAAGATTTTGGAAGACAAATTCGGTGTTAGTGCAGCTGCTCCAATGATGATGGGAGCTATGCCAATGGCTGGAGCTGGGGAGGCAGTTGAAGAAAAAACTGAATTCGATGTTGAATTGAAAGAAGCTGGAGCTCAAAAAATCAACGTGATCAAGGCTGTGCGTGAAATCACTGGTTTGGGCTTGAAAGAAGCTAAGGACTTGGTAGACGGCGCTCCAAAAGTTGTTAAAGAAAAAGTTAGCAAAGATCAAGCTGAAGAAATCAAGAAGAAATTGGAAGAAGCTGGAGCTAAAGTTGAAGTTAAATAAATTCTCGGAATTTATCTTGTTTTAGTCAAAACCCCGCCCTATGGGCGGGGTTTTGCATTGTGCAAACTTTTCAATTTTTGATGCGTATCTATTTTCGGGTGCGCATTAATTATTTAATTTCTTCTGGTCGGTTTTTTGAATAAAATAATCGAACAGATCTAATTTGATGGAAATAAAGGATAAGAAACGTTTGGCTATCTATTCGGTTGCGGGCCTTTTGGCTCTGGGCATTTTGTTTTATGGGGGATTGAAAATGGCCTATTATGGCAATTTAACAAGGGGTTCACACTATTATTCTCCAGTTAATCAATTTGAACATTTCAGGTCGGATAGGGATTTTGACAGGGGACAATCTCGTTTTGATGGAAAGCGCAATAGTCGTATGGATCAGCGAGCTGGTTGTGATGGGGATTGCTCTGGTCCTGGCACTGGTCTCGGTTCTGGTTCCGGTGCTGGTCTTGGTCAAGGCAATGGTTTGCAAGATGGCAGTGGTGCTGGTTTGGGAGGAGGGAACTTGATTGAAGGAAAAATAATTTCCAAGGATGATAATTCAATCACGATTCAATTGGAAGACGGAACAAATAAGACCATTTCTTTTGGAGAAAATTTAGTGATTGAAAAAATTGAGACCCTCGGTCAGGATAATTTAGCCGTCGGATCCTCTGTTTCAGTTAGCGTTGGCAGAAACATAAACTCAGATTTAGAATCTTTGACAACTCAAAGAATCCAAGTTTCAAATTAAAAGTTCTTTTGAAAAAAGCGAATTTGCTCAAAAAATCGTCCAAGTGGCGGTTTTTTGTTTTTTGAATTTGGGATGATTGAAAAAAACTCAAATGTAGTTTAAAATAGATTCATGCTTGATATTTTGGCTTAAAGTAAGTTTATTAATTGAATTTATGGAACAATTTGTAATAAATGGCGGAAAAAAGCTTTCTGGAACTATTGAAGTTTTTGGTAGCAAAAACGCAGCTGCTCCGATTATCGCTGCAAGCTTGCTTTCCGATAATCCGTCAATAATTTCCAATATTCCTTTGATTGAAGATATTTTCAGATTGCTGGAAATTTTGGAAAGTATGGGAGTTGAAATTGAGTGGTTGGGTAAACGTAAAATTAAAATAAGCCCGCAAAATTTAGACGTCAGAAAAATCAATCAAGAGTTGGTTCGAAAGGTGCGATTGCCTATTTTGCTTTTAGGTTCGCTAAGCGCGCGTTTCGATTATTTTGAGTTGGCCAATCCAGGCGGGTGTAAAATTGGTAAAAGGCCATTAGAAACTCATTTTGCTGCTTTGGAGGAATTGGGGGTAAAAATTTCTCAGACTGAAAAGAAGTATCGAATTGATGCGCGTGGTCGCAAACATTCCAAAATTGTTTTGCGTGAGTTTTCAGTGACAGCCACAGAGATTGCTATGATTTTGGCAGCTTCCTTGCCGGAAGAAACTGTCATAAAGATCGCAGCTTGTGAGCCGCATGTCGAGGATTTGGGAAAGTTTTTAATAAAGATGGGCGCAAAAATTCAGGGATTGGGAACGCATACTTTGAAAATCCAAGGCAAGAAAAATCTTTCCGGAGCCGTGCATAAAATCATTCCGGATGCCAATGAGGCGGCCACTTTTTTGATCATGGGCGTAGCTCTAAAAAGTCAGATTGTGGTGAAAAATGCTATGGAAGACCATTTAGATTTGGTTTTAGAAAAGTTGCGAGAAATGGGAGCGCAATTTAAAATTGGAAAGAATGAAATTGAGGTGGTGCCTGTTGAAAAATTAAAAGCCCTTTCAAAAATTGATTCGCGGATTTATCCCGGAATTCCAACTGATGACCAAGCGCTTTTTGGAGTCTTGGCCACTCAGGTTCACGGTGAAACCATGGTTTTTGACACGTTGTTTGAGGGCCGCTTTAACTACGTGGCGGAAATTGAGCAGATGGGAGCTGAAGTTAAAGTGCTCAATCCGCATCAGGCCATTTTTTTTGGGCCAACCAAATTGAAGGGAGATGTGATTACCAGCTATGATTTGCGCTCCGGAGCTTCTCTGATTTTGGCCGCGCTTTTGGCTGAGGGTCAGAGTGTGATCAAAGAGATTTATCAGGTTGACCGAGGTTATGAAAAAATTGAAGAGCGTTTGCAAAAAATCGGCGCCGATATTCAAAGAGTGTTTGAAGGAGAATAAATATTGAGCAAATAATTTTATGGGAGAATTGAAAGCTGGAAAAGATTATATTGGGGTTGGTTGCGGGATTTTGATATTCAACAGTGAAAATGAGGTTTTGTTGATGAAGCGAGGTAAGAATTCAAAAAATGAAATTGGTTACTGGTCACAACCGGGTGGAGCTGTTGATTTTAATGAAAAAGTAAAGATGGCTGCCAGGAGGGAAGTGAAAGAAGAATTAGATGTTGATATTGAAGTTTGGGCACAAACCCTGCATACTGATCATATTATAAAAAAAGAACATCAGCATTGGATATCCATTTCTTTTTTGGGTAAAATAAAAAAAGGTATTCCAAAAATTATGGAACCTAAAAAGTGTGAGGAAATTCGGTGGTTTTCATTGGATAAACTTCCTAAAAAAATTACTCAAACTACAAAGGAAACAATTGAGAGTTATCTGAACAAAAAATACATAGAATTCTAATTAATATTTATATGTTTATCCGAAAAATGGGAATCGACTTGGGAACAGCCAATACTTTGGTTTTTGTGCCCGGTCGGGGAATCATCATTAATGAACCATCAGTAGTAGCGGTTTCCATAACTGACAACACGGTTTTAGCTGTGGGTAATGAAGCCAAAGAAATGTTGGGTCGCACACCAGACACTATTGTGGCTAGCCGACCAATGAAAGATGGTGTGATTGCTGATTATCGAGTGACTGAGGCAATGCTGCGCTATTTCATCAATAAGGTTAGCGGCAAGGTTCGACTTTTTAAACCGGAAATTATGATTTCAATTCCGGCTGGCGTGACTTCGACTGAAAGAAGAGCGGTAGTGGATGCGGCCGTCAAGGCTGGAGCCAAATCAGCCTATGTAGTGAAGGAGCCTTTACTGGCAGCGATCGGAGCTGGAATTCCAATTCACAGCGCTCAAGGCAACATGATCATCAACATTGGAGGCGGAACCTCCGAAATTGCAGTCATTTCTTTGGGCGGTTTGGTGGTGGCGCATAGTGCTCGAGTTGGAGGCAATAAATTTGATCAAGCCATCTCGGATTATTTGAAAAGAAAATATGGATTGGCAATTGGTGAAAGAACAGCAGAAGAAATCAAAATTGAGATCGGGTCAGCCATCGCTCAGGTTAAGGAAGATTTCATGGAAGTTAAGGGTCGAGATTTAATGGGCGGCTTGCCAAAGACAATCAGAATCTCTTCTAATGAGGTGACAGAGGGTCTTCAAGATGAGCTGCGAGAAGTTATTAACGCTATCAAGAAAGTTTTCAATGAAACTCCACCCGAATTGGCAGCTGACATTATGGACAAAGGCATGGTGCTTTCCGGCGGCGGTGCTTTACTTAGAAATCTGGATCAATTGATCACTAAAACTATAGGGGTGCCTTGTTATGTGGCAGATGATCCGCTTTTTTGCGTGATCAAGGGAACCGGAATTTCTTTGGACAACCTTGATCTCTACAAAAAAACTATCATGCTGGCCAAATAATTTTTTAATTTGTCTTAAGCTTTAAAAAATGAAAATTGGAATTGATGGTTCGCGAGCTTTCATTAAAAAACGAACAGGAATAGAAGAATATTCTTATCAGATTATTCGACATCTAACCTTGTTTTTGACTGATCAGGAAGTGATTTTGTATATTCGCTCCGATCAGGAAGTTGATTTTGAAATCCCTGACAATTGGAAAATTAAGAAACTTTGGTTTCCGCGCTTTTGGACCCAAATTCGTCTTTCTTGGGAGCTTTTTCGTCGGCCGGTTGATTTGTTATTTGTGCCAGCTCACACGGTGCCATTTCGTCATCCAGCCAAGACTGTCGTGGTTATTCACGGCTTGGAATATGAATTCTATCCCCAGGCCTACTCTTTGCTCGAAAGGATTTATATGCGTTTTGTAATTAAAAATTCTTGCCGTTGGGCTAGTGATGTTGTCTGTGTTTCGCAAAACACCAAAAAAGACGTAATGAATTTGTATGGAATTGATGAAAATAAAATCAAAGTCATTTTGGAAGGTTATTCGGGTCGTGATGTTAAAAATAAAAATCTCAAAAGCAATTTTGATTTTGAGGCCAAAAAAATCAAGTCGAATTTTCTGCTTTTTGTTGGCCGAATTGAAGAAAGGAAAAATGTTGAAGGAATCGTAAAGGCTTTTGACATTTATCGCAAGAAATATGGAGTGGATTGCTCTTTGGTTTTAGCGGGGAAGCCTGGATATGGATATGCTAAAATAAAAAAGCGAATTGAAAAATCTCCGTTCAAGGAGGACATTATTGAATTGGGTTACATTTCTGACGAAGAAAAATGGGAAATTTTAGCCGCCGCCAAAATGTTTCTTTTTCCGACTTTCTATGAGGGATTTGGTCTGCCGGTATTGGAGGCGCAAAATGCTATGGTTCCCGTCATAATTTCCAATGTTTCATCTTTGCCGCAAATTAGCGGGGGTGCGGCCTTGCAGGTTGATCCGCGCGACAGTGCTTTAATAGCTGAAAATATTAATATTTTGATGAAGAATGAAAGCGCTAGAGAGAATTTGATTCGTGACGGTTTGGGAAATATCAAAAAATTTAGTTGGATTGATTCGGCTCGTGAAGTTTCATTTTTGTTGAAAGAAAAATAAAAAATATTTTTATGGAGAAAAAATGGCAGGAAAAGAATTTGCGAGTAGCGCTGGTGCATGATTTTTTGGTGCAAATCGGAGGAGCGGAAAAAGTGTTGGAGGCCATTTCGGAAATTTTTCCCGAAGCGCCTATCTATACCATGCTTTATGATAAGGAAAAACTGGGACAAATGTTTGCAAAAAGGGATATCCGTTCATCCTATTTGCAAAATTTTCCCAGGTTCTTGCGACGTCGCTATCAATGGCTGGCTCCGTTTTTTCCAGTAATTCCGGAAACTTTCAATTTGAGAGACTTTGATTTGATAATCTCTTCTTCAGGGGCCTGGTCTAAGGGCATTGTAACTAAATTGGAAACAAAACATATTGCCTATGTTCATTCTCCGATGCGTTTTGTTTGGGATTATAAAGATGCCTATTTAAAAGAAAAAAGAGTGCGAAATTCAATCATAAAGCGCTTGTTTTTTAGTTACTTGCGAATCTGGGATAGGATGGCGGCGGACAGACCGGATTATTTGATTGCTAATTCCAAATATACCCAAAAACGAATCACTAAATATTATCGTCGGCAATCGTCAGTGATCTATCCTCCGGTAGCTGACTTGGCTGATAAATTAATAAAAAAAGATCAGGACCAATCTTCCCAAGAATCGGCAAAAATTCAAGAGAATTATTTTTTGACGGTTTGCCGATTGTCCGGCTACAAAAAAGTCGATGTCATTGTGAAGGCCTTCAATGAATTGAGATTGCCGTTAGTTGTGATTGGGGAAGGGGAGCAACTAAATTATCTGAAAAAAATTGCTCAGGAAAATGTGAAAATTGTGGCTTGGCAAAGTGACGAAAGTTTAGCCGCATATTATCAAAATGCTCGAGCTTTTGTTTTTGCGGCCGAAGATGATTTTGGTATTGCACCAGTTGAGGCTATGAGTTTTGGTTTGCCGGTAATTGCTTATCGAAGCGGTGGGGCTTTGGAGACTGTAGTGGAAAATGAAACAGGAATATTTTATGACTCACAAAAGGCGGAAGTTTTGACTGACGCAGTGCGGCGATTTTTGGAAAGTGAATCAAAATTCAATAGCGATGGTATTAGAAAGTGGGCGAAAAATTTTTCCAAAGAATCCTTTCGGGAAAAAATTATTGAATATATAAACAAAGTTATTTAATTGTAGAAAGGTACTAGAGTCATGCAATTTTTTGGTAATAAAAAAGCTTTCGATTTTTTGCAAAAAGTTATAGAAAAAAATTCTATTGCCGGAGCCTATTTGTTTTGTGGTCCGGAAAATGTGGGAAAGTTTCTTTTGGCCAAAGCTTTTGCCCGCAGTTTAATTTTGGGTGAAAATCTTTCTTTAACTCGGGATCTAAAAAATGCATTGCTTGGCGATTTGATTGTCTTGAGTCCGGAGATTGAAGAGAAAAAAGGCATAATAAAAGAAAAAGAGATTTCAGCAGAAATGGTGCGGCGATCTTGCCGGGAATTGGCTTTTTTTCCGATTAATGGAAAAAGAAAGGTTTTGATTGTAGACAATGCTCATAAGATGAATTTAACGGCTCAAAATGCTTTTTTGAAAAATTTGGAGGAGCCCAACTCTACTTCCGTTATCATTTTGATTACCCATGAAGATTCAAAAATTTTGCCAACCATCAAGTCGCGTTGTCAAAAAATCAATTTTACTTTAGTGGAAAATGTTCAATTGGGCAGTGAGGGTGAGGGTCAGGATTTTTTGATGGGTCGCCCGGGTCTTTCCGAACAAAATTTGACAGTGGATGCTTACAACAAAGCCTGCGGAGCTTTGAAAGAAATTTTTCAAATGGATTTGAATCAAAGAATTTCTCATGCTCAGGAGATGTCAAAAAACATTCCACAAGCCCTATTTTTCCTTAATGTTTGGATTTGGCAACTCAGAAAAGAGGCGATTAAAAATGAGGGTCAACAATTAATTTCCCATTATTCTAAAATCTTTGCCATTGACCGGGTCATCCATACGCTGAAAAATAGCAATGTTAATGCGCGATTAGTTTTGGAAAATTTGTTAATCGATTTTTAAAATGGCTTACTTTGGTCATAAAAAAAAGATAAAAAAAGAGTTGGAATATCAAAAAAGCCGATTGATTTCCAGAAGAAACAACAATTTTCAGTTGTTTGGTCTTTTTTATCGTTCCTTTTTCTATTTTTTAGCAATAGCCTTTTTCGCCATCTTGGTTTATTCGCTCTTTTTCTCTCAATTCTTGCGAATAAATGAAGTGAAGATTGTTGGAAATCAAAAGCTGGATTCCCAGATGTTGATGGGTGTCAGTCAGGAGGTTTGGAATGGAAAGTATTTGGGAATTTTTCCTAAAAATAATTTCCTTCTTT
This sequence comes from bacterium, assembly GCA_003251635.1. Lineage (GTDB taxonomy): Bacteria > Patescibacteriota > Minisyncoccia > Moranbacterales > GWC2-37-73 > SZUA-486. The sequence continues at coordinate 20,465 of QKEW01000018.1, read as the reverse complement.
TTCCACGCGGAAAAGTTAATGATGTGCTTTTGGAGAATTTCAAAAGGATTCGCCAAATAAAAATTGAAAAAGTTTTTCCGCAAAGTGTTTTGGTGGAAATTGTGGAAAGGGACTTGCTTTTAGTTTGGTGTGATTCTTCCAATCACTGTTTTTTGGTGGATAACGAAGGCTTTGCCTATCAACAGGTCTCTCTCGATTCTAAGGAGGTTCTGGAGAACGATTTGCTGAAAGTTACAGACCAGGAAAGTCAAGAAACCTCAGAGGGGGACAAGGTCTTGAATAAGGAAAAAATAGAATTTTTGGTAAAAACCAGGAATGAATTGAAGGGCGTTGATTTGGGCGTTGAAAATGAGTTTACGTTAAGTTCAAAATTGGCCCAAGAAGTTAATCTGAAAACTCAAAATGGTTGGACCATCTTTATCAGCACTGAAATTGAGCCGTCTAAGACTATTGATTTTTTGGAGAATTTTTTGAATCGACAACTATCTACCGAAGAAGTGAAGCAACTGGAATATGTTGATCTGAGAGTAGAAAATCGTCTTTACTATAAATTAAAGAAAGATAAAGAAAAAGAAAGTGAAGAAAGTGACCAAGATGAGACTTCTTTGGGTTCTCAATTGGGCAATGATTGCGCCTAAAAAGTGCAAAAAATGCCCCCTTGCTTTTTTAGGAAAAACTCTCAAATTGGACCAGGGGCTATCGCTAATTGGTGGATAAGAGGTTCCCTGGTTGACAGAAAAAACGTTATCTGTTATCATGTGCCTATGCTTTCTGAAAAAGTCAATAGGGGGTCCAGAAATAGAGGAAAAAACGTTGTTAATCACGCTTAAGGAATGTTTTTCTGGAGAAAAATCCAAGCCTCTTTTTTTGGGGTGTCAATAATAAATTATTGTTTTATGGCCGACAAAGAATTGATAAAAATGGAAGGCGTGGTAGTTGAAACGCTGCCAAGCACAACCTTTAAAGTTAAATTGGATAATGGTCATGAGGTCCTAGCCCATATTTCCGGGAGAATGCGAGTTAACTACATTCGTCTTTTGCCGGGAGACAGAGTTATCTTGGAGATGAGCCCTTATGATTTAACTAAAGGGCGGATTATTAAGAGAATTTAATTCGAAATTTACACAAAAAAATGAAAGTTAGAGCATCTGTAAAAAAGATTTGTGCCAAATGTAAAATAGTTCGACGTAGAGGAAAGCTTTATGTTATTTGTCCGATACCTAAACATAAGCAACGTCAGGGTTAGTAGATTATCTAATTTGGAGAAGTTTTAATAAAATAGATTTAATATAGACTTATGCTAAGAATAGCTGGAATAAATTTGCCTGATGATAAGAAAATAAAAATTGCCCTAACTCATATTTATGGAATCGGGCCTTCAACCAGTGAAAAGATTTTGGAAAAGGTTGGAATTGATAAGGAGCTTAGGACCAAGGATGTTGAGACTCAAGATGCAAACAAGCTTCGAGATGAGATCGAGAAAGGTTATAAGGTTGAAGGAGATCTCAAGCACGAAATCAAAATGAACGTGAAGAGATTGCGGGAAGTTGGTTGCTATCGAGGATCACGTCATCAGAAGAGTTTGCCGGTTCGAGGTCAACGAACTAAAACCAACAGCAGAACGGTTCGGGGTAACGTCAGAAAAACTATGGGAAGTGGACGTCGAACGGTTGAAAAGACCTAGGGTTTGCAAGCTGGTTTTGACTGATAAATAATTAGATAGACAGACGTTTGGATAATAAAAATAGTAAGTTAATTTTCTATGACCGAAAAATCTGATAAAAAAGAAGAGATAAAAAAAGTGCAGACCGAAAGTGATGCTCCGACTGAAAAAGAGGCGGATTCTTCGGCTTCTGATTTGAAAAAGAAGAAGAAAAAGATTCGCCACCAGATTCTTAAGGGCCAAGCTCATATCAAATGTACCTATAACAATACGATTGTAACTATTTCAGATTTGAACGGAGCTGTTTTAGGTTGGTCAAGTTCCGGATTATTGAAATTCAAAGGCGCCAAGAAGGCTACTCCTTATGCAGCAACGCAAGTGGTGGGTGACGTGGCGGAAAAAGTTAGAAAATATGGAATGTCTGAATTGGAGGTTTATGTTAAAGGTGTAGGAAACGGACGAGAAGCTTCAATTAGAGCTTTGGCTAACCGAGGATTTGATATCCAAATGATAAAGGATGTTACTCCAATTCCTCACAATGGATGTCGACCTAAAAAACCTCGACGAGTTTAGTTTAAAAAATATTTAGTATCAATAAGTAATAGATTATTTAGTTATGGCACGAGATTTGGAATCAAAATGTAAAAAATGCCGCCGAGCCGGAGAGAAGCTTTTTCTTAAGGGAGATCGCTGCAATTCGCCTAAGTGTGCAATGGTTCGAAAAGCTTACGCTCCAGGAATACACGGAAAAACTATTTCTCGTGGGCTTAGCGAGTTTGGTCGTCAATTGGCCATGAAACAGAGACTCAAGAGAATGTACGGAGTTTTGGAAAAACAATTCCGTCGTCATTTTGAAGAGGCAAAAAACAAGAAAGGTGTGACTGGCGATTTGCTTTTAGCTGGCTTGGAAATGCGTTTGGATAGTGTGGTTAGAAAAATGGGTTTTGCTACTTCTCCTTCCCAGGCTCGACAATTAGTGAATCATGGACATTTTACGGTTAATGGTCGTCGAGTGGATATTCCTTCTTTTCAAGTAAAGGTTGGAGACGTGATAGCAATCAATGAAAATAAAAAGGAATCCGCTTTCTTTGCTTCCCAAATGCCAATTTTGAAGAATAAGAAAGATTTTCCAGCTTGGGTTCAATTTGATGCCAGTAAATTTGAAGGAAAGATTGTTTCAGTTCCAAGCAGGGATGAAATCGGAATTCATGTTGATCCGCAAATGATTGTGGAGTATTATTCACGTTAAATTTTTTTAAATCTCAATTATTAACTAAAATCCTTAATTTGTGATGAGATCACGGGTTAAGAATTTATCAAGAGGATATGCAGATAGTTTCTCTTCCTCAGAAACCAAAATATACACCGATTGATGAGTTTTCTGGAAAGTTCGAAATCGCCGGATGCTATCCGGGATACGGAGCAACTTTGGGAAATGCTTTGCGTCGAGTGCTTCTTTCTTCTTTGAAAGGAGCAGCTATAAATTCAGTGAAAATCAAGGGTGTGTCTCATGAATTTTCAACTATCGAAGGCGTGAAAGAAGACGTGGTTCAAATTATTTTGAATCTGAAGAAAATTCGTTTCAAAATGCATCATGACGGTCCAATTAAAGTCAGCTTGAAATCCAAGGGTGAAGGAGTGATAACCGCTAACGACATCAAATGTTCTTCAGATGTTGAAATTGTTAGCAAAGACCAAGCTATTGCAACCATAACTGACAAGAAAACCGAATTGGAAATGGAATTGGAAATTTCAACCGGATTGGGTTATTTGCCTATTGAGCAGCAAGAGCGAGAAGAAAAAGAAATCGGAGTGATTGCAATTGATGCAGTCTATACTCCTATCAAGAGAGTGAATTATGAAGTTGAAAATAGTCGGGTTGGAAAGAGAACTGACTATAATAAAATTACCTTGGAAGTTGTCACTGATGGAAGCATTGATCCGCAAGAAGCTTTTTCCAAGGCAGTGAATATTTTGGTAGAACAATTCTCAGCTTTAATTGGTATCGAAGTTGCCAAAGAAGAAGAGGAAATCAGCGAAGGTGAAATTGAAGAAGAAAGTGTTGAATCTCCAGTTGAATCAAGCGAGCCAGTAGAAGATTTGAGCAAGACCAAAGTTGAGGAATTGAAATCTCTTTCAACCCGAACTTTGAATGTTTTGGAAACAGCTGGAATTAAAAAAGTTAAAGATATCATCAAATACGACGAAGAGGGAATCTTGGCTTTAGAAGGAATGGGAGAAAAAGGATTGAAAGAAATTAAAAAATCAATCGGGGAATTGGGATTTACTTTAAAGTAAAAAAATAACGGAGAATAATTTGTTTAGATTGTAGGAACTCATATGAAACATAGAGTAAAAGGCAGAAAATTTAGTAGACTCAAGGGTCAACGAACAGCCCTTCTTAAAACGCTTTTGGGTAGTTTGATCGTGAAGGAAAAAATGACCACTACTGAGGCAAGAGCCAAGGAGCTTAAGTCAATTGTTGATAGAATGATTGGTAAGGCTTTGAAGATGAAAAAAGATGAAACTCGAAAAGTTGCAATTATTCGTGATTTGCGTCGTTTCATGCCGGCAGTAGCAGTGAAGAAATTGAGCGGAAATTTTGTTGATCGATTTGGAGATCGTCAGAGCGGTTTTGTTCGAGTTACCAAACTGGAAAGACGCAAGAGTGATAGCGCTCAAATGGCCGTTATTGAATTTGTTTAATTTATTTGTTTTTAAGTAGCTAATTTAGTTGGATAAAAAATTATTATGGAAAGGAAAACTCATCTTTTTGATGCCAAAGGAAAAATTCTGGGAAGATTAGCAACCGAGGTGGCTTTGGTTTTGAGCGGAAAAAATAAAGTTGATTTCACTCCACATATTGACGGTGGCGACTCAGTAGTTGTGATCAATATAGACCAAGTTGCAGTTAGTGGCAAAAAGATGGATGACAAAGTTTATCATCGGTTTAGCGGCTACCCAGGCGGAGTCACTTCGATTGCCTTGAAGGATTTAATGAAAAAAGATGCGACTAAGGTATTGATGAATGCGGTCAATGGAATGCTTCCAAAGAATAAATTGAGAGATCGAATGATGAAGAGGCTGCATCCGGTAATTGGTAGCGAACACCAATACAAAATTGATGTTACTCATTAGAAAATAGTCCGTGTTAAATATATATCATTTTAAGATTTTCATTATCTAGTAATATTATGGCAGTAAAAAAAGAGACGAAAAAAGATTCAGTCAAGAAACAGCCCGCCAAAAGCAAGACGGCTGTGAAGGACGTCGCGCCGGAAGTAAAAGCTTCTGAAACAGTGATTGAGGAAAAAGAGACAGCTTCAAGCAAATCTAAAGTCGCAAAAAAAATTACCGGAAAATACTTTGTTGGAGTTGGACGACGTAAAACTTCGGTGGCTCAAGTTCGGATTTATGAAAATGCCAAGGCGACTGAAGCCGATATTGTTGTTAATGATCGGGAAATGAAAGATTATTTCGCTTCCTTGATTCAGCAAAATGTTTTACTGGCTCCCCTAAAGGAAACCGGAATGTATGGTAAGTTCGCCATGACCGTTTTGGTGAAAGGCGGTGGAATTACCGGACAGGTGGAAGCAGTTCAGTTGGGAATTGCCAGAGCTTTGGTGGAATTTGACGAAGGTTTCAAAAAAACCTTGCGAAGCTTGGGTATGTTGACTCGAGATTCCAGAAAGGTTGAAAGAAAGAAGCCAGGACTAAAAAAAGCCCGCCGCGCCCCACAATGGGCGAAGCGCTAGCGAGAATATTGTGGGAGGAAAGGGTTCGGGAAAACCTGGGTTTTCCCGGGGTGGAAGTATTGAAACCGCGAGGTTTCAAGGAGTGAAGCGACCCCACAATGGGCGAAGAGATAACGAAACGCCTTCGGGCGTTTTTTCTTTTGTGTATAAAAAAAGCACTTTTTTACGAAGTGTTTTTTTGTTATCCTAAATTTTTTCAGAAAAATTAAAACCCAAATATTCCAACTTCTTCAGGGAAGTCGATTGATTGAAAGATGTTTTCACCGTGTTCGTTTTGGTTGGTGAAATAGAGTCGATCTTGAGAGAAATTGTCTACCATTTTGGCCTGGCATTGACTCAACGTGGCAACATCAAAAGTGTTGCTGTGATCGCGTTGATCCAGCTCGGTAACCTTGATTTTGTCAGTGGCTAGAAAGAGCACATGTTCATAGTCGTCACTCCATTGGACATTGGAAAGAGGCTGAGAATAGCGGGTGACCAAGAGAATATCATTTTCTTGGCGCAGTGGCTGATCTTCCCAATTGGAGGTGAAATAGGTGAGAATTTCTCGCTCATTCCAAAAAAGCAGTTTTTTTCCGTCATTGGAAAATTGTAATCCCTGAGCATTATCCAAGAGTTTATTGAAATACTCATCCTTTTCAGTTTTATTGAAAATGAAAAGTTGGTTGGACTTATTTTTCATGGCAATTTTTTCCTTATCATAGACAATGATGCGGAAGGAATCGTCATGCATGTCAGACGGAGCGGAGGTGGTGATTTGTTGAGGCGACATTGAGCCGTCTAAATTGGTTTGAAAAACAATTCCATTGGGAAGTTGGAAATAATAGATGAATTTCCCAGAGATATCGTAGCTGGATATTTGTCTGGCGATGACTTTTGGATTTTGCGGATCGGCCGTGTCTAGTCGATAAAGATCTCTCTTGGACATGTAATAAACTATATTTTTATCTTGAGGATCCCAGCGAACCATGGAAACTTTGGAAGTTTCAGCCAAATCCTCCAGCTTCAAGGGCTGATTCGGATTTTCCAGGTCAATGATGAAATATTCTTTTTCGCTACCTTTTTTTAGGGGTAGGATAATTTTTTGTGATTGAGGCGACCACTCGATATTTTCCTGTTTGTCGTCAGTAAATTCATATTCATTCGAAGAGAAAACCCTTTCGGTCTCATTTTTTTCACTATCCAGAATATCTATGGAAAGCTCAGATGATTCATCATCCTCTTTTCTGTTGTTTACCAAAGCAATCAAATCTTTAGTGGGAGCGATAAAAAAGTTGCTTATATTCGAATCAGTTTCATAGTTTGTGCGTTGATAATCCTGACGAGTCAAAAGCACATTCCAAAATTCAGTGGAAACTCCACTGCGAACTTGAATTTTTTTGTTCCAAGTGTTGAAGCCCGGAGCGCTGATTTTGAGGATATATTCATCTGGTTTGATTCGATCAATGTGAAATGAATTGTTGATTAGGCTTAATTTTTTGGAAACGTCTAAATCGTTTATTTTCACATCAATATCTTGCGGATTTGATTTGAGTGTGATTGAGCCAGCATAGACAAAAATACCTCTTTCGGAATTGAACGTATAACCGAAAGAGTAGAGGATTAAGAATGAGGAAGTTACAAAAAACAGGATTACCAAGATCCAGAAAAAAATTTGTTTATTCCTTTTTTTATTGATGTCAAACATGGATTATTAGGGTCTAAAAATCTTCACTTCAACTCCCTTAATCTTAGTCGAATCAGGGTTAATTGTCCAGTCGAATATTGTTGTTTTCGGGGAAAGGTTATATAATTGAGCTGTTATTTATTGATTGGAAATATGAGCAATATTTGGACAAATTTGCAGCCTTCCGGCTTGGTGGGTGAGTTGGTCATCGTGGTGTTGGCCCTTTTTGGTTTCAGTTTACTGTTTTGGCTTTTGATTGGGCGTTTTCGTTTGCACAATGCCCTGATCAATATTTATATCGCTTTTGCTATCTTGCAAGTTTCCAACGGGTTGTCTTCCTCTTTGGGTAAATTCAGTCCTCTGATTATATTTTTGGCCTTGGTCGTATTTTTGACCATGGTTGATAGTAAGCTCTTTGAAATTCATCTATCTGGCAGCGGTTTGTCTATTTGGCAGGTTTTGGTCCTTAGTTTTTTGGAGGCAGGCCTTCTATTTAGCATAATTTTGACAATTTTACCGGAAAAACCGGTATTGGACTATGTTTCGGGTGAATCTTTACAATATTTCATTTCGCCATTAGCGGGGGTCATTTGGATGATTTTGCCTTTGGTGTTTTTACTTTTCATCGGCCGCGGCAAAAACTAGAGCTGAAGGTTGACGAAAATTTTGTTTGGAGTATAATTAATTTGGTTATTTAAAAGCCTGTTTTTTGTTTTGCGTCGTTAGCTCAGTCGGTAGAGCAACAGCCTTTTAAGCTGATGGTCGGGGGTTCGAATCCCTCACGACGCACCAATTTCTCTTAATTAAAGGGATTCGAAGGGCGCGCCCGGAAAAAGCAAATGATTTTGCTTTTTCAGTGCCCAGGTCCGAAGGAGAATCCCTGCCTGACGGCAGGCAGGCCTCACGACGCACTAAGAAAAAAACTTCCTGAAAAGGAAGTTTTTTTGTGGATTTTTTGGAAAATCTGTTTATAATTAGCATATGGGACGAGTCGATAAATTCAAAAAAGATATGAATTTTAAAAAAGGATCAATTGGTGTTTTTGATTCAGGTTTTGGCGGATTAAATATTTTGAAGAGTATTTTGAAAAAAAATTCAGATTACGATTTTCTCTATTTGGGTGATACCGCCAGGGTTCCGTATGGAACTCGTTCTCAAGGGGTGGTTTATGAGTTCACAAAGCAAGCCGTGGACTTTCTTTTTAATCAAAATTGTAAATTAATTATTTTGGCTTGCAACACAGCTTCCGCAGAGGCTCTTAAAAAAATTCAACAAGAATATTTGCCAATTAGATATCCGCAAAAAAGAGTCTTGGGAGTAATTGTGCCAACGGTAGAAGAGGCTGTTGAAGCAACAAAAAATGGGAGGATTGGAGTTATTGCAACTGAGGGCACGGTGATTTCCGGAGCTTTTGAAAAAGAATTAGTCAAAAGAAATCCGCGGGTCAAAGTTTTTTCTCAAGCGGCCCCACTTATAGTTCCTTTGATTGAATCAAGTGGAAATTCTCCGGAATTAATCGGAATGATTTTGAAAAATTATCTAGAACCGTTGATGAAGAAAAATATTGATACTTTGATTTTGGGTTGTACTCATTATGAAATTCTGGAAAATGAGATTAGGAAAATTGTCGGAAAAAAAATTACTGTTCTTTCGGAAGGTGAAATTGTGGCAGAAAAGTTGGCTAATTATTTGGAGCGTCATCCGGAAATAGAGATAGAACTAAATAGGAATTCAAAAAGAAAATTTTATACAACTGATTTGACGGATAAATTTGTTAATTTGGGAAGCAAATTTTTAGGTGAAGGAATTAAAGCTCAAAAAATTATTTTGAATTAGAAATTTATGCTGGATTTTTTTCCAAAATTAAAAAATGTAACGGCGGTAATGTCAGAAAGGTCGGATGGGTCAATGAAGCTGTTTGTCGGCAGTGATTTGAATTTGGAAAATCGAAAATCATTTTTTGAAAAAATCGGAGCTGATCAAAAAAAGGTAATAGCGGCCGAAATTGTTCATGGCAGCAAAGTTGAATTGGTTGATCAAAAAAGTGAGGTCATGATTTTGGGCGCGGATGGATTGGTGACCAAAAAGAAAAACGTTTTTCTTTCAGTGACCATTGCTGATTGCATCCCAGTTTATTTTTGCGAATCAAAAGCCCAAATCGTAGCCTTGGTTCACGCCGGTTGGCGGGGAATTGTTGATGGAGTGATTGAAAATGCGGTTGCAAAAATTTTGGAAATTGGGGGCAGTGTTGAAAATTTACATCTGGCTCTGGGGCCGGGAATCAATCAGTGTCATTTCGAAATCGGTTCGGATATCTTGGCTGAATTTGAAAAATATCCTCAGTTTGTGGTTAAAAAGGATGGAAAAATTTTGGTTGATCTCAAAGGCATCATCCGATCTCAGTTAGCTAAGCTCCGAATCAAAACCGAAAACATTGAGGACAATCAAGAATGCACTTTTGAAAACGAGCAAAAATATTTTTCCTTTCGTCGCGACAAGCCCGAAAAAGTCGAAGCAATGGTAGCGGTGATTGGGATAATGTAATTATTGTTTTGTGATATAAAATATATACAAAAATATGATTGAAATCATTCCAAAAGATTCAAGGTATGTTCCACTTACGCAGCAAAATTGGTGCTGTGTGCCAACGTGTATCCAAATGATCATGCTAAAGCATGAAGTACCGCTTTTAGCTGCTGAGTTTCTAGGTTATCATTTGGGCTTGATTGTGCCTGAGCAAGAATTAAAATATTTTTGGAACGCTAGAACGGGCAAAAGGCCGTCTTCAGGATGGGGGACTCAAATTGGAAATCAGAAATATGAGCCTAACTTAGTTTTTGAAAAACTTAATATACCTCTGAAAATGAGTTTGCATTTGATAGACAAATTTGAAACAGTCGATGATTTCAAAGAATATTTAGTTGAAATTGAGAAATATGATAGAGATGTCTTGATTTGTTTTGATTGGGGCGCGCTTGTTGGCAGTGATTTTCATAGTGGGCATGTTTGTGTTTTTGATAGAATTTATTCTGATAAAGATGAATTAAGATTTATCAATCCAGGACAGGAAAGCAAGAAATGGGAAATGGTAAAAATTGATAAAATTTTTGAGGCCATGAAATATCATGGAGAGAAAAATATGGGTGGATGTTGGGAATTTGATATAAAGGAAAAGGGTGGAAAATAATCTTATGAAAAAAGAAAAGAAATTCAAATCCAAGCCGGGGCAGGTTGATTTTACCAACATTCGTTGGTGTCCGGTTATTGAATAAATTTTTAAATTATGAAATGGAAATTGCCGCCAAAAATAAAAATATATGAAGCGCTGGGAGCGATTGGCGATGGGCGCATAGAAATGGGCAATAATTCAGCCAAGATTTTTTCTTCCAGCGGAAACAAATTTTATACGGTTTACTATGATCCCTCCGCCAAGGCAATCAGGGCCAATGACAACGGCTCGTATTGGCAAGGCTATTTGGGTTATCCTTCAATTGCATTTTTGATGAAGATTGGCGCAATTAAATATGACCCAATTTACGCCGAAGCCCTGAGGGGAATTGTTTGGAAAGATATCAATACAAAGTTTAAAAATGATTTTGATAAAACACTCGAATATGTTCATCAAAATATGAAAATTAATGGCAGATCGCTGGATGATTTTTTGAAGGAAATTGAAGATATCTATTCGCAAATCAAAGAAATGAATCTCAATCAGTTGGGGAAAAGAACCAAACCGCCGCTGGGGTATTGAAAAATATTTTAAAATCCATGTAAGTAAAGATTTACGTAAATGGTGGATTCTGAAGGTGTTGGGTTTGATATGTTCTTGTGAGGCGGTCTTTTTTGTGGTAGATTGATACTGTGAGGTTGGATTTAAAAGCTAAAATAAAGATAATGTCTGATCGAGCTAAAATATTGATTGCTGAAGATGAGAAACCTATTGCTAAAGCGCTTTCTTTGAAATTGGAACATGCCGGCTATGAAGTTATGGTTGTTGGTGATGGTCGACAAGCTATTGATCAACTGGAAAAAGGAGGATTTGCTTTGGTTTTGATGGACTTGATAATGCCAAACCTTGATGGCTTTGGAGCTTTGGAGGAAATCAAAAACAAAGGCATCAATGTTCCGATAATCGTTCTTTCCAATCTCAGTCAGGAAGATGATTTGAAAAAGGTTAAAGAGTTGGGCGCCAAGGGCTATTTCGTCAAATCCAATACGCCACTTGCTGAGGTCGTGACTCAAGTTGGGGAAATGTTGAGAAAATAAAATCCACAGGCGCCTTTTAGGGGATGGATATTTTTCAAAAATAAAAATCAAAAAATAAAAATGACACAACAAAGATCTCTTAGTGATGAACAAATTAAAGAAATTCTCCTAAAAGGGAATTATATTTCCGAGGAAGATGCTCACTTGGCCGAGGAAGTGTTGGCCAAATCTCCCGGGAGGTCTTTTTTGGATTATCTTTTTTCTCAAGAAATAATAAACCAAGATCTTTTTGGTCAAGCGGTGGCTGAAAATTTTGGAATTCAATATGCCGATCTTAATTCCAATGTACCTACTTTGGAGCAGATAGGGCGGATACCTGAAGAGTTGGCTAAGCAATTTAGGGTTGTAATTTTTGCGGAAGATGACAATAAAATCGTCATAACCACGGATGATCCTCAGCAAAAAGATTTGTTGCCCGCCTTAGAAAAATTTTTTTCTTCAAAGAAAATCGAGATAGCCTACTCTCTGTCTCAGGATATTGATGAAATGCTGGTCCGTTATCGAAAGCCGTTGGACACTCGTTTTGCTAAGATCATTGAAGACAGCAGCAAAATAGCGCCTGAAATAATTGAGGAAATCATCGATGATGCTTTGATTTTCCGTTCCTCAGATGTTCATTTCGAGCCACGTGAGCGTGACATCGTAGTTCGCTTCCGGGTGGATGGATTATTGCGAGAAGCTGGAAAGATTCCCAAGGAACACTATGAAAATATTGTTAATCGAATCAAGGTCCAATCTCGCTTGAGAATTGATGATCATTTTTCCGCTCAAGATGGTTCAATGAGAATGTTAAGAAATGATCGGCGTATCGATATGCGTGTTTCCATTGTGCCCACACTAAATGGAGAAAAGATAGTCATTCGTATCCTAACTGAATATGTCAAAGATTTTGCCATGTCCGATTTGGGACTTTCTGAAAATGATCACAAGAATTTAAAGGAAGCCAGTCGCAAACCTTTCGGTATGATTTTAGTTACCGGGCCAACTGGCAGTGGAAAAACCACCACACTCTATGCGCTATTGAAACAACTTAATAAGCCCGAAGTTAATGTTACCACCATTGAAGACCCGGTTGAATATCAGTTGTCTGGTGCCAATCAAATTCAAGTCAATCCGCAAACCGATCTTACTTTTGCCAAGGGTCTGCGCTCTATTGTTCGCCAGGATCCGGATATAATTTTAGTGGGAGAAATTCGGGATTTGGAAACGGCCGAGATAGGAATCAATGCGGCATTGACCGGTCATTTGCTATTTTCCAGTTTTCACGCCAATGATGCCCCCACCGCTATTCCGCGTCTTTTGGATATGCAGGTTGAGCCGTTTTTGTTGGCTTCCACTTTGGAATTGTTGGTAGCCCAAAGATTGGTCAGAAAGATTTGCGAGAAATGTCGATACAGCCGTTCAGTTAGGGTGGTCGAGCATAATCGAGAAAATCTTAACTTGGAAAAATATTTTGGAGATCAAGAACTTACTTTGTATCAAGGAAAAGGCTGCGAAAATTGCAACTACACCGGCTATCATGGAAGAACGGCTATTTTTGAACTAATTCGAGTCAATCATGAAATAAGAGATTTGATATTGAAAAACCCTTCGGCTGATCAGATATGGGCGCTGGCTCGTCAGCATGGATCACGGACTCTTTTTGAAGACGGAGTGGAGAAAGTCAAGAAAGGCGTCACAACTCTGGAGGAATTATTGAGAGTCGCTCAGCCGCCAGAAGATATATAATTGTTAGTTGAGATGCTTAAAATAAGTAAAAACAAAAAAACGGAGAAAAAGAAAGTAAAGACAGAAAAAGGGAAAAAATATTCTCGTTTTTTGAGTATTGGAATGGGAAAGGAACGCGAATATTTTGTGGAAAATCTGAGCATGTTGATTGCTTCCGGCATGAATATCGTGGCTGCCTTGAAAGCTATCCAAAAAGAAATGCCCGGTAAGCAGATGAAAAAGATATTGGATATAATTCAAGCTGAAATTGAAGGTGGTATGCCAATTTGGAAAGCGCTGGAAAGTGCGCAAATTTTTCCCCAACACACAATTTCCTTGATTCGTGTAGGGGAAGAAACTGGTCGACTGTCAGAAAATTTGAAAGTGGTTGCCATTCAAGAACAAAAAGAGAGAATATTTCGTTCCAAGATTCAATCAGCCATGATGTATCCGGTTCTGGTTCTTTCGTTGGCATTGTTTATAGGAGTTGGAATTGCTTGGTTTATTCTGCCGCGATTGGCCACGGTTTTTTCTCAGTTGAACGTTAAACTTCCATTGGTAACTCGGGCTTTAATTTCAACCGGAGAATTTTTGGGCGATTGGGGAAAGATTGTGATTCCGGGTTTTCTGCTGTTGCTGATATTGTTTTTTTATTTAGTTTTTTATTTTTCCAAAACCAAATTTATCGGTCAGTGGTTTTTGTTTAAATTGCCTGGCATCAAACGTTTGATTCAGGAAACGGAAATCGCTCGATTCGGTTTTTTGATGGGCAATCTCCTGGGAGCTGGCATGCCGATAACATCCGCTCTTAATTCCTTGGTTAATGCTACGACCTTTCGTGGTTATCGGAATTTTTACACTCATCTAAAAACTAAAATAGATCAGGGCAATTCTTTCCAAAAGAGTTTTCGTTCTTATAAAAAATCCAACAAATTTATTCCGGCGACTATACAGCACATGATTGTCAGTGGGGAACAATCCGGCGCTTTGCCCCAAATATTTGCAAAAATCGGAGAAACCTATGAAGTCAAAACGGAAACTACTACCAAAAATTTGACCGTTTTGTTGGAACCGATAATGTTGATTTTCGTTTGGCTGGGAGTGGTGGCGGTGGCTTTGGCGGTAATTTTGCCAATCTACAGTTTGATTGGAGGATTGAATCAGCCAAAGACCATTAATAAAAAAAATATTTCTGCTCCAGTGAAAACTGAAAACAGGCCAGTCGAGTCAGAAAAACCAGTTGAAGAAACGCAAAATCAAGAAAGTTCACAAGGGCGTGATTTTGAAGAAAGTAATCAAAGTATTTAAATTCGAACATGAGGCTAAATGAAACACCGACCTTTGCATAAAAAAATAAATCGGTTGGGTTACACCTTGCCGGAAGTTATGTTGTCGATGGCGGTGATTGTTTTGATTGCCGGTTTTTCCGTTCCAGTCTATCAAACTTTTCAGATTCGCAATGATTTGGATGTGGCCTCTGGTGATTTGGCCATTGCAATCAGAAAGGCTCAACTTTTTTCCCAGACAAACAGGCAGGATAGCCAGTGGGGAGTGCGCGCTGATCAAGGACAAATTGTTGTTTTCAAAGGAGATAGCTATTTGAATCGAGACAGTCTCTATGACGAGGTTTCTGCGGTGTCGGGCACTATTTCTCCAACCGGATTGCAGGAAATGGTTTTCAGTAAAATGCTTGGAGAACCGGACACAGTGGGAACATTTATCCTGACATCAATTAATGGAAACGTGAGAACTCTAGAGGTCAATGAGAAAGGCATGGTGGAATATTAATTTATTACGCTTAGTGCATGCAAGATAAATATTTTTCAAGAGGTTTTTCCTTGGTAGAGATTCTTCTTGCCGGAGCAGTTTTGGCTTTACTGGTAACTGTTATTGGCGGGACTTTTATTTATGGCTGGGAAAGCTCTCGACTATTGGGTAATCGAACTAAGGCGGTGCTTTTGGCTGAGGAAGGGTTGGCGGTGGCCAGAAACATCAGAGATGAAGATTTTGCCAATCTGGCTGATGGTACCTATGGTTTAGTGTTTAGCAATGGTCAATGGGAGTTTTCCGGTAGTCAGGACGACATTGATATTTTTACTCGAGAGACTACCGTCACCTCCATTGATGATAACCGAAAACAAATCAGCACTCGTGTTAATTGGGATCAGAATTTACAACGCACCGGAGAGGTCTTATTGGTGAGTTATTTAACTTATTGGCAAAAGGTGGTGGAAAAATTTGGAGATTGGACCAATCCCACAATGCAATCAGTTTTAGGATTGGCTGGCAATCAAAATGGTCGGAAAGTGCAAGTGCAGGGAAATTATGCCTACATGGTGCGTCTGGGCGGCGATCCGGATTTTGTGGTGGTTGATATTTCCGATCCAGCCACCCCAGTTTTAGTTGGTGCGCTCAATTTGCCAGACAATCCGACCAACATCGCGGTAAATGGCAACTATGCCTATATTTCTTCTGAAAGTAATTCCGAGGAGCTTCAAATTGTTAATATTTCCAACCCTAGCTCCCCATCGCTGATCGGAACCTACAATTTAGCAGGCAATGATAATGCCAATGGAATTTATTTTGCTGATGATAAAGTTTATCTGGTTACTGACCAGGACAATAAAAACGGAGAATTTTTTATTATCAACGTGAATAATCCGAGTAGCCCAGTATTGCTGGGCGAAGAAGAATTGGGCAGCAATGCTCAAGAGGTGGTGGTTTTGGATGATTATGCTTTTGTTGCTTCTGACAGTAATTCAGAAGAACTGCAAGTGATTGATATTTCCAGCTCATCCTCACCGAACAAAGTGGGCGGATATGATGCTAATGGCAATAGCGCCGGGCTTTCAATTGTCGGTTTTGCCCAAACGGTTGTGCTGGGTCGATCTGGCGGGGAAGTTTTGATTCTGGACATTTCTTCGGCGGATAATCCCGAGCTAAGAGGAACGTTTGATGCTAAGGATGATGTGAATGATTTGGCTTTGGGAAATGATAATGACTATGTCTTTATTGCTTGCAATGAAGGTGGGGAAGAATTTCAGGCCATAGATATTTCTGACAAAGACAATCCGGATTTGTTAGGTAGTTTCAATGCGCCGAATAATTTGAACGGCGTGGCCTACACGGCGGAAAGTGATCGAGTTATTGCGGTGGGAAATGACAATAACAGTGAAATGATAATTATTCAACCATAGCGACTTGTAATGGATAAATCAACAAATAGAAAAAAAGAGAAAAAAAATCAAGCCGGCTTTACTCTGGTGGAATTGCTGCTCTATCTGGGAATTGTGGTCTTCATTCTTTTTGCCGCTTCGGGTTTCTTTTTTGTCATCTTGCAATCCCGATTGAAAAACCAGGCGATTAACGAGGTCAATCAGCAGGGCTTGCAGATTTCTCAGCTCATAACCCATTCGATCCGCAACGCGGAAAATGTGAATTCTCCAGCCGGGGGGGCCGCTGATCCGGCCATTTCTTTGGACGTGGTGACCAGTGGAGATGATCCGACAATTTTTGATTTGGCTGATGGAGTTGTCCAAATCAAGGAGGGAACTGGTTCAGCCATTTCTTTGAACAATTCTCGAGTTGTGGCTTCTGATCTGGTTTTTGAAAATCTTTCCCGCCCAAATACGTCAGGAATAATCCGTTTTCAATTTACCCTGACCTACAACAATCCCGAGGGCAGAAATGAATATAATTTTGATCAAACTTTTTATGGAAGCGTGGCACTTTATTGAATATAGAATAATCAAATGCTAAGTAGAAAATATAATTACAATCAGAAAGGCTATGTAGCTCTGTTGGGGGTTATAGTCATTGGTGCGGCGGCAACAACCATTGCTGTTTCTTTGCTAATTGCCGGAGCCGATTTTGCCCGGATGGGGTTGAGTTTGGAACAATCGGCTCAATCCAGAGCGTTGGTGGATGCTTGTGCGGAAGAGGCTTTGCAAAACATTCGGGATAACGAAGATTTTTCCGGCAATGGAAGTTTGACATTGGAAGGCGATGCTTGCGACTATTCTGTTGCCATTGAGGAAGGTGAAAATCGAACCATTCAAGTCAATGCCCAAGTCGATCAAGTCACTCGCAAGTTGGAAATCAAATTGAATCAGCTCAATCCAAAATTGAATGTTACCTCTTGGCAGGAGCTACCTTGAGCCGCTCGGTGTTTTAATTTGGGCGATGTATGGTATAATATTTAAGTAAGTTATTTATCTAAAAATTAAAATTAAAAAGACAATGAAAATGAAGATGCAAAAGAGCAAAAAAGGTTTCACCTTGTTGGAAATCTTGCTGGTAGTGGCGGCTATTTCTATTTTGGCGGGAATTGTTATCGTGGCGATTAATCCGGGAAAACAATTGGGCGACACTCGCAACAGTCAAAGATCAAGCGATGTCAACACTATTATAAACGCAGTTTATCAATATTCAATTGATAATAATGGCGCTTTGCCAGCGGATATCAGCGAAACTCAGACTGAGATCTGTGCCAGCGGAGGAGATTGTTCAGGGCTAGTGGATTTGTCAGTTTTGACAGCTAATGAAGAATATTTAGTAGCCATTCCAGGTGATCCAAGTGGATCTTCAGCCAACGGAGCTGGTTATGAAATATACAAATCTGCCAATGGAAGAATAACAGTAGTAGCTCCAGATGCTGAGCAAGATGCAGTTATAAGCGTTACTCGATAGTGACTTGATTGAGTTGAAAAAATAGCCGCATAATTGGCTTTTGATTAAGGATGCTTAAACTTAAGAAAAAGAAATTAGGGTGTCAAAAAATAAAAAAATAAAAATTAGGAGAAAATTAGCTTCATCACTGGCTGTCCAGTTGGCAGCATCATTTTTGGTGATTGGCTTTTTGATCTCCTTTTTTTCGTTCGAGAGCTTTAGTGGAAAGGAGGTTATTGCCAACCTCGATCAATTAATTTTTGTTTTATTGATTGTTCTGGTTATTTTTATCCTCATTTACTATTCAGTGACATGTTTTGTCGTTCAAAAAGTTATTGTTCCTATAGAAAATTTGCAAAAAAGTGCGGAAATCATTGCCAGAGGTAATTTCAAACATAAGATTGAAGTGAAAGGCGGAGATGAGATCGGCGGTCTTTCGCGTTCATTTGGCAAAATGGTAGCCGCCATAAAAAAATCTCAAGTGGAGATCGATCAAAAAATGAAACAGCAAATGGCTGATATAAAAAAGAAAGCGGATGAACTGGAAAGTCAAAAAGGGACCTTGCTCAACGTGCTGGAAGATGCTGAACAGGAAAAAACCAAATCAAAAAAGTTGGCTACGGATTTGGAAAAATTTAAACTGGCGGTGGAAAATGTTTCGGACCATATTGTAATTACCGATCCGGACGGAATCATCATCTATGCCAATAAAGCTGTGGAAAAAATCACTGGCTTTAGGCGAGATGAAATTATTGGTCAAAAAGTGGGCACGCAGGATAATTGGGGTGGCAAGATGGATTATGAGTTTTATGAAAAAATGTGGAAAACCATAAAAGAAGAGAAAAAAACATTTTCAGGTGAACTTACAAACAAGAAAAAAAATGGGGAAGAATATATTTCTTGGGCAAGTATTTCCCCTGTTTTGGACGCTGATGGCAAGCTATACTTTTTTGTGGGAGTTGAAAGGGATATCACTAAAGAAAAGGAGGTCGACAGGGCCAAGACGGAATTTCTTTCCTTGGCTTCCCATCAATTGCGTACTCCACTTTCTTTTGTTAATTGGTACACGGAGATGCTTTTGGCTGGCGATGCCGGCAAGCTGACCAAGGAGCAGAAAGATTATCTGCAAGAAATCTATAAGGGAAATCAGCGGATGGTGGATTTGGTAAACACTTTACTGAGAAATGTCACCAGCATCGAATTGGGAACTTTTGCAGTTGAGCCTGAAAAGACAGATATCACGGAAATTGCCAAGACTGTGCTCAAGGAATTGGAACACAAGATAAAGCAAAAGAAAATCAAAGTTTCTCTTTCAATCGACAAGGCGATGCCTCAGGTCAATGTGGATCCGAAACTGATGCTGATTGTTTTTCAAAATTTTCTTTCCAATGCGGTAAAATATAATAGAGATGGCGGAACTCTAACTTTGAAAATAGAAAAACAGGAGAAAGAATATCTGATCCAAGTGTCCGACACTGGCATGGGAATTCCGGAAAATCAAAAAGCCAAAATTTTCACCAAACTTTTTCGAGCCAATAATGTTAAGGAAACCAAGATTGAAGGCACCGGTCTGGGCCTCTATATCGCCAGGTCAATCATTGAGGTGACGGGCGGGCAGGTCTGGTTTGAATCAGAAGAAGGAAAGGGAACCACCTTCAATATCAAACTGCCACTTTCCGGCATGAAAGTCCGCAAAGGAACCAAGAATCTTGATTATGAAAAAATTGAAAAACCGGAAGATTTCTAGAAAGGGTAGAGAGTCATGTAAGTAAACATTTACTTACATATGTACGTAAATGCAAAAAAAGTAATACGTATTATAATACGTATTAAAAAATTCTCAGCTTAGCTTTGATTTTTTCAAATAGTCTCTGAAACAAAAAATCTACCCGTGTAAGTGGGTAGGTTTTTTGTAGTTTTGGGATGGTTTTTTGGACTAGGTCTTAATTTATTTATAAAGATAAATTTGTCTTTTTTACCATGTATTTATCAGCTAATTTAACAAATATTGAAAAAGTATATTTACAGTTATTCTGTTTATTGGTGATAAATATTTTTTTATGAACAGGTAATTTTGCTACTTCATGTACTAATAGCTCTGGATCAATTTTTAAATCTTTTGAAATATAGAGGGATATGTATATTGCCGGAAGACTGACAGTTGTTTTTAAATCAATAATTTTAGCAAATTTAGTATCGCTAGTCTTAGTTTTGACTATGCTTTTTTGCAAATAATTATCATGCAAAAAATTATAAGAAAAATAACTCCAATGAACCAAATGATTATTTAGGTCATTATCATTCAGAATCATCCCTCCTAATAAATCTATATCTTTCGTAACGTGACAGCCTTTATTTTTAGCGTAATTCTTAAATGAATCAAAATTGGTTTTTATATTACCAGCATTAACAATTTTGTGGGTAATTCGATTATTTATTGTATGAAAACTTAGATGATTATCTAAAAATGAACCATTGGGTGAACTAAATTTGGGAATAGTCAGGATGTAAGATTTACTATTTGGAAAATAATAAAGGTTAATAGCACTAATTTTATTTATTTTTATTCTAAAAATTTTCTCCATAAATTGTGGTGGTGTACTTCCCCCATTTCTTTAGACACTAACCTTGTTATCTAAATTGTATTGAATTTGGGCATTTAGAGCAAACTGCTGAGGTGGCATTTTCAGGGCAGTATGAATTCTAGTGTTGTTGTATTTCCAAACAGTTCGGTAAATTT